>CAZLGB010000017.1:0-27790 GCA_964558825.1 uncultured Intrasporangiaceae bacterium
CGCCCTCGTCGCGCAGTGGGCCATCACGGTCGGGCTGGCCGACTCCGTGGCCGCGGTCGTCGTCCTGGCCCCGCTGGCCGTCGGCGATGCCCTCGTCGGGCTGCCCGACGCGATGGGCGCCTGGGCGCGAGCCCGGGCCAGTGAGCGCCGGCTGCGCGAGCTGCTCGACCAACCTCCCGCCGTGGCCCAGCCGGGTCGAGGTAATCCACGACCCTCTGGCGGTAGCGGAATACCTCGACCCGGCCATGGGGGCGGTCGTGGGCAGGCTGGGGTGGACATTGAGCTGGTCGATGTCGCGGCACGGTGGCGACCGGCGGCAGACCCCGAGGCTGGATCCGGCTCCGAGTACGAGCCAGGACCCGCGGCTGGACCTGCGCCGGTCGCGGCGGAGACGGCATACGACCTCGCTCCGGTGAGCCTCGACATCGCCGCCGGGGAACACCTCGTCCTCACCGGCGCCAACGGTTGCGGCAAGTCGACCCTGCTCGCCGTGCTGGCCCGCCAGCTGGATCCGGCGGCGGGGAGCTACCGGCTCGGGGGGATCGACGTGACGACGCTGCCGCTGGAGCAGGTGCGGGCCCTGATCGCCGTCGTCGACGACGAGCCCCACGTCTTCGCCTCGTCGCTGCGCGAGAACCTGCGCCTCGCCCGGCCGGAGGCGCGCGACGACGAGCTGCGAGCGGCGCTGCGAGCGGCCGGCCTGGGCCGGTGGTCCGACGCCCTCCCCGACGGCCTGGACACCATGCTCGGCACCGGCGGGCGCGGCATCAGCGGGGGTGAGCGCACCCGGCTCGCACTCGCTCGCGCGCACCTGTCCGGCCGTCCGGTGGTCCTGCTCGACGAGCCGGTCGCCCACCTCGACCACGCGACGGCGGTGGCCGTGCTCGCCGACCTGCGCGCGGCCTTCGCCGGGCGCACCGTCGTCATGGTCAGTCACCGGCCGGACGGCGTCGAGGGCTTCGACCGGGTCGTCGAGCTGCCGCCACCACCGTGGGCGGGCCGGCAGCTCGACTCGAGCCTCAGCCCCCAGCCGTGAGGATGACGCAGCCCGCCGGCGGGACCGTCACGAGGACTGCGCGGCCGTTGCGCGATTCGACCGGAGCCAGCGCGGGAGCCGTCCCGTCGGAGACGAAGAGATAGTCGAATTCCGTTGTCGCCCGATGGATCTGGGCGTCGACGGTGACCCATGCCGTGCGTGGCGCCACCGTGTCGGTGTTGATGGCGCAGACGACCTCCTCGTCATTGAGCATGCGGCTCCACGCGACGACCGAGGTCATCCGGCCGTCCCCGAGCCGCCGCGGCAGGCCGAAGCCGACGCCGTCGCCGGAGATCGGCCGCAGGTATTGGCGTCCGAAGCGCAGCACCGGCAGCTGCCGACGCACGGCGAGCAGGCGGGCAAGGGCGGCATACGTCGGGTGCGACTCGTCGAAGCAATGCCGGTCGCGGCTGCGGAAAGCCCCGAAGGCGCCGCCGAACATCGACTCGCGGATGTAGCGGTCGTTGCCACCCTGCCCGTCGAAAGCCTGCTCGCTGCCGTAGTAGACGCACGGCAGCCCGAGCGTGAGCACGTTCATCGCGAGCGCCGCGAAGGCCAACTCACGCCCCACCGCGGTCGCCGCGAGCCGACTCTTGGCATCGCCCTTGCGGACCTGGTCGTGGTCGTCAATGGACGTGACGACCCGCTCCCCGAACCACGTGTGGGTGCCCTGCCCGACGAGCGAGGAGTTGCGGAAGAGCTCGAAGTAGTCCGCGGGATCACCCCATCCCGTCGCCGCGCCCTCGAGCTTGCCCTGCAGGTCGGCCAGCCCCAGCGCTGCGTTGAGCCCGGTGAGCTCCATGATGTCCATCGCGAATCCCCGCGGCCCGGTGATCTCACCGACGAGGTGGACGTTGTGCTTGCCGATGCGCCGCCCGAACTCGTGCATGGCGCTGGCGAAGAAGCGGGTCGCTCCTGGATCCATGTGCTTGACGGTGTCGACCCGCATGCCGTCGAGGTCGGCCTTGGCGAGCCAATACTGATATGCCGCAGTGAGAGTGCGCAGCGCATCGCTGGGCTGGTAGGCGTCGAGGTCGCCGTCCCCGTGCCACACGTCCTTGAGTCCGAAGAAGTCGCCGCGCCGGTATTCGGGATTGTCGTCCCAGCGGGTGATCATCCCCTGGCAGGTGTAGACCCCGTCGGCCTGCAGCTCGCGCGGCCAGACGGCGGCGTCGGCGTCGGCCGTGGGGGTCGGGAAGGGCAGCGCCGGGTCCCCGCTGGCGTCGCGCCATCCGGCGACCCGCCGAGGTATGCCGTCCCAGGGCCGGTCCTCGCCGGGCGCGTAGGCGAAGGTGTCACCGGTGTGGTTGAGGATGACGTCGAGGATCACGCGGATGCCGGCGCCATGGGCGTCGCGGACGAGCCCGACGAGGTCGTCCTCGGTGCCGAAGCGCGGGTCGACCTGGAGGAAGTCCTGGATGGCATAGCCGTGATAGTCAGCACGCTCGGGCCGCTGGCGCAGCACCGGGCTGATCCACAGGGCGGTCACGCCGAGCCGGGACAGATAGCCGAGCTTGGAGCGCACCCCGGCGAGGGTCCCCCCGACCCAGCTCGCTCCAGCCGCCCGCCAGGCGGCAGCGTCGGCGTCGGTCG
Organism: uncultured Intrasporangiaceae bacterium; assembly: GCA_964558825.1. Taxonomy (GTDB): domain Bacteria; phylum Actinomycetota; class Actinomycetes; order Actinomycetales; family Dermatophilaceae; genus Phosphoribacter. The sequence continues at coordinate 2,630 of CAZLGB010000017.1, forward strand.
TCACCGCGTTGCCGTGCTCCGCTGGGGTGAGCAACGGGGTGCTGCCGGGCAGCTGCCGGCCGTCGAGGTCACGGCAGCCGGCCTCCTGGGCATCGGAGAAGCGGTCGACGAGCAGGAAGTAGAGGACCTGCTCGGACCAGGCGGCCGGCGAGGGGGTAACCGGACCGGCCACGAGCGCGTCCCAGTCGACGTCGGCGATGGTGGCCGGCCGGGCCAGCGCCCGGGCAGCGACCGCTCGGGTTGGTGGGCGGGAGGGGCTGAGGCGGGTGACGGGGCTGGGCATGGCGGACCTCCAGGAGATGACCCTTCGCCCCAAGGAGAGCAGAGACCGCCGGGTAATACCACCGGGCGCCAGGCAGTCCACCTGGCGCCCGGGCCACCCGGCGACAGGCGACCCACTCGGCCACGGCTGATCGGCCGACGACGCGGCCGACGGGCGGAGGCGGACGGGACCTATGCCCGGGACGTGCGGGAGGGCGGCATACGGAAGAATCGGGGTCATGACGGCTGAAGCAGTGGCGACCGACATCCTCCAGGTGGCGCGCGAGCAGGTGCTCGGGCGCGGCGAGCGGCTCGGCTATGACCAGATCCTGCAGGTGCTGCGCACGAATGACGAGCAGCTGCCCGAGCTGCTGGCGATCGCCCACGAGGTGCGGATGCGCTTCATGGGGCCTGAGGTCGAGGTCGAGGGCATCATCAGCCTCAAGACCGGAGGCTGCCCGGAGGACTGCCACTTCTGCTCGCAGTCGGGGCAGTTCACCTCGCCGGTGCGCTCGGTGTGGCTCAACATCCCCGAGCTGGTGCGCGCCGCCAAGCTCACCCGCGACACGGGCGCGAGCGAGTTCTGCATCGTCGCAGCGGTGCGCGGCCCCGACGCCAAGCTCATGGAACAGATGCGCCAGGCCATTGCCGCGATCCGCGAGAGCGTCGACATCCACGTGGCCGCGTCGATCGGCATCCTCACGCCAGAGCAGGCGCAGGAGCTGTCCGACATGGGCATCCACCGCTACAACCACAACCTCGAGGCCGGGCGCTCGTTCTTCCCCCACGTCGTCACCACCCACACGTGGGACGAGCGCTGGGAGACCTGCCAGATGATCAAGTCGACCGGCATGGAGCTGTGCTGCGGAGGTCTCGTCGGCATGGGCGAGTCGCTCGAGCAGCGCGCCGAATTGGCCGACCAGCTTGGCGAATTGGAGCCGCACGAGGTGCCGCTCAACTTCCTCAACCCGCGCCCGGGCACGCCCTTCGGCGACCTGCCGGTCATGGCGACCAATGACGCGTTGCGCTGCATCGCCGCCTTCCGCCTCGCCCTCCCGCGCACGATCCTGCGGTATGCCGGTGGCCGCGAGCTCACGCTCGGTGACCTCGGCACCCGCGATGGCCTGCTCGGCGGCATCAACGCCGTCATCGTCGGCAACTACCTCACGACCCTCGGGCGCGACCCCAAGGACGACCTCGCCCTGCTCGACGAGCTGAAGATGCCGATCAAGGCGCTCTCGGACACCTTCTGATGGCGGTCTCATCGGTGCCCGGCGCGTTCTGTCCGCGGTGCGGCACATCTCTGACCGAGGGTGACCATGCCGCCTGCCGGCGTGCCCTTGAGCTCGAGCCGCCGCGCTATTGCCCGCAGTGCCGCCGCCGGATGGTCGTCCAGGTGACCCCCGGCGACTGGACAGCCCGCTGCGCCGAGCACGGGGAGACGACCCGCTCGACGTGGGCGCCCGCGTGAGCGAAGCCGCCGGGGCGCTGCACGAGGTCGCGTCCGCGACGTCCGGGCCGGCTGATCTGGCGGGGCTATCAGAGCTGCTCGGCTTCGACCGGGACCACGTGTGGCATCCCTATTCGTCGGCGCTTGCGCCCTCCCAGCCCTATCTCGTCGAGTCGGCCGCGGGCGTGCGGCTGCGGCTGCGACTGCCCGGCGGCGAGACACGCGAGTGCATCGACGCGATGTCCTCGTGGTGGTGCGCGATTCACGGGTATGCCGTGCCCGAGCTCGACGCCGCCGCCCGCGGCCAGCTCGAGCGGATGTCGCACGTGATGTTCGGCGGGCTCACTCACGAGCCGGCAATCTCGTTGGCGCGCAAGCTGATCGAGCTCGCGCCCCGCGTGCCCGGCGACCTCGCGCAGCCGACCCTCGAGCATGTCTTCTTCGCCGATTCGGGCTCGGTGTCGGTCGAGGTCGCGATGAAGATGGCCCTGCAGGTGCACGTCGCCGAGGGCCGGCCGCGCACCCGCTTCTTCACCATCCGGGGCGGCTATCACGGCGACACCTTCTCGCCGATGTCGGTCACCGACCCGGTCGGGGGGATGCACTCGCTCTTCCGCGGCATACTCCCCGAGCAGGTCTTCGCGCCGCACCCGCCCCCGCCCGGCGCGGACCTCACCGCTTGGGAGCGCGCCACCCGCGAGCTGTATGCCGCCCACGCCGACGACATCGCCGCGGTCATCCTCGAGCCGGTGCTCCAGGGGGCCGGGGGGATGACCTTCCACGACCCCGCCGTGGTGCGGGTGCTGGCCGGGCTGGCTCGCGAGCATGGGGCACTGGTGATCTTCGACGAGATCGCGACCGGCTTCGGCCGCACCGGTGGCGGCACGATGTGGGCCGCTGAGCAGTGCGGCGTCGTGCCGGATGTCATGTGTGTCGGAAAGGCGCTGACCGGCGGCTATCTCACCTTGGCGGCGGTGCTTTGCAGTGCCGACGCGGCCCGCCGGGTCAGCGGCGGCGAGGCGGGGGGGCTCATGCACGGGCCGACCTTCATGGCCAATCCACTGGCCTGTGCCATCGCTGGCGCGAGCCTCGATCTGTTGGCACGCAACAATTTCCGCGCACAGGTTGCAGGTCTCGAGCGGGGGCTGGAGGCCGGCCTCGCACCGGCCCGCGCGCTGGGCTCGGTCGCCGACGTCCGCGTGCGGGGTGGTGTCGGGGTCATCCAGCTGCGCGAGCCCGTGCGCGTGAGCGAGGTCGCGGCCTACGCCATCGAGCACGGCGTCTGGGTGCGGCCCTTCCGCGATCTCGTCTACACGATGCCCCCCTATGTCACCACACCAGACGATCTCGCCACGGTGACGCGCGCGCTCGTCGGCGCGGTCCGCGCCGTCCACGGGGGCTGAGCTCGGACGCCTCCCGGGAATATCTCGCCCGCGTTATGGTTGACACATCAAATTCATGATGTCGAAACATAAGTGAGAGAGCGTTTCCCCATGCACGTCCTGCTCCTCGTCGGCAGCCTGCGCGCCGACTCACTTAACCGCCGCCTCGCCGCCGTCGCGCTGCGCCACCTGGCAGCTGACACCGATGCGGCGATCTGGGAGGGCTTGGCCGACCTCCCGCACTACGACCAGGACCTCGACACCGACGCGCCACCGGCCGCTGCCGTCGCCCTGCGCGCCGCCGTCGAGCGCGCCGACGCTCTGGTCGTCGTGACGCCGGAATACAACGGGTCGCTGCCGTCCGCGCTCAAGAACGCCATCGACTGGGTGTCGCGGCCGCGCGGCGCCTCGGTCATCGCCGGCAAGCCCGCTGCAGTGCTGGGCGCGAGCATGAGTCCGTATGCCGCCCGCTGGGCGCGCGAGGACGCCGTGCGGGTGTTGCGGGTGGCTGGCGCCGCGCCATTGGAGGAGACCGTCGGCGTGCCGGGTGGCCCGGCCGCCTTTGCCGGTGACCTGCTCGTCGAGGGCGAGCTTGACCAGGCGGTCGGTGACCTCATGGGTGCCTTGGTGCAACGCGGCCAGTCCTTGACCGCCGCGTGACCCTGGCTCTCCCTCCTGCCGCCGCTGCCCGTTCGAGGTCTTCGGCTACCACCAGAAGGTAGCGGAATACCTCGAACCGGGTATTTCCCAGGCGCGGCTCGCTACGTCCGCTCTAGCCTCGCAGGCGTGCGGATCTACCTGAGCTCCTACCGTCTTGGCGCACGCGCCGACACCCTGGCCACCACCGGCGGGCAGGCAGCGATCATCCTCAACGCCCTGGACGCGTTCCCGGACCGCAGGCTCAACTGGACGCGCGAGACCGCTGATCTGGAGCGTCTCGGCTACTCGAGCGCGGAGCTGGACCTGCGGGATTTCTGGGGAGATCTCACCGGCCTGGCACGCCGACTCGCCACTGTCGACCTGCTGTGGGTCGTCGGAGGCAACGCCTTTGTCCTCGCCCGCGCCGCCACCGCTGCCGGGCTGTCCCATGCCCTCCGGGACTCCCCGCACCTGACGTATGCCGGGTACTCAGCGGGTGCCTGCATCACCTCGCCCGATCTGGCCGGCATCGAGGTCATGGACCCTGCGGATGAGCTGCCGCCCGGCTACTCGCCCCGGATGCCGGCCACGACCCTGGCCCTGACCAACCTGCGGATCGTCCCCCACGCCGGCACGCCCGAAGCCGACGCCGCCGAGGCCCTCCTCAATGCGAGGGGGCTGCGACACACGACCCTGGCCGATGGCGAAGACCTCGTCATTGGCACCTGAGAAGGCCTCGCCCCTCACGCAACTCGCCGGTTCGAGGTAATCAGCTACCGCGAGAAGGTAGCGAAATACCTCGAACCGGCTGGGGGGCCGAGGGATGCCACGAGACTTCGGCGGTCAGCCCTCGGCGATCTGGCGCAACGCCGCCAGATGCCCGGCGAGGGCCTGCTCCCCTGTGGGCGAGAGCTTGAGCCACGTGCGCGGACGCTTGCCGACGTAGCCCTTCTTCACCTCGACATAGCCCGCCTGCTCGAGCAGCGTGACCGCCTTGGAGAGCACCGAGTCGCTCACCTGCACGGCATCGCGCACCGCGGAAAACTCGGCCGAGTCGACCTTGGCCAGCGCGGCGACGATGGAGAAGCGGATCGGCGAGTGGATGACCTCGTCGAGCCGGAAGCGCGCGTGCGGCGCACGCTCGCTGGCCGTAGCGGCATCCTCGGCGGCACTCATGCGCGACCCAACCGCGCGATGACCACCGCGGCGATGAGGCTGGGCAGCGCCGTGATGATGGCCAGGGCAGCCACGACACCGCCGGACGGCCACGGGCTCTGGTGGCCGAAGATCCAGGCGATCGAGACGGCATACAGCGTCATCGTCGGGACGAAGCCGGCGTTGTAGACCCGGCCGAAGCCACGCGGGATCGATCGCGCCCGGCCCTTGACGACGAACATGAGGGCGAGGACGACGCCATAGCCGATGAGGCTCAACGCCATGCCGGCCGTGTTGCCGTTGGTGGCGGTCCACCAGCACAGCACGAGCACGATGGCGACGGCCAGGCCCACGCCGGCCGCGAACAGCGCATGCACACGCCGGTCGGCGTCGGTCATGAGGACGTCGCGTCCGACGGCCGCCAGCTGTGCCCGCGCCTCGGCAGCACTGGGCGCATCCAGGGGCTCGTCGCCACTGGCGGGCGGGGTTCGCGGCTGGTCAGACATCGGCGTGCCGCCGGATGCGGGCCGCGAGGATCACGGCGGGGAGGGCGACGACCAGGGCCGCGCCGATCGCGGCCGGCCACGCCGGCAGCTCACGCGACATGCTCCACCCGATCCAGCCGAGCGCAATCCCGAGCAGGGCGAGGGTGGCTCCCAGGGCCAGACCCGCGCGGCGATGGCCGAGGCCGGCCCGACGCTGGGCGGCCATCCCGGCGATCATCGCGAGCATGACGGCGGACATGGTGGCGGGGAGGACGAGCGCCGCGCCGGCACCTGAGCCCGCCCCACCGCGCGCGGCCACGACCATCGCCGCACAGCCGACACCAAAGGACGCGAGCATCCCTGCCCGCTGCTGCGCCGTGAACGGCTCGATCTGCTCGCCCTTGCGGGCATTGGACGTGGGGTGCATCGCTGCCTCCTGATCATCAGATGCTCCGGTTCGCATGAGTCGAACCTAGGCAATTACTTTCCATCTTGTCAAGTACACTTTCGCGAAGCCCCCTGGGCTCCGCACCGGGCGGGTGAGAGGATCACGGGCGTGACCGCGTTCCTCGACTGGCTGGCTGCCGCCTCCCGCACCCGCGCCGAGCGCGGCCTGGTCCGCTCGACGACGGTCAGCGAGCCCGGATTGCTCGACCTGGCCGGCAACGACTACCTCGGCCTGCGCCACCACCCGCGGGTCATCGCTGGGGCGGTGGAGGCGGCCACGGCATACGGCGGCGGGGCGGGCGCCTCACGCCTCGTGACGGGCACCCTGCCGGTGCACGCCGAGCTGGAGGCGGCCCTCGCAGCGCTGACCGGATCGCCTGCGGGGCTCGTCTTCTCGACGGGGTATGCCGCCAACCTCGCCGCGATCACGGCCCTCACCGACGCCGACACCCTCGTCGTCAGCGACGCCCACGTGCACGCCTCGCTCGTCGACGCCAGCCGGCTCTCGCGGGCCAGGGTCGCCATCGCCCGGCACAACGACGTCGCTCACGTGCGCGAGTTGCTCGCCTCCCAAGGCCGCGGCGGGCGGGCGCTCGTGGTCGTCGAGTCGGTCTATTCGGTGCTCGGTGACGCCGCTCCGCTCGGAGATCTCGTCGAGGTATGCCGCGCTCACGGCGCCGTGCTCGTCGTCGACGAGGCCCATGCGCTCGGGGTGGTTGGCGACCGCGGCGAGGGGCTGGCCGCCGGGCTCGGCATCACCGATCATCCAGACGTCGTGCTGACCCTTACTCTGTCGAAATCCCTTGGCGCACAAGGCGGCGCGATCCTTGCGCATGGCGCCGTGAGGGATCACCTGGTCAACACGGCACGGTCCTTCATCTACGACACCGGGCTCGCGCCCGCGCCGGCTGGGTCAGCCCTGGCCGCCCTCGCGGTGCTCGACGAGTCGCCGGCACTGCCAAAACAGGTGCGCGACAACGCAGCTCGGCTGGCCGAGGCCTGCGGGGTCGAGCAGCCGGCTGGCGCAGTGCTCTCGCGGATGATGCCCGGGCCGCTCGAAGCGCTGGCCGCTGTCGACGTGGCGCGCGCCCAGGGGCTGCGGATCGGTTGCTTCCGGCCGCCGTCGACCCCTGACGGATCCTCACGGCTGCGCCTCACCGCCCACGCCGACCACGGCAGCGCCCAGCTCGACCACGCCTGCGCCGTGCTGGGCGAGATCACCCGTGACTGACCCGCGATCGCTGCCGCGCGTCGTCGTCGTCACCGGCACGTCCACGGGTGTCGGCAAGACCATTGCCACCGCCGCATTGCTTGTTGCGTTGCGAGAGCGCGGGTTTCGCGTCGCCGTCGTCAAGCCCGCGCAGACGGGCGTCGGGCCCGGCGAGCCAGGTGACCTGCACGAGGTATGCCGGCTCGCCGGCGTGATCGGTGTCGCCCCGGACGACGGCCCGCCAGCCGACGGAGCGGCGAGAGTCACGGCATACGAGGGCGTGCGCTTGCGCGACCCGCTCGCACCGGCGGCGGCCGCGCGCCGCGAGGGCGTGCCGCTCCCGACGGTGGCCGAGCACGCCCGAGGCATCGCCCTGCTGAGCGCCACGCATGACGCCATCCTCGTCGAGGGCGCTGGGGGGCTGCTCGTCGAGCTCGACTCGGCTGGGGGCACGCTGGCGGATCTCGCCCAGCACCTGCAGGCCCGGGGCGAAGACGTCGGAGTGGTGCTCGTCAGCGCGCCCGGCCTGGGCACCCTCAACCACACGGCGCTCACCGCCGAGGCGTTGCGCGCCCGGTCGCTGCCACTCGTCGGAGTGCTTGTCGGCTCGTGGCCGCATCCGCCCGAGCAGCCTGATCTCGCCATGACCGAGAACCTCACCGACCTGCCCCGCGCTGCCGGCGCGCCGCTGCTCGGGGTCATCCCGGACGGGGCTGGTGCCTTGCTGCCGGCCGAATTCGTCGCGACCGCGTCCTCGTGGTTGACTCGCGATTGAATAGGCCCATGACCCGGGTGACGATGATCTGCAGCGGCAACATCTGTCGCTCGCCGATGGCCGAGATCATCCTGCGTCACCTGCTCGACGAGGCCGGCGTCGACTCGGTCGACGTGGACTCTGCGGGGATCGGCGACTGGCACATCGGCGAGGGCGCTGATCCCCGCACGGTGGCGGTCCTGCAGCGCCACGGCTATGACGGATCTGCCCACCGGGCAAGCCAATTCGACGCGAGCACCTTCGCGTCCTATGACCTCGTCCTCGCTGCCGATCGGGGCCATGTGCGTGCTCTCCAGCGCGGCGCCCGCACGGATGCCGACCGGGCCAAGATCCGTTTGCTGCGCGAATATGACCCCGAGGCCGTTGCTGCGGGCACGCTCGAGCTGGACGACCCCTGGTATGGCGGGACCGCCGATTTCGAGCGCTGCCTCTCCGAGGTCGAGGCGGCCTGCCGCGGCCTCGCCTCCGAGCTGCAGCGCGACCTCGACCGGGCCAGCTCGTGACCCGCCGCACGGCCTGAGCGCTCGGCGCACGAGCCGGCGCTCGCCTCGGCAGCTGACACACGCCGTGGCCGACCGACGCGATCTGGGAGGATGGCGCCATGCCCTCGCTCGGTGAGTTGGAGCCCCCCATTGCCCTCGGCGCACTCGACGGGCGCTACCGGCCGACGGTGGCGCCGTTGGTCGACCATCTCTCCGAGGCCGCGCTCAACCGCGAGCGGGTCCGCGTCGAGGTCGAGTGGCTCATCCACCTCACGACGCATGCCGTGGTGCCAGGTGTGCGCGCACTGACCGACGCCGAGCAGACCGCCCTGCGTCAGGTCGTCGACGACTTCGGCGCGACCGAGATCGCCGCCCTCGCCGACATCGAGCGGGTGACGGTGCACGACGTCAAGGCCGTCGAGTACTTCCTCAAGCAGCGCCTCGCCGCTCTCGCACCCGATCCGGCCGACGCGGGCATCGGCGAGCTCGTCCACTTCGCCTGCACGAGCGAGGACGTCAACAACCTCGCCTATGCCCTCATGGTCAAGGGGGCCGTCGAGCAGGTCTGGCGCCCGCGCGCCGAGGCGCTCGTCGCTCAGCTCGCCGACCTCGCTCGCGACCAGGCCGCCACGCCGATGCTCGCCCACACCCACGGTCAGCCGGCCACGCCGACGACCCTCGGCAAGGAGCTGGCCGTGCTGGCCTGGCGCTTGCAGCGCCAGCTTGCCCGGGTGCGCGGCGCGGCATACCTCGGCAAGCTCAACGGTGCGACCGGCACCTATGGCGCGCACCTCGCCGCGGTGCCCGACCACGACTGGCAGGCCACCTCGCGAGCGTTTGTGGAAAGCCTTGGGCTGCAATGGAATCCACTGACCACTCAGATCGAGAGCCACGACTGGCAGGCCGAGCTCTATGCCGATGTGGCCCGCTTCAATCGCATCCTCCACGGGCTCGCCCAGGATGTGTGGACCTACATCTCGATGGGCTATTTCGCCCAAGTGCGCGGTCAGGGCACGGTCGGCAGCTCGACCATGCCGCACAAGGTCAACCCCATTCGCTTCGAAAACGCCGAGGCCAACCTCGAGGTCTCGTGCGCGCTGCTCGACGTGCTCGCCTCGACGCTCGTCGAGAGCCGCATGCAGCGCGACCTCACCGACTCGTCGATGCAGCGCAACATCGGCACGGCCTTCGGCCACTCGCTGCTCGCGATCGACAATGTATGCCGTGGCCTCGCCGGGCTCGACGCGGTGCCCGAGCGGATGGCTCAGGACCTCGACGCCAACTGGGAGGTCCTCGCCGAGCCGATCCAGTCGGCGATGAGAGCCCTTGCCGCGCAAGGAATCTCGGGGATGGACAATCCCTACGAGCGACTCAAGGAGCTGACGAGGGGCCGACGGATCGGCGAGCCTGAGCTGCGCGAGTTCATCGCCGGTCTCGGCCTGCCCGCCGAGGTCGAGGCGCGGCTGCAGACGCTCACGCCGGCGAGCTACACCGGCCTCGCGGCGAGCCTGGTGGAGCACCTCGCCGACGCCCCCTGAGCAGGTCCCGCCCCACCCGTTCGACCCCGCAGCCGGGGCGCCCGGCATACCCTCGAAGGATGAGCAGGCAGGCACGGGCGCGCATCGGTGACCTCCACGCGGCGGCGACCCGCCTCCCCGACGTGACCTGGGAGGGCGAGCTGCCCCGGGTGACCTATCAGGTGGGCGGCAAGGCCTTCGCGAGCTTTCGCGGCCCCCGCAAGGACGCCGTCGACGCCGCAGGTCAGCTGCTCCCCGACGTCTGGGTCATCTGGACGCCGGACCTCGGGGCCAAGGAGGCCCTCGTCCAGGACCCCGCCTCACCGTGCTTCACGACGAGTCACTTCAACGGCTATCGTGCCGTGCTGTTGCGCGAGAGCGAGATCGGGCAGCTGAGCCGCGCCGAGCTGGGCGAGCTCATCGAGGATGCGTGGTTGGCTCGAGCCCCCAAACGCCTCGCGGCCTCGTGGCTGTCAGATCGTCACGAGCTCGGCTGACCCTCGACTCAACTCGGGGCGCTGCTGAGGCGTCTGAGGAGCAGAGGGTGGACCAGGGGCCACCCCCGCGCCCGGGTCCGACCGGCCCGCATCCCCCGAGGATTTGCCATGCCGCTTCGCCATGCCCGTATGCCGTTGCGCCCCAACCGTTCCCGCGTCACCACCGGGGCGCGCGTCGCATCCGTCCTCGCGGTCTTGAGCCTCTTCGGGCTGGCCGGGATCGTCGATGCTGCCTCGACTTAGGGACGTTCGGGCAAGTCCTCGACCGGGGCGAGCACCACCGCGGGTCCGACGCCGGCAGCCTCCGCGTCGCCCACGACGGCCACACCGAGCGCATCCTCACAGACGACACCAACGACGACTCCCTCACCCACGCGTGCGACGAGGGCACCGGCCACGACGGCACCGACGACCGCCACCACTCCCGCGCCGTTGGGGGGGTGGTCGTCTACCTCACCTTCGACGACGGCCCGGGCCCGGCCACGCCTGAGGTGCTCGAGTTGCTCGCGCGCTATCACGCCCGCGCGACCTTCGCGCTGATCGGTCAGCAGGCCGCTGCCAATCCGGCTCTCGTCAGCAGGATCCGCGCGGGCGGACACGTCATCGTCAACCACACGTGGGACCACCCCGACCTCACGCTGCTGAGCACCGAGCAGATCGACGGCGAGCTGCAACGGACCGAGGGGGTCCTCGGGCCGCTGCGCTGCGACCGGCCGCCTTACGGCGCCACGTCGACCCGGGTCGCCGCCGCGATCGCCGCTCGTGGCGAGCGTCAGCTGCTGTGGGACGTGGACCCGGCCGACTGGTCCCGGCCGGGAGCCGAGGTGATCGCGGCCACCGTGCTGGCCCAGGTCCGGAGCGGCTCGATCGTCCTGCTGCATGACGGTGGCGGGGACCGGTCACAAACCGTGACCGCCCTGGAGACGATCCTGCGTGAGCTCTCTGCCCGGGGGTTTGCCCTCACGAGCGTGCGCGGCTGCTGAGGGCCGCCGATGGACCCCGACGCCCAGAGCGACCCCCAGGCGCGGCTATGCCGCTGCTGCGCCGCCTGACTCGCCGGCACCCGCCGTGCTCGAGAGTGCGCACGTGGGCGTGCCGCCCGGCATCCGGTGGCGGTGCGTCGCCACCCACTCATAGACCGCACCGGCCAGCGGAGCCAGGGCCCGCGACCCGAGCAAGGCCCCACCCGGGCGCAGCAGCGGCCCACCGGTGCGCAGGATGCCCGCCCACGCGCGATGCCCATAGCTGACCCGTCCGGAGGTGTCGACGAAGGGCATCTCCCGGGCGGCCCGCTCGGGGTCGACGCCCCACGCCCCCAGGTCCAGTGACTGCATGGGGCGGATCTCGACGTCGACGGCCAGGTGGCGGCCGACCCACCGCGCCGTGCGCGTGCAAAACCCACAGTCGGCGTCGTAGAGCATGAGCGCCCGAGCGGGCACCCGGCATACCTCTGGCTCGGCCATCGGCAGCGGCCTCAGACGGTGACCCGACCCTCAGGAGTGAGGAAGTCGACGGCCATGATGCCCGGGGTGCCGCGCGGGGCGACGAAGGAGAACTGCAGCGTGTTGGGCGTGTAGTCGGAGTCGACGCCGAGCCAGCTGCGAACCCGGTCGGGGTCGCCGGCGATGGTCAGCCCCGCCAGGCTGACGTCGGAGGTGCCGTCGGTCGAGGGGTGCGGCGTGCCCGGTGCCCACTCGATGAAGAACGGCAGCTGCGCGTCGCAGAGCAGTCCCTTGACCCCCAGTTGGCGCCACCGCAACTCACGCCCGTCAGGGGTATGCCGGTAGCCCTCGGCCGAGCTGCGCTCGAGGCGCCGCTCGATGGCGGAGATGTCGTCGACGCGGACCACCCAGCCGAGCCACCCGCCGCCGGCCTCGGAGCGCTGGCGGACGGCCTGCCCGAAGGGGGCCTTGTCCGACGCGGGGTGGTCGAGCACCTCGACGACCTCGACATAGCGGTCGCCGACGAGCGGCAGGATCACGTTGCGCGTGCCGAAGCGGGGGTGGATCCCCCCGTCGACCGGTGCCACCCCGATCAGCTTGGCGAGCCGCTCAGCAGTGGCATGGAGGCCGTCGTGCTCCGCTGCGTAGGAGACGTGGTCAACGCGCATGCCGATCATGGTGACACAGGTCAAGGGGTGCTCTTGACCACTGCCCCAGCGCACGACCGACCGGCCCTGCGGGTGAAAGCGCTTCGATCAGAGCCGGCCGTCGCGGCCGTGGCGCTGGCGCACGGCCTCGAAGAGCACGACCGCAGCGGCAGCGGCGACGTTGAGCGAGTTGGCCTTGCCGCGCATGGGAATTCGCACCAGGGCGTCGGCCGCATCGAGCAGCTCGGGAGACGCTCCATGCTTCTCGGCGCCGACCGCGACGGCCACCGGGCCGGTGAGGTCGATGTCCGAATAGAGGACATCCGTCTCAGGGGTCGTCACGACCAGCCGGATTCCTCGCTCCCGAATCCACGCCGTCGCGGCCGTCGTCGGCGCCGAGGCGACGGGCACGGCATACACCGTGCCCTTGCTGGCGCGGATGACATTGGGGTTGCCCCAGTCGGTGACCGGGTCGGCCGCGACGACGGCGTCGACACCGGCCGCGTCGGCCGAGCGGAGCATCGCACCGAGGTTGCCGGGCTTCTCGACACCCTCGACGAGCAGGACGAGCGGATCGGTCGGCAGCTCCAGCCCGGCGAGCGGCCGGTCGACCGCGGGCAGCACCCCGAGCAGCCCGTCAGGTCCCTCGCGATAGGCGACCTTCTCGAAGGCCGCCCGCGAGAGGGTGACGATCTCGGCGCCTGCCCCCCGCGCCGCCGCGACGAGATCGCCCTGGTGGCCGATCTGCTGCTGCCCGGCATACCCCGCGGGGCTGTAGAGCTCGGGGCAGACATAGAGCGTCTGCGGCACCACCCCGGCCGCGAGCGCGAGCGAGAGCTCCTCGTGCCCCTCGACGACGGTGAGGCCCGCCTCGTCGCGGGCGCGACGGCGGCGCAACCCGACGAGCGCCTTGAGCCGCGGGTTGGCCGGTGAGGTGAGGTGCAGGTCCATGGGCGGTCACCAAGGATGCCAGGTATGCCGTGCGCTCACCGCCAGCAGGCCCGCAGTCAGCGGGGCTCACCAGGACCGGCTTCGCGTCAATCCCCCGCTGCGGGCGAGCGCGCGGCGAGCCACGTGGCGACGATCTGGGGGCCCTGCTCGGTCGCCAAGGCCGCGCGCGCGCTCGCATCGGAGCCGAGCCAGTGGCGCAGGTCGAGCAGGCCGACCAGATCGAGACCGACCCGCTCGGGCATCAGTCCGACCATCTCGACCGACGAGCCCGACCAGCTCAGCCGAGCTGGCCCTTGCATCAGGCCGGTGCTGGTGAGGAGCAGATCTCCGCCGCGGTCGCGGCCACGCAGGATGTCCCAGCCGAGGTAGGCGATCGTGGCAGACGCGAGGACCGCGCCGACAGGACCTGGTGCCACCGGCGTCCCGGCGATGACCGCGACGAGCACGGGCAGAGCGACGATGATCACGGCAAGCCACAGCCGCACGAGCAGCCAGGTCAGGCGCAGGCCGACGAGCACGACACCGGCTGGCGTTTCCGAAGGCGCCACCCGAGGTCGGCGGAGGCGAGCCCGCTGCTCGGCACGCAGGCTGACTCCGAGGACGACGAGACTGGCGAGGAAGGTGACGGTGACCATCCCGGTCACCCGGGTGCCACCCCGCCCCGCGATCGCCAGCCAGAGACCGGCGACACCACACGCCCCGAGCAGCACGAAGCCGCAGCCCACAGTCGCCGCTCGACGTGATCGCACGTCTGTCGTCCTTTCCGTCCGCGCGGGCGAACGCTCAGTCGAAGAGCGCGTTCCAAGCGCCCGACAGTCCGCCGGCGATCGCGTCGCCAGCTTCTTCGACGGCGTGGGCACCGTCGGCGATGGCATCGCCGACACCCCCACCCTCGAAGAGCGAGTCCATGGCGCCGGAGGTGAAGACACCCACGGCCGCACCGATGAGTGCCCCGCCCACGGTGCCCACGACCGGGATGGGCACCAAGGTCCCGATCGCCGCACCCGCGGCGATCGAGGCCCCCCAACCGGCCGCAAAGCCGACCGTGCCAGAGACGACCGCCTCGGTCGGATCCTTGCCCTGGGAGATGTCATAGCCGATGCCGACGGCCGCAACGACCGGTCCCAGCCGCTCGGACCACTTGGCCAGCTGCTCCATCCGGCCCGCCTGAAACTCGGCAGTGCTCAACGCGCCACGAGCCTCGCCGACCTCGCCGACCGCATCCTCCATGAGCTGGTCGAACAGATGGGAGTAGCGCTGCCGCCAGGCCGCCTGCTCGGCTGCATCCATCCCGGCGACGAGCTCGTCCACCTGGTTGCGCAGCGTCTTCGCTTGCGCGAGGAGGGTTTTGCCCCGGCCCGCGGCCACTGCACCGCGCAGGGCGCCACTCCAGTCGACGATGTAGAGCGCCAGCTTGTTCTTGATGTCCTGGCCCGCTCGGGCCAGCAGATCCTGAGCATCGATCAACCGCCGCTCGGCGGCCGCGGCGTCGTTGTCAGCCGCTGCGTATGCCGTGACGAGGGCCTGGTGGTGCTCGTAGTCGGCGACCATCCGGTCGTATTGCGCCTCTTGGCTGGGGGTGAGGTCTCCCGACGACCAGGGTTTGCCAGGCCCGACGCCCGGATCGACGACGACCGTGCCGGAGATGGTCAGCCCCGCTGCTGCAGCGCGTTCGCGCACGCCGGCCATGGTCAACGCGTGAGTAGATAGCGCGCTGCCGTAGTCCTCCACCGCGCGAGCGAAGGGATCGAGCGACGCGGAGAAGGACTGCTCGCGGGCGGCCTCACTGCGCAACTGCGCGTCGAAGCTCTCGCCGGCTTGCCCCTCCCACCCGTCGCCGACGGCTCGGCGAGCTCGGCTGACCCCATCCACGGAGGCTTCAACGCCGGAGCCGAGGCCGGTCCTCACCCAGGACGCGACGGCATACACGCTGCTGGGCGTCCCCTCGGTGCGCGTGTCGACCCCCACGGTCACCACGCCCCGCTCGGGTCGACGGACTGGTAGGCGCCGGAAGCGACGTCATCGGCCCCCTGGTAGGTGGCTGCTGCTGCTCGCACCGACGAGGCCGTCCGGTCGAGAGCGTCGACCAGGGCAGCGCAGGTCGAGACGAGGTCGGCGACGGGCGCCAGGATGAGGGCGCTGGCGGGGCCGGCGTCGACCGAGCTCGGCCGTGTCTCCGCCGCACCCAGGACGTGGTCGGCGCCCGCGGTCAGGGCGTCGGCAGCGGCCGCCAGCTGTCCGAAGGAGACGTCATACTCCATGCCAGCCCCCGGCGCGCCGGTCCTGCGGGACGAAGACGTCCCGCAGGAGCAGGTCATAGGGCGACTCCGCGTAGATGCGCTGCAGCGCGGCCTTGTCACAGAGCACCCAGGGCGTGTCCGGACCGATCGCCTCGACGAGCCGGTCGAGGGCGCTGTAGGCCAGCAGCGCGAGCCGGCCATCACGGGTGCGTCGCAGGGCCACCTGCAGCACGCCCGGGTCGGCCTCGGTGGGCACGCAGGGCACATAGACGACGGGCGGGAAGCCCCGGAGCGCAGTCGAGTCGATCATGTTCCTCCCCTGTCGAACACCGGGGCTGACGCCCGGCGTCTGAACACCTCTCCGGTCAGGGAAAGGCTCTCTGCAGAATAGCCGCGAGGCCGTCGTCGTCGACCGAGCCGGTCACCTCGTCGGCGACCGCCTTGACCTCGTCGGGGGCGTTGCCCATCGCCACGCCGCGCGCGGCCCACTGGAGCATCTCGATGTCATTGCGCTGGTCGCCGACGGCGATGGTGTCGCCCGGCTCGACGCCCAGCCGGCGGCGCAGCTGCTCGAGGGCGGAGGCCTTGGAGACTCCCTCGGGATTGATGTCGAGCCATGCGGTCCAACCGACGGCATACGACACCTCGTGCAATCCGATGCGCTCGATGTGTGCCATGAAGTCGTCCGGCTCGGCGTCGGGCATTCGCAGCGTGACGCGGGTGGCGCGGCGCGAGACGAGCTCCTCCCACGGCACGACCTCCTGCGGCGCCGCGAGCTCGCCCTCCGGGAAGGGCGCGCTGACCCGGAAGCCCACCCCGAGCCGCTCGACGGCGATGAGGGCATCGGGCAGCTCGGCGCGCAGCAGGGTGAGCGCCGGCCGCGGGTCGAAGGTGACCTTCTCGAGCACCTTGTAGCCCTTGGACCGGGTCGGGTCGAGCCGCAGCGTCACCGCGCCATTGGAGGACACGGCATACCCCTGGGCGATGCCGAGCCGCTCGAGGACCGGCATCGTCGCGACCACCGAGCGGCCGGTCGCGATGACGACGTGGTGCCCCGCGTGGGCGACGCCCACGATCGCGTCACGGACCGCGTCGGACAGGTGCCCGCCGTGGGTGAGGATCGTGCCGTCGACGTCGAGCGCGACGAGCGACCGCGCGTATGCCGTTGCCCCGCCTCGCGATTGGCGACTCACCGGGCTGCCGGCTTGAGGGTGTCCTGCCCGCCGAGGTAGGGCTGCAACGCGAGCGGGACGCGCACCGAGCCGTCGACCTGCTGGTGGTTTTCGAGGATGGCGACCATCCACCGGGTCGTCGCCATGGTGCCGTTGAGGGTGGCGAGGATGCGGGTCTGGCTGCCGCCGCCCTCGGTCGCCACGCGCTCGCGGATATTGAGCCGACGAGCCTGGAAGGTCGTGCAATTGGAGGTCGAGGTCAGCTCGCGATAGCGCTGCTGGGTGGGCACCCACCCCTCGCAGTCGAACTTGCGCGCAGCCGGGCCGCCGAGATCACCCGCGGCGACGTCGATGACCCGATAGGGGATCTCGACGGCGTCAAGGATGCGCCGCTCGATGCGCAGCAGCCGCTGGTGCTCGGCCTCGGCCACCTCCGGCGTGCAGTAGACGAACATCTCCGTCTTCTGGAATTGGTGGGTCCGGAAGATGCCCCGGGTGTCCTTGCCGTGGCTGCCGGCCTCGCGCCGATAGCAGGTCGACGTGGCCGTGTAGCGCAGCGGCCCGTCGGTCAGGTCGAGGATCTCGCCGAGGTGATAGCCGGCCAGGGCGACCTCGCTCGTGCCGGTGAGGTAGAGCTCGTCGGCGGGCAGGTAGTAGACCTCGTCGGCGTGGCTGTCGAGGAAGCCCGCGCCCGCCATCGTCTGCTCCTTGACGAGGTTGGGCACGGCGAGCGCGACATGACCCTCCTCGTAGGCGACCTGCTGGCAGAGCGCCATGATCGCGTTCTCCAGCCGGGCGCCGTCGCCCTTGAGGTAGTAGAAGCGGCTGCCGGCGACCCGGCTGCCCCGCTCGATGTCGAGGATGCCCAGGCCCTCGCCCAGCGCGACATGGTCGAGCGGCTCGAAGCCCTCGGCGGCGAAATCGCGCGGCATACCAACGGTTTCCAGGACCCGGAAGTCCTCCTCGCCGCCCGCCGGGACGCCGTCGATGATGACATTGCCGAGGAGACGGGTCAGCGCGCCGAGCTCGGCGTCAGCAGCGGCGGCAGCGGCGTCGAGGGCCTTGACCTGCTCGGCCAGCCCCTTGACCTCCGCGAGCAGCGCGGCCTTGGCGTCGCCGCTCGCGGCGGCGACGTCCTTGCCGATGGCCTTCTGCCGGGCGCGCGCCGCCTCGAACTGGGCGAGGGACGATCGACGGGTCTCGTCGGCAGCGAGGATCGCATCGACGATCCCCGAGTCCTCTCCACGGGCCACCTGCGAGGCCCGCACGACGTCGGGGGTCTCGCGCACGAGTTTGATGTCGATCACGTCGGTCAGCCTACCGAGGCGCGTATGCCGTCCGCCCCGCCCTTTCCCGCGCGCGCCCGACGCACCGGTCCAGACCCAGATCTACGCCTGGCGCACGTCCCAGACGTGGTGGACGATGTCGTGGAGGAAGTAGATCCCGAGCGAGGCCACGGTGAAGACCGACCCGTTGCTGCGGACCCCGGGCCGGTCCCACTGCGCCCCGCTCGGCCGCGCGAAGGCCTTGGCTGCCTGGTCGGCCGCCGCCGCGAGCTCACCCGCAACGACACCAGGGTCCTGCGCCCAGTAGCGCTCGGCGACGGCCGTCTCGTCCTGATCCCAGTTGGCGAACCGCGGGTTGTCCTCGTCGAGCATGAGCGTGACCCGCTGCGCGAAGATCCGCAGCACGTCGCGCACGTGGCAGGCATATTCCAGCGGCGACCAGATCGCCGGCTCGGGGCGCTCACGGGCGTCGGGGGCGGCCAGCCGCGCCGGCCAACCAGCCGTGGCCTCGCCGACGAGCCGGGGCAGCTCGACCGGGTCGACCGACCGCGGGTCATAGCCGCAGTCGGGGCACGCCTGCTCCAGCACCCAGGTCCAGTCCTTGTCGTCCGGCAGGGGCGTCGTGGGGTCCTCACTCATCCCCAGAGCGTATGCCGTGCCACTTCCGACCCCGCCCGCCTGCGCCGCTGCCGGGCGGTCGGATAGCGTCGGATTCATGCCGAACAACGTGTGGTGGTGGGTGCTCGGCGCCGTGGTGGTTTTCGGCGTCATCGGGGTCACGGCATACCTCGGCAATCGCGGCAGCCATGACTACGACGCACTGAGTGCACGGCTGCGCGGGCGCCGACCGCACCGCGACAGCTTCCGCGACCCGGAGGAGCTCGCCGAGCCCGCCCCGCTCAAGCGCGCCGCGATCATCGTCAACCCGACGAAGTTCTCCGATCTGCCGGACGTGCGGGCGCGCATCGCCGGTGTCTGTGCCGCCCACGGTTGGGGCACGCCGATCTGGGCCGAGACGACCGTCGCCGACCCCGGCACCGGCCAGGCCCGCCAGGCTGCCGCCGACGGCGCGGCGATCGTCTGCGCGCTCGGTGGTGACGGCACGGTGCGCGCGGTGGCCAAGGGGATCATCGGCACCGAGACGCCGCTGGGACTGCTCCCCGGCGGCACCGGAAATCTGCTCGCGCGCAACCTCGACGTGCCCATCGACTCCGTCGAAAAGGCCCTCGTCATCGCGCTGACCGGCCACAACAAGACCGTCGACGTCGGGCACATCGTCATCGACCGGTCGGGTGAGGATCACACGCCCGAGGAGGACACCTTCCTCGTCATGGCGGGGTTGGGCTTCGACGCCGCGGTGATGGCCGGCGCCGACGAGCAGCTCAAGCGGCAGGTGGGCAACGCGGCATACATCGCCTCGGGCGTGCGCAACATGTGGGGCCCGCAGTTCAAGATCAGGATGACCGTCGACGGGGGGCTGCCCTTCAGCCGGCGGGCCAAGACCGTGCTCTTCGGCAACTGCGGCAAGATCTTCGGCGGGCTCGTGCTCATGCCCGAAGCCAAGATCGACGACGGGCTCGTCGATGCGGTGATCATGTCGCCCAAGGGCCTGGTCGGCTGGACGGCCGTGCTCGCCCGGGTGCTGAGCCGCCAGCGGCGGGGCCACTCGATCGTCGACCACCACACCGGCAGCGAGATCACCGTGCGCTGCGAGCGACCCGAGGAGCTGCAACTCGACGGCGACTCCTTCGGTCAGGTGCGCCGGGTCACGTCGACCGTCATGCCCAAGGCGCTCGTCGTGCGGGTCGCCCCGTCCGCTTAGGCTCGGCGCATGAGCGCCGACCCGGCCCCGCGCAACCCCGACTTCGCGCAGGTCGTGCGGGAGTCCTTCGCCCGGCAGGGCCTCATGGAGACCTTTCGGGCTCGGCTCGTGATCGTCGAGCCGGGGCAGGTCGAGATCGACGCGCCCTTCGACCCCGGGCTGAGCCAGCAGCACGGCCTCTTCCACGGGGGCGTGACGACGTCGATCCTCGACTCCGCGTGCGGCTATGCGGCGCTGACCCTCATGCCGGCTCGGTCCGAGGTGCTCACCGTCGAGTTCAAGATCAACCTGCTGGCCCCCGCCGCGGGTGAGCGGCTCGTGGCGCGCGGCCGGGTCGTGCGGGCCGGGCGCAGCATCACCGTCTGTCAGGGCGATGCGTATGCCGTGCGTGACGGGTCCGAGACGCACTGCGCGACGATGGTCGCGACGATGATGCGGGTCGCGCTGGACTGAGCCTGGCCTGAGCCTGGGCCGGCTGTGGCCCGGCTCGCGGCGCCCTGGTCTCAGACCGGCTCGACCGGCGTGACCGTCGCCTTTCGCGCAGCAGGGCCGGCCGGCTGCGGCCGGCGCAGCACGAGCGGCAGGACGACGAGCAGGTATGCCGCCCACGCCCCGATCTCGAGCACCGACATGGCCGGGCGCAGGTTGAACAAGCCCCGGATCAGCGTGGCGACCGGGCCGTCGGGGTCGAGCGACCCGCGCAGGTCGAAGGCCAAGGCGTCCTCGCCCGGGAGCACTCCGGCCTCCTGCAGCTCGTGCACGGCATACGCGAGGATGCCGGCCGCGACGACGACCAAGGCGACCCCGGTCCACCGGAAGAAGCGCCCGAGGTCGATCCGCACCGCGCCCCGATAGATCGCGACCCCGAGCAGGGCGGCCGCCGCCAGGCCGACGAGCCATCCGAGTGCCGGGGCGACACCCTCGTTGGTCGCGCTTTGGACCGTCGCGAAGAAGAAGAGCGCCGATTCCATGCCCTCGCGACCCACGCCGACGAAGGCGACCGTGGCGATGGCCACCCCGCCGAGGTCCACCGCACGGTCGAGTCGGCCGGTCAGCTGGCCGGCGAAGGCCCGCCCCACCGAGCGCATCCAGAAGATCATCGTCGTGACGAGCCCGACCGCGACGAGCGAGGCGATCCCCCCGACCAGCTCCTCGGTGCCCTCCTCGAGCTCGCCGGCCCCGAAGGTCAGGGCCGCGCCGATGCCCATGGCGAGCACGACCGCTGCGCCGACCCCGACCCACACGTGCCGCAAGGCCCAGCGGCGGTCGGTCTTGACGAGGAAGGCCACGAGGATGACGACGACGAGGGCAGCCTCCAGACCCTCACGCAGCCCGATGAGGGCATTGCTCACGAACATCCACGCACTCCCGCCAGGGGCGAACTTAGGTAACCCTTACTTAAGGAGACGATGCCACAGCTCGGGGCCGCCTCACAAGCGCGGGTGCTCACTCCCTGAGACATAAGCCTGCGTTATTTGGATCATAACGCCACAGCATGTCAGGTTGGTTGCACGCCCGATCCCTCCCAGATCGGCCCGACAAAGGAGCACCCTCATGCGACCCATCCGTTCACGCCTTGCCCTGGCCGCCGCCGCGACCGTCGGCATCATGGCGCTGGCCGGGTGCTCCGGAGGTGGGTCATCGGACGTGGTCGGCCCGGCCACGACCGCCAGCGGCTCCCCGGGCAGCACGGCCGTCCGGCTCTACGCCTACTCGGTGCCCAAGTCCGGATTCGCCAAGGTCATCCCTGCCTTCCAGCAGACCGACGCTGGGCGCGGCGTCAAGATCGAGGAGTCCTACGGCGCCTCCGGCGACCAGTCGCGCAAGGTCGAGGCCGGTGCGCCCGCCGACGTCGTCACCTTCTCGCTCGAGCCCGACGTCACCCGGCTGGTCAAGGCCGGTCTCGTCGACGCCGGCTGGAATTCCGGCCCCCACCAAGGGATTCCGTTTGGCTCGGTCGTCGTCATCGTCGTGCGCAAGGGCAACCCCAAGGGCATCAAGACCTGGGACGACCTGCTCAAGCCGGGCGTCGATGTCGTCACCCCCAACCCCTTCAGCTCCGGCTCGGCCAAGTGGAACCTCCTGGCGCCGTATGCCGCCACGAGCCACGGCGGCACGGACCGGGCCGCCGGCCTGGCCTATGTCGAGGCCCTCGTCAAGGATCACATCCGAGTGCAGCCCAAGTCCGCGAGCGAGGCCACCGAGACCTTCCTGCAGGGCAGCGGCGACGTGCTGCTGAGCTATGAGAACGAGGCGTTGCGCTCGGAGCGCGCCGGCGACCCGGTCGAGCACGTCCTGCCCGAGCAGACCTTCAAGATCGACAACCCGGTCGCCGTGCTCAAGGCCAGCCCCAACAAGGCGGCGGCCCAGGCCTTCGTCGACTACCTCTACACCCCGGCGGCCCAGGAATTGTGGGCGCAGGCCGGCTTCCGGCCGGTCGACGAATCGGTGGCGGCACGGCATACGGCCGACTTCCCGGCGCCGAGCAAGCTCTGGACGATCGCCGATCTGGGCGGCTGGAAGACCGTCGATGCCGACCTGTTCGACAAGGACAAGGGCGCCATCGCCGTCATCTACTCGCAGGCCAAGAGCTGACCATGCCGGTCCGCAGTCGCGCGAGCACGCTGACCATCGGGGTCGTCGGGCTCTGGCTCAGCGTCATCGTGCTGCTGCCGCTGGCAGCCTTGACCGTGACGGCCCTCGGCGCCGGGCCGGGAGCCTTCTGGGCCGCCGTGACCACCCCGGGCGCCCGCGCGGCGCTCGGGGTGACCGTCACGCTGTCCGCGCTCGTCGCCGTCGTCGACGCCGCCCTCGGGACGGTCATCGCCTGGGTGCTCGTGCGGGACGACTTCCCCGGCAAGGGACTGGTCAATGCCGTCATCGACCTGCCCTTCGCGCTGCCGACGATCGTCGCGAGCATCGTGCTGCTCAGCCTCTACGGGCCGGGCAGCCCGGTGGGAGTGCACCTCAACGCGACCCAGCCGGGGGTCGTCGTCGCCCTCGCCTTCGTCACCCTGCCCTTCGTCGTGCGCTCGGTGCAGCCGGTGCTGCTCGAGGCCGACCGCGACGTCGAGGACGCCGCGGCGTCGCTCGGAGCGAGCAATCTGACGATCTTCCGCCGGATCGTGCTGCCCGCGCTGGCCCCGGCGATCGTCAGCGGCGCAGGGCTGGCCTTCGCCCGCGCCATCGGCGAATACGGCTCGGTCGTGCTCATCGGCGGCAATATCCCCAAGGTCACGCAGATGGCCTCGCAATACATCCAGCAGCAGGTCGAGACCGACCAGCCGCTCGCCGCCGCGTCGGTGTCGGTCGCGCTGCTCGTCATCGCCTTCGTCGTGCTCTTCGTGCTGCGGCTGGTCGCGACCCGGGGCCAGCGCCGCGAGGCGGGTGCGGCATGACCCTCTCCCGACGGGCTCGGCTGACCTTGCGGGTCGTCGCTGTGGCCTATCTGCTGGCCCTCGTCGTCGTGCCGGTCGCCATGATCGCCTGGCGCGCGCTCGAGCCCGGGTGGACGGCATACCTCGCCTCGGTGCGCACACCCGCGGCGATCTCGGCCTTCAACCTCTCGCTCGCCATCGTCGCCATCGTCGTGCCGCTCGACGTCATTTTCGGCGTGACGACGGCCATCGCCCTCGTGCGCGGACGCTTCCCCGGCAAGGGGCTGCTGCAGGCGCTCGTCGACCTGCCCTTCGCCGTGTCGCCGGTCGTCGTCGGCGTCGCGCTCATCACGCTGTGGGGGATCGGCGGCTGGTTCGGCGGCATCGAAAACCTTGGCCTCAAGGTCATCTTCGGCCTGCCCGGCATGGTCATCGCGACCCTCTTCGTCACCCTGCCGTTCGTCGTCCGCGAGGTCGAGCCGGTGCTGCACGAGATCGGCACGAGTCAGGAGCAGGCCGCCGCGACCCTCGGCGCGAGCACCTGGCAGACCTTCTGGCGGATCACCCTGCCGGCGATCCGGTGGGGCCTCACCTATGGGGTCGTGCTGACCATCGCCCGCGCCCTCGGCGAGTTCGGCGCGGTGATCATGGTCAGCTCCGGGCTGCCCGGGACGTCACAAACGCTCACCCTGCTCGTCCACGCCCGCTATATCGACGACCACAACACCCAGGGCGCGTATGCCGCCGCCACCTTGCTCATGGGCCTGGCCGTGCTCGTGCTGCTCGGCATGACCCTGCTCGAACGGAAACGGAGCCGGACATGATCACGGTGACTGGGGCCCGTAAGGCCTATGGGGGCTTTCAGGCGCTCGACGACGTCAGCCTCGACATCCCCTCGGGCAGTCTCACCGCGCTGCTCGGCCCGAGCGGCTCGGGCAAGTCGACGCTGCTGCGCTCGATCGCCGGCTTGGAGCGACTCGACGGCGGAGTCGTCCGGCTGGGTGGTCGAGACGTGACCAACCTGCCGCCGCAGCAGCGCGGGATCGGCTTCGTCTTCCAGCACTATGCCGCCTTCAAGCACCTCACCGTGCGCGACAACGTCGGCTTCGGGCTGGCCATCCGCAAGCGCCCGAAGAAGGAGATCGCGCGGCGGGTCGACGAGCTGCTCGAGATCGTCGGGCTCGACGGATTCCAGCACCGCTATCCCGCCCAGCTCTCCGGCGGGCAGCGCCAGCGCATGGCCCTGGCTCGCGCGCTCGCCGTCGACCCCGAGGTGCTGCTGCTCGACGAGCCCTTCGGCGCCCTCGACGCCAGGGTGCGGGCCGACCTGCGCCAGTGGCTGCGCCGGCTGCACGACGAGGTCCACGTGACCACGGTGCTCGTCACCCACGACCAGGAGGAGGCCCTCGACATCGCCGACCGCATCGCCGTGCTCAACCAGGGCCGCATCGAGCAGGTCGGCGGGCCCGAGGCACTCTATGAGCGCCCGGCCAACGAATTCGTCATGTCCTTCCTCGGCTCGGTCGCCTCCCTCGGTGGCACCCTCGTGCGCCCCCACGAGATCGTCCTGGAGCGCGATCTCGCGGCGGCGCTGGCGGCTACGGCTCGGGTCCCCGGATCGCCCGGTGTCATCACGGCGGTGATCGAGCGGGTCGTGCGGCTGGGCTTCGAGGTGCGGGTCGAGCTGCGCGCCAACACCGGTGACCGCTTCACCGCCCAGCTCACTCGGGCCCAGGTCGATGAGCTTGCCCTGGCACCCGGCGACACAGTCTATGCCCGCGTCGCCGATGGCACGAGTCTGCTCGAGACCGAGCCCGCACTGGCCATCTAGCCGGGCGACGCGGCTGGCGCGCGCCGTCCGCCTGGGAGGCAGACCAGTGCGGCGCCCGGGCTGCGCGCCCCGCGCCCTCAGTCCACCCGGACG
>CAZLGB010000018.1:0-27784 GCA_964558825.1 uncultured Intrasporangiaceae bacterium
AGGTGACGCTCACGCAGCCTGACGCGCCGATCCACAGGTCTTGACTATTCCTCCACGCCGATAGCCTGCGGCTCTTAGCGTTATGCGTGTATCGGTTGTTTGCCAGAGCCGGCCTGCCCCGCGCCGCCTCTGCTGCACCTCGATGAGCCCACCTCGGCCGGCAGCCGGCCGTAGCACTGTCACTACCCTTGCACGGGTTCCCGCGTGGCCGGCTAGGGATGGGTCGTGCGGGCCGTGGCAAACCGAGCAGGGGTCGTCCGGCCTGAGGTGGCCTTCAGTCGCAGTCGGGAGGCAGA
Organism: uncultured Intrasporangiaceae bacterium; assembly: GCA_964558825.1. GTDB lineage: Bacteria > Actinomycetota > Actinomycetes > Actinomycetales > Dermatophilaceae > Phosphoribacter. Next base: position 297 of record CAZLGB010000018.1, read on the forward strand.
GCGTGGACGCGATGTGACGCGTCTGGCAGGCGCGCCGGCGGCGCTTCCATCTGGCGCTGTCGGGCCGCCCGTTACCTCCCAGATCCGACTGAGGTCAAGGATCTGGCTGTGTCTCCTGACTCACCTTCGCGAGCAGTCCGCGCGGGTTCGGACGACACTGGAACCAGGGCCCAGGCCGAGGGACGTGGCTGGACAAGGACCCCAGAACCGAGCCGGTCATGGCCGAGAAGCAGCAAGACTCCAAGCGACTTTTCCCTCGCGCACGGGTGGCTGCTCTCGGCGCCGTGCTGCTGGTGGTTCTGGCAGGTTGCGCGGCGGGCGCCAACTCCGCAGCCGGCGGCGACAACTCACCCGGGTTCTGGCTGGGCCTGTGGCAAGGCTTCATCGCGCCGATCTCATTCGTGGTGTCGCTTTTGAACCACGGCGTCGGCATCTATGAGGTCCACAACTCCGGTGCCTGGTATGACCTCGGGTTCCTCGTCGGACTCAGCGCCTTCTTCGCCGGTCCGGCCGGTGCCAGCAGACGCGGCCGGTCGAACGGCAGGTCCCGGTCATGACTGATGGCCAGCCCCACGCGGTGCCCGACGCGCCACAGACGCCGCTTGCGGGGGCTGACTGCTCATGGGCGCGCCTCTACCGGCTCGGCGGTGGAGCCGGCGCGCTGTTCGTAATCCTCACGCTCATCCCGGTGGCGCTCGTCTTCACCGCCCCGGTTCCTCCGACGGACGGCGGCCCACTGTTGACCTACATCGCGACGCATAAGGCGGTCTACCTGACCCAGTTGGTCTGCTTCGTCGGCTTGGCCGTTCCAGCACTGATCGTGTTCGCGGCCGCGGCCGTTGCCCTGACCGGCGTGGACAAGAGCCTTTCCGCGGTGGGGGGCCTGATCGGAGTGGTGTCGGAAACGATCGCGTTGTCGCTCGGTAGCAGCCCACAGTCGCTGCACGGCGGACTGGTCGTGCTCAGCAACACGTATGCGAACACCCCTAGCGACGCCCAACGGGCGAGCCTCTCGGCCGCCGCCGACGCCCTCATCGCCGCCACCAATGCGGTGTCCTCGGCCGGGATCCTCACCGCGGCCGCCATCCTGGTCCTCTCCACCCTCATGCGCGACAGCAGCTTCGGTCAAGCACTGGCCATCCTGGGGATGATCACCGGCGCCCTGGGTCTTGTCAGCGAGCTCTTCCGCCCGGTCATCGGGCCCGCATACCTCCTTTACGGGCTGCTGCTACCGGCGTGGTTCGCCCTCGTCGGTCGCAGCCTGTGGCGCCTCGGACGGCAGGAGTCGTCATGACTCGCATCACTGGCAGCCTGATCATCGCCCGCCCGATCCATGAGGTGTTCGCCACCGTCGCCGACCAGCGCAACGAACCTCGCTTCAACCCCAAGATGTCCGACGTCACCAAGCTCACCGATGGACCCATCGGCGCGGGCACGCGCTTCGCAGCAACCGTTCTGAGCCGAGGCAAGCCACTCCCCCTAACCATCGAGTACACCCGCTTCGAGCCCCCGTCCCTGCTCGGCAGCCGCAGCACCATGGCCGGCGCCGTCGCCGAGGGCCACCTCCGGTGCGAGCCCACACCGGAGGGCACTCACTTCTCGTGGGACTGGGAGGTGAATGTCTCCGGGGCACCGCGCATCGGGCAGCCCCTCATTGGCGCCCTCGGGCGGCGACAGGAGCGAGTGATCTGGGAAGGGCTTCGGCGTCTGCTCGAGGACGGAGCCGAGACCACCGCCCCGGGCCGACTCCCGCCTCGATGGTTCATCGTCTTCTTCTGGCGGGTCCACCGGGCCGTGTTCCGCCTCACCGGCGGACACGGGCTCTGGTCACCGCGGCCCGGACGGTCCGGCACCATGCACCTGATCACCACCGGCCGCCGCAGCGGCCGCCCGCGGCCGGTGATCCTGGCCTACCTCGAGGACGGAGCAAACCTCGTGACGTTGGCGATGAACGGCTGGAACCCGGCCGAGCCGGCCTGGTGGCTCAACCTGCAGGCCGACCCGCGCGCGAGGGTGCAGCTGACCGACTGCCGCCGCGAGGTCACCGCGCGCGCTGCGACCGGAGCCGAGCGTGACCAGCTGTGGCAGCGCTGGCGCCAGATCGACCGCAACCTCGACGCCTACGCCCGTCGCCGGCCCGCTCCCACGGCCGTCGTCGTTCTCGAACCCACCACTCCCGCCAGGGCGCCCCGCCCAGGCTGACCCAACCAGGAGACCGCAATGTCGCCGAGCCGCCGCATCTCCATCACAGCGGGTGCACTGTTCCTCATCGCCACCGCAGCCTCCCTCATCGGCACAGCGTTGGGCCCCAGCCTGACCGGATCTGACCTCCTGGGCCAGGTCGCCGCCCACTCCAGTGCGATGGCGGCAGCGCAACTGCTCGCGCTCGTCGCTGCCGGGTGCAGCGTCGGCATCGCCATCGCCTTGCACGCCGCGCTGCGCGCCACGCACCCGACCCTCGCTTTGGGCGCCGTCGTGTTCCGAGGCATCGAAGCCGTCTGCTACGCCATCGGCGCCATCGCCCTACTGACGCTGCTCAGCACCGCCACATCGCCCGGCCCCACCGCGACGGACGGTCAGCCGGCCGGCACCCAGGCGATCGCCAACACGCTCGTCGCAGCATCGCACCGAGCCGGGATCGCAGCGGTCAGCGCCTTCGTCGTGGGCGCCCTGATGTACTACGTCGCCCTCTACCGGACCCGCCTCGTCCCACGCTGGTTGTCCGCGTGGGGCATCGCGGCTCTGCCGTTCATGGCCGCCGCCAGCATCGTGGCCCTGTTCGCCGACCAGCCAGTCACCAACTACGTCGTCCTCGCCCTGCCGCTCGGCCTACAGGAGATCGTCTTCGGCATCTGGCTTCTCGTCAAAGGGTTCTCGCCGGTCCGGCCCGAGACCACCGACGCCCAGGCGCCGCCGCAACCCAACGTGGTGTTGACCCCATGACCGCCCGAGCCATCGCCTGGCGTCCGCTCGTGTCGCTCACGCTGGTCGGCGCGGCGGGCTTCTGGATCGCGAATCTGCTGATCTCGCTCACTCCCATGGCTGCGCGCTACCGGACAACAACCCACATCGCCTACGTGCCCATGCTCTTCGAGGCCCTCATCGGCGGACTTGTGCTCGCCGCCATCGTGAGCGGTGCCCTGGTCTGGCTCCAGCGCCGCGGGAAGGGCAGCGCGCCCCTGCCGGTGTCAATGCTGCTCGCCGCCCTCGCCTTCGTCGCTGTCACGGCACTGATCGAGTTGCCGGCGAAGCTCACCGCCAGCTTCGACCACCCCTGGCGCGTGATCGCGGTCGCCACCGCGATCAACGCAGTGCGGATCACGGCTCTCGGAGTGGCGATCGGGTATGCCGCCGAAGCAGCCAGACGTGACCCCAGGACATCCCTGCCCGGAGAACCCGCCAACCCTCATCACTGAACGGAGTGCACCATGTCAACCTTCATCCCGTCGCCCGCCTCGGCCACCGGAACAGATCCGCCGGCCCCGACGCTCCCGCCCTCCACTGGCTATCCGTTCCAACTGACGGCCCGACGCGACGAACCGCTCTCCAGATGGCTGTGGCTCGTGAAGTGGCTCCTGCTCATCCCACACTGCCTGGTCCTGCTGCTGCTCTACGTCGGTTACCTGGCCGTCACGCTGGTGGCGTTTATCGCGATCCTGGTCACCGGGCACTACCCCCGGTGGGCCTTCGACTACACCGTCGGGGTGCTGCGCTGGTCCTGGCGGGTGCAGTACTACGGGTACGGCACCCTGGCCACCGACCAGTACCCGCCGTTCACCCTCGCCGACGTGCCGGACTACCCGGCCAGGCTCGACATCAGATACCCCGAACACCCGTCCCGTGGCAAGGCACTGGTGCAGTGGTGGCTGCTGCCGATCCCGCACTTCCTCATCCTCGCCATCATCCTCGGAGCGCGGACCTCCACCAGCGACAGCGGCTGGGAGCAGGGCTCCAACGTTCCGGGGCTGATCGGACTCCTCACCACCATCGCCGGACTCGCGCTGCTCTTCACCGCGACCTACCCCGCTGGGCTCTGGCGCCTCCTCGTCGGACTCAATCGTTGGGTCTACCGAGTCGTGGCCTACGTCAGCCTCCTCACCGATCGCTACCCACCGTTCCGCCTGGACCAGGGCGGCATTGAGCCGGCCGAGCTCGATCCTTCCCTCAGGGACGGCGACCCGGACGCGGGCCATCGCGTCGAAGACAGTCGGGTGGCACGATGACCCGGCACCGTCGCCTACTGCCCGAAGGGTTCTTCGGGCCTCATCACAATCGAGGGTGTAGTCGTGGCCTGAAGCCGCCGGTCTCGAGCAGGCATCGGGCGATGTAGTTGGTGAGGTTGCGGAATCCGAGGGCGGATCCTCGGAGGTGTTCGAGGCGTCCGTTCAATGCCTCGGTGGGGCCGTTGCTGGTGCCGGGTCGCTCGAAGTAGGCCAGGACGTCACTGAGTCGCTGGTTCAGGGTCCGGCCCAGGCGTCGGAGCTCGATCAGGGCGGTGGGGACGCCCTCGCGGAGGGTGTCGATGACGGCGGCCATCGCTTCCCGGCCAGCGCTGCGGTCAGGGTTGCGGTAGGCGGCGACCATCCGCTGATAGATGCCCCAGGTGGCTTCGACCTCGACGTGGTCATCGGTGGTGAACAGGGCCATGAGGCGTTCTCGTTGCCGGTCGGTGAGTAGATCCTCACCGGTGTGCAGGGTCCGGCGTGCCCGGTACAGCGGGTCGTTCTTCAACCCGCGGTGACCGTGGAGCTCTTGCTGGACCCGGCGCCGACACCGGTCCAGGGCATCCCCGGAGAGACGGACCACGTGGAAGGGGTCCATCACCGCGACCGCGTCGGGCAGCTCCTCAGCGGCCGCGGTCTTGAACCCGGTGAACCCATCCATCGCGACCACCTCCACCGCGTCCCGCCACGCCTGGGGCCGGTCGGCCAGCCAGGACTTGAACGCGGCCTTGGACCGGCCCTCGACCATGTCCAGCAAGCGTGCTGGGCCGGTCCTGTCCCGGATCGGGGTGAGGTCGATGACCACGGTGACGTACTTGTCGCCCTTCCTCGTGTGGCGCCATACGTGTTCGTCAACCCCGATCACCTGCACGCCATCGAACCGGGCGGGATCGGCGATGAGGACCCGCTGCCCCTCGGCCAGCACCGCGTCGTTCGCGGTGTTCCACGCCACCGCCAGAGCCTCAGCGACCCGTGCGACCGTCAGATGCTGCACCACCAAGGCGACCAGCGCCCACGTCAGGCCAGCGCGGGAGATCTTCGCCCGCGGCTCCGCCGCCCGGGAGGTGTCTTGCCTCCACACATGCCCGCACCCGGGACACCGATAGCGGCGAACCGTGACCAGCAGCGTGGTCGGGCGCCATCCGAACGGCTCGTGAGCCAACTCGCGCAGCACGCTGTCACGGACCGCGCCCTCACAGCCGCACCGGCGGCACCAGCGGTCATCGGCAAGGACCCGGCACGCCAGAACCGCACGGTTGTGCTCGATCCGTTGTCCAGTCACCTCCAACCCGAGCGCGTCGAGACCAGCGAACGTCGTCAGGTCAGGGCAAGCGAAGGTAGCGTCAGGCACGTCGAGGTCTTCCGGATGGGCAGTGTGAGAACTTCCATCCTCGGGAGACCTCGACCCCTACCCCGTCACCGACGCGCCGACGACACCCACACCCTCATCTGTGATGAGCCTTCTTCGGGCCCGTCGAGTATGCCGATCGCACGGCATACCGTCGGCCGCCGGGCTTCTACCGGTGGCTGCAGTCGATCGCACCATTCTTCAGACGGCTCGGCTTGACGCCCGACTACGTCGTCGAGTTGGAGGTGCCCGGCCGCCGTACCGGCCGGCCGCGCCGGACCCTACTCGTCCAGGTCACCAGTCGAGATCAGCAGTACCTCGTGTCCCTGGCGGGTGAGTCCGAGTGGGTCCGCAACGTGCGTGCGGCCCAGGGGATGGTCACCCTCAGCGCACACGGGCGACGGTATGCCGCGCGGCTGAGCGAGGTTCCCACTGAGCAGCGCGCCCAGGTCATCAGCGCCTACTTCACCCGCCCGAGCCCCCGCGGGCGAGCCATGGTGCGCACCGCAGAGGCGCGCCACTACTTCGGAGTCGAACCCGACGCGTCCATGGCTGACCTCAGCGCCATCGCCGGCAACTACCCAGCCTTCCGCATCGACCCAGCTTCACCCACCACCGAGGAGCGACGATCTTCGTCCCGATCCGCGAAGGAGGCGTCATGGACACGGCCACCACGACCAGCACAGCCACCCGAACAGTCGTGCGAGCCTTCGGGCTGATCGTTGCCCTGGCCGGCGCCGAGCACGGCGTCGGCGAGATCCTCCAAGGCGCGGTGAGGCCATCCGGCGCGGTTGTCGCGGCCTGGCCCGACGCACGGTTCTTCCGCGTCGAGGGGGGCGAGCCCGCGCTCGTGCTCATACCCGACCTGCGGCTTGCCGGGGTGCTCACCCTCGTCGTGTGCGTCGCCTTCGCGTTACGCGCTTGGTATGCCGACCGGGGCCCGCACGCACGTGTGCACCTCATCGCGCTGGCGATCATCCTCCTACTCGCCGGTGGAGGCTTTGGGCCACCATTGCTCGGCTGCGCAGTTTCCCTACTCGCCGGACGACTGGTCAGCTCCGAGCCCACCTCCCAGGACCGCCTGGACAGTCGGCGCTGGATGGCACACAGCTTCCCGGGATCCCTGTACGCCGCCATCGGGGCGTGGCTCCTCGTCCTGCCAGGCCTGCCCCTCCTCGACGTTCTCGTTGGAGTCAGCGACATCCTGGTCGGGCCCGCCGTTGCGGTGGCCGCACTGGCGCTGTGGTTCGCCGCAATGTCTGCGATAGGCGCAGACGCGATGGCCGCCCAACGTGGATCGTCCACGGGCCCACCCTCCGGAACGCGCCCATCAACGCGCATAGCCCTCCCGACCTCGAACGACACGTGGCCGGGGACCCCTCCAGCTGAGAGGGATCGGCCATGAGAGTCCTCGTCGCCTACGCCACCCGTCACGGGGCCACCGCCGGCATCGCCGATCACATCGCCGCAACACTCATCGACCAGGGCCTGGCGGCCGATTCGACGCCCGTCGAACGGGTGACCACTCTCGAAGGCTACGACGCTGTGGTACTGGGCGGTGCGGCATACATGTTCCACTGGCTCAAGCCCGCCGTGAGGTTCGCCAAGAGGCATAGCGCGGAGCTCCGGTCCCGCCCGACGTGGCTGTTCAGCAGCGGCCCGCTCGGCACGGACCTTTTCGACCACAAGGGCGACGACGTCCTCGTCACGACCCGTCCCAAGGAGTTCGACGCACTGATCGAGATGCTGCAGCCCCGCGGCCAGCAGGTGTTCTTCGGCGCCTACGATCCCGCGGAACCGGCCGCCGGGATAGGGGAGCGCCTGGTGCGGCACATGCCGGCAGTCCGCGATGCCATGCCGGCCGGCGATTGCCGCGATTGGCCTGCCATCGCGGCGTGGGCCCGCCAGATCGCGACCGAACTCACGGCCAAGGCCATGCGTGCGCACAAGCCGCGCTCGATCTGCGCGACAGTTGAGTCCGTAGGGTTGGTGTACGACGACCCGAGGTGAGCGTGTCCTGCTGAACGTGGATGCGGTCACCGCGTGGTCCTTCGAGTGATCTCTCACAACCGTCTCGAAGGAAGGCACAGCGATGACCGCTGCCCCCATTATCGACCCCGCGACGTTCCTCGACGAGCACTTGGCGCAGGCCAGCCCGGACCTGATGCGCGAGCTGCTCGGCACGTTCATCAACGCCCTGTTATCGGCGCAGGCCGACAGCGTGTGCGGCGCCGAGTACGGCACCCGCACCAGCGAGCGGACCAACCGCCGCAACGGGTACCGGCACCGTGACCTGGACACGAGGGCCGGCACGATCGATGTGGCGATCCCGAAGTTGCGCGAGGGCACCTTCTTCCCGGAGTGGCTGCTCGAGCGGCACCGCCGCGCCGAGGCCGCGCTGACCACGGTGGTCGCGACGTGTTACCTGCTCGGCGTCTCCACCCGGCGGATGGACAAGCTGGTGCGCACCCTCGGGATCACCGGCCTGTCCAAGTCCAAGGTCAGTGAGATGGCCAAGGACCTGGACGAGCAGGTCGCGGCGTTCCGGACCCGACCCTTGAGCGAGGGCCCGTACACCTTCGTCGCGGCCGACGCGCTCACGATCAAGGTCCGCGAGCACGGTCGGGTGGTCAAGGTCGCGGTCATGATCGCCACCGGCATCAACGCCGACGGGTACCGGGAAGTCCTCGGGATCCACACCGCCACAACCGAATCCGGGGCGGGCTGGCTCGCGTTCTTCCGCGACCTCGTCGCCCGCGGCCTGACCGGGGTCGCACTGGTCACCTCGGACGCGCACGCCGGTCTGGTCGAGGCGATTGGCGCCACACTGCCGAACGCCTCCTGGCAGCGGTGCCGCACCCACTACGCCGCGAACCTGATGGCCGCCACCCCGAAGTCCCAGTGGGGCTGGGTCAAGGCGCTGCTGCACTCCGTGTACGACCAGCCCGACGCCGAGGCCGTGCACGCCCAGCTCGAGCGGATCCTGGAAGGCCTGCGCGAGAAGCTGCCGGCCGTGGCCGAGCACCTTGAGGACGCCCGGGCCGACATCCTCGCCTTCACCGCGTTCCCAAGGAAGTGTGGCGCCAGGTCTGGTCCAACAACCCCCAGGAACGGCTCAACCGAGAAATCCGTAGGCGCACCGACGTCGTCGGGATTTTCCCCAATCGTGAGGCGATCACCCGCCTCGTCGGAGCGGTTCTAGCCGAGCAGCACGACGAATGGGCCGAACAACGCCGCTACCTCGGCCTCGAAGTCCTCGCCCGCTGCCGCGCCGTCCTGACCGTCCGCGCAGCGGCCGACACCCCTCAGGAGGTGACCACCGACCTGATCGCCGGCGCCCTCAGCGCCTGAACCTCAACACCTCGACGGACACGTCGTCGTACACCACGGACCCGGACTTGACCCTGCGCGACCCTTCACGAGTTGGACCGATCGTGCAAAGTCGGGCGCACGAAGGTGTGAGACCTTCGCTGTATCTCGACAGCAGTGGACGTGCTCCGCCAATGCCTGGGGTCTCCTACAGCGAACGACATCAGTCGCTGGCTTCGCCGGTGTCGATGTCTACACGCAGCCCGTCGATCAGGTGCAGGCGGGGGGCTCCAGGGACGGTCGACGAAGTCTCGGTTGGGGCGTTCAATGTGGCCACGTCCCGGTCGAACGCCGCCGAACGCTCCTGCGCAGATGCGGGGCCGGCATGGCGGGTGTAGCGGCCCTGCGCCGGCCACGGCTGGTGGTCCTTGTCCTCGCAGTGCGCCTTCATCCGTTGCCGCATCCGTTCGGTGAAGGCCGGCAGGGCATAGCGGTGCCACTCCTCGAGGGCGTCCCCGGTCAGGGCGTGCCCAGCTCGACGCCGCAGGTCCGCCAGCACGGCAATCTCATGGACCAGGTGTGGGTGCTTGGGCCAACAGGCGGGGATCATGGCCGCCACGTCCCAGACGTACTCGTGGTTAAGCCAGGTGACCACGTCGTCCAGCCAGGACCACACCTCGGCACGCAGGTCGGGGTCGACACAGGTTGCGGGGTCCCACGGCCGAGCAAGCGCACGGGGACTGCCCAGTGCCTTCTTCTCCTCGTCGCTGCCGTACAGAGCGATGTCGAGCTCCCGGTATGCCTGCTCGACGCGCCGCCCCGGGTGGGGGAACCTCTGGTTGAGCGGGCGAGGAGGGGCACCGTGGTGGGGCTGGGCGCGTTCGGTCACGACAGGATGTCCTCGTGGTCTCGGGTCAGGCCGCGGCGGCGGGCCTCGACCAGGGCTGCGGCGGCCCGAGCCTCGGCACTGACGGCCCGGCGCCGGTCGGCGCCAACTACTCCTCGAAGTCGAGCCTGGTCGGCCAGGAGCCGCTGCCCGGCCGTGCCGTCGATGCACCGGTGCAGGCGGGCGATGATGGGTCCGCCGTTCTCGGAGAGCACCAGGGCGTGGCGCTCCTTGAGCTGGCGCACCTCGGCAGCGGTCAGGATGGGGATGTCGTCGGCCGTGACTTGGCGTCCGCCCATCTGCCCGGTCTGCCAGCCCACGCGGGAGACCCGGACCGCGCCGAGCAGGTCGGAGATCTCCTGGTTGAACGCGACGTCCTTGGAGCCGCCGAACACGATCAGGTTGTTGGTCAGGCCGACGAGGGTGCGGGCTTCCTGCTCCCCGAAGATCGCGGCGAGCTGGGGCCAGGCCTGCGCGGCCCACATGAACGAGATCCCGAGGGCGCGTTCGTTGGCCATGCGGGTGCGCAGGGTCGGCAACGGTGCGGTGGAGGGCAGCTCGTCGAGGATCGCGTGGAAGGGTGGGCACAGCCGTCCCCATGGCGAGGTGTTCGCGGCCTGCAGGGCGGTGTCTAGGACGTGCTCGCCGAAGGCCGTCATCAGCGGCGACGCCGAGGCGTAGGGGTCTTCGCGGCCGAGTAGGTAGATGGTGCCGCCACGGGTGATGACCTGGGCGATGTCGGTGGCGGCGCGATGGGGGCCGGGGACGCAGCGGCGGCGGATGTCCTCTTGGAAGAACAGGGACATGGCCTGTTGGACTGTGGTGATGGTGTTGCCGGCGGTCCGGTCATCGCCGTGCAGCGCCCCATAGAGCAGGCCGTCCCAGAAGGTCGCGGCGTGGGGGTGCTCGCGCAGGATCTCGGTGGGATCGGTGGCGGCCAACGGCTTGGCCACCCACGACAGGACGTGCTCGAGGCTGCGCCCGGTCAGCGCAGCGGCGTGGAAGTAGCCCTGCAGCACCTTGGCGGCCTCGGCCGCGTAGAAGCGGGCCGCGTCGTCGGCGTGCCCGCCGGCGACCGCGCCTTTGACGGTGCCGGCGGTGAACGCCTTGGCGCGTCGTTCGGCGACCAGGGGGTCGACGCAGCCCTGGATGGGGTCCCACACCACCTCGGGCAGTCCGGGCACCAGACCGAACGGGTCAAGGACGATGCACGGTCGCTGCCGAGTGGACCGCGCGCTGAAGGTCAGCAGCAGATCGTCGACCTTTGTCAGGGTCGTCACCGCCGCGCCCGGCGCGTCGATCAGGGCCGGCGCGAGCAGGTCCAGCGTCTTGCCCGACCCTTGCGGCCCGATCACTCCGGCGGTCCGATCCCACGGCACCCACAGCTGACCACCACGCGGCTCGCGGGCGTCACCCAGGCGCCACCCGACCTCTACGGGTCGTAGGCGTCTCATCGGCTGCTCCCCTTGCCGGCTCCGTACAAGTCGGGCCGAATCACCTTGGCGTGCTTGCGCAGTCTGGTCCTGCCCAGCAGTGCCTCGGCCTCCGCGCGAGTGGCCATGCCATGTAACCGGCCGGGTCCCCACCGGCCGAGCCCCCACTTCATCCCGGCAACACCGCCGACCAGGATGACCGCCTCGACCGCGCCGACCGAGCCCCACAGGACAGAGGGGCCGGGATGGTAGCTCAGCGGGCCCAGGCCCGCGTCGGCGTGACCGCTGATGATTCCGGGCAGGCTGGTGAACAATGCGGCCCGGTCGACGAAGACCCACCCGTTGCCGGCGAGCAGGTTCGCCGCTGAGCGACCGAGCTGCACACCCATCAGCAACAGGAACAGCACGCCGACGATAAGCGCAAGCGGGATCTCCCACGTGAACGGGTAGGGGTTGGTGCGTCGTGAGCGCTGCATGGCTCTCCTCGATTGCTTTATCCCCTAATGAGGCATGGCGCCCTTGGAGGATCACGGGGCAGCGTTCGCGCGGTCACCGTCCTTGGACACTTCCCACCGAGCTGGCGGCCCTCTTGGCTGTGCGCCCAGCAGGTCCGATCGGCCTACCACTAGGACAGCCACACCGCCGGCAAGACCATCGCGACCAAGGTCGTGGACACCTTCGCCCGCTCCCCGGAAGGCGCTCGAGCCGGGAAGGCTCTCAACACCTGGCGCACCGAGTCCTGGGCCACACCGAAGATGCTTCCAACGGCTCCAGCGAGGCGATGAACGGCCTCATCGAGCGCCACCGCCGCGTCGGTTACGCCTGGTCCTTCACCTCGGCGTCGTCCCCAGCGAGGGGCTCCACGCTTGCGGGACCTGGATGCGCGACGGTTGAGACTGTCGGTGACTCATAGGAGAAGTCGATCTCCGCGACGTTCAAACCTGAGACGGAAGGCAGCTCGTTGTCGGCAATAATGAACTGGAATCGACCATGTGTAACGGCGACCTGGGTAGAGAACCTGCGATACATCTGGCCGGCGATGTCGTCCTCGGCGTTAAGGGCGAGGCGCGGGCTATCGAGCAGAAGGAATGCCGGGACGAACGTATCGTGCCGCCGAGCGGCGACAGCGAGGAGCGTGATCCAGTAGGCCACCTGCGTCGCTGTGATGATGCCGCCCGCGTTGCTGGCTTCCCTGAACGGTCTTCCATTGAGGATGGGAAGGTAGGAGTCGGGGTCGATGGATGCCGACTGGATGCTCGGGATACCAAAGTCCGTGACAGTCGTTTGGAACTCTGCGTCGAGTTCACGGAAGACCTCGGTCTTGCGCTGGGCAAGCTGACTCTCCGCCTCCGCTACCTCGCGCTGCAGTGAGGCGCGTTCGGCCGTCAGCGACTCCGCCTTCTCCGTCAGGTCGTCGGCACGGTCCCATTGGAGAAGAACCCGCTCGATGGCCTTCTGTCGCTCAGCCGCAGCAGCCGCCTTCGCGGCGGCATCCGAGTAGACCTGCAGCCGCGGAGTCACACGATCAGCCGTGCGCATGTCGATCTCTGACGTGAGCGATGCGACCAAGTCGGCCTTACTTGCTACAGCGTCGAGAGCCTCGCGTTCCTGATTCTCGATCAATGTGAGCTGGTACTCGATCTCACCCAACTGCTGCCCGAGTTGCTCGGACTCGTACTGGTCACCGACCGCGATCCCGTTCACAACGTCTGCTTGCAGGCACACCGGACACGACCCGTGGGGGACGCTGCGTTGGTCGAGACGCTGAGTACAACGTGGGCAGATGGAGAACTCGATGTTGGCCAAGCGGAGTCCGGCAGCTGCCATCCGAGCCAGCCTGTCTATGTCTTGCTTGACGCGCCGGCGTTCTGTCTCGTAGTCGTCCTTCTGTCGCTTCAGCTCGGATGCCAGCGAGCGTGCCTCGGCGTGCGTGTGCTCGGCGTCGGAGAGGAGATCGCGTAGAACTTGCGTATGGCGGTCTACTACGTCTGCTAGTTGGTCCTGAAGGCCGACCAAGGCGGCCTTCGCTTCTGCCTCTTCGGCCTGCGCCGAGACAGACTCGATCTGCGCATCGAAGCGGCTCGTCAGCCCCGTGTCCGTGAGGAACTGTGTGACGATCTCGGCCTCCTTCTCGGCCGCGTCAATCTCGGCTCGAAGGGTGTTGATCCGTGAGCGCTTCTGGAGAAGGTCCCCCGACGTGAGGTCAAAGAGAATCTCAAAGACCGACTTGCGTTTCGGGTTCAGGTAGTTCTCTTGGCTGGCCGCGATGTCGCGGTTCATCTCAGACTGCGGCACGTACATGAATCGGAAGATGTCGTTGAAAGTGATCTCGCTGCCAGCCCTCGTGCTCTGGGGCCCGCGGGCCGCGGCGCGCAAGCCGGCCTCTAGGCCCATAGCTCCGAGCAATAGCGTGCTGATCGAGCGCTCGTCTCCACCGACGGAGTGGTCTGGCAGTCGCTCTGCTGTCACGAGGTCGACTACTCGCACCGTGGAACGACGCGCAGCGTCGAGGCCCCGCGAGAGTTGGTAGCGCTGTTTTCCAACGTGGATGGAGACGTGCACATCCGTGACGTGGTCGCGGGCAACGGGTGCGAGTTGCCCGTCACCGCCGAGACCGTACTTGATGAGTTCCAACAGGGTGGTTTTACCGACACCAGTGTGCCCAGCAAGCACTGTAAGGTCTCCGGGGAACTCGTAGCCCACCGCGCCGCTCGTGGTGTCGAGTCGTACCGACTCGATGCGGAATCGGACTGTCATGCAATGACCTCCCGGTGTGGCCGGTTCATGAGGTCGGCGAGACGTTCGTAGATGAGTGCTTTGACTGCGTTGCCCGTTAGGCCTGCGGATGCTTCAGCGATCGCGGCGCAGCGGTCGGCGATGGTCCGCCAGATCGGTACCTGCGTGAGCTCGGTGGCTAGAGCTTTGCCAGCAGGCGTGGGCACGAGTGCGACGCTTCCACGACGCCCCTTCACGTACTTCAGCAGGCCACGCGACACGAGGGCGCCGACCACCGGGTAGTAGCGGTCATCCCAGGGTCCGTACTTGTAGCGCGTCATGGGATCTTCGACTTCTGTCGGTGCCGCTACCTCGTCGTCTGACAGGTGCATGCGGGGTTCCGGGTCCGGCAGGTTGTCTAGCACCGTCGATGCCAGAGCCGGGTAGCGCACCAGGAAGTCGAGTTTGGCCAGCTTCGTCAGTCCATCGAGCTTCCGCGCGTGTCCCGGGTCAGCAGCGACGGCTTGGACGAGCAGGAGCACGCGGGCTTGGTGATAGGCCAAGTCCTCTACGACCCAGCGCAGCGAATCGAAGTCGGGCTCGACGTCGTTCATGATGCGATGCTGCCTTCCTTGAGTCGATTCAGCTCCAGCTGAGCGTCGAAGCGATCGGTGAACCATGCCTTGCACCGATCCGCAAGTTCGGAGGCACCGCCCAGAAGCAGGTCAGCCGAAAGTCCGTGGGCACTGCTCGTGCCCTCCATCGCCCAGAAGCGCCTGTCCAGTTCATCCCAGAGCGCATCGCCCCAGTCGACCGAGTCGTTACGCACTGCGCGCGTCGCCTCATCGACGACCCGGAGGAGCATGTTCGTGACCAGCCCATGACGGTCGCCGGTGCTTGGATTGCTCCGCAGGGCACGGATGTAGCGCCGGTATTGGAGGCGAAGTTCGTCCGCACGCTCGATCGAGTTGTCGTTGCATCCACCTCGGGCCATCTTGATCGCCATTCGATTCGCCTTGACGACGCGTGGGAGTGGCGCATAGCCCGCAATATGCGAGAGACCGACGCGGATAGCGATGTCGATGTCCACGAGCAGCAGAGTCCGAGGCGCGAGTGCATCATCATGCGGTGTTCCCAGGACTGTGGGCAACGCACCGCCAATCGAGGGGCCGGCCGCTCGCATCCGTGCTCGCACGAGACTGAGGACTACCTGCCAGACAGCCTCAGCCGCATCGGGGTGCCCGAGTCGCTCCGCAACAGGAAGCCCATAGCTCCTTCCAGCCATGTCAGGAAGGTGGTCCCGCCTCGGCAGACCGTCCTGAATCGACAGCGAAGTCAGGAATGCCCTGACGTCGGCGTCAGTGGCAGTTGCCGACGAGTCCAGCTCATTGAGTACGCGGGTGACCGAACTGATGGTTTCGCCCAACTCGGAGTCGGTGTCGCCTGGGTCAAGTTTCAAGCGCGCGCAGGCCGAAGTGACCTTGGCCCCCTCATTGGAGAGGCCACCGCTGGTCGCCAAACGGCACGCTTGACCCCTGCCGAGTGCGACCCACCGTTGGTACAGGTGTGAAACACCACCCTCGTCAAGCAACTGCTTGTAGGTGGAAAACGGACCGCGACTGGGCTCACGATGCTTGCCGGACACGATCTCGGCTGCCGTCCCTTCGACCAGTGCCCAGTCCTCGTGATGCTCGCATATGAGAGTGCCGTCGGCGGTCGGGTTGAGGACGCCGTTATCGCCAAGCGACTTGAAGTACAGCGACAGGGCATCTGCTGATGCAACCATCGCCTGCCACTCGTAGCGGTCGGCAGTCTGCGCACCAGCATCGTCGGGCGCAGGCGTGGCCCGGAGGCGATCTGCTGGCGTCGCACCCTCCGGGATCGCAGTCACGGGACGGCGACCTCGGGCGCGACTCGGTGGCACGCCGTCAGCTGGACGTGGGCCAACGCCGGGCATCCATCGCCGTCGAACCACCTTGGAAAAGCCGTCATACGAGCCTTCAGTTCTCCTCGAAGCCAGACTGGTCGAACTTCAGCGTCTTCGCGTTCTCCGAGACTGTCCGCACACGGCTCTCGTTGAAGCCGCCGGAGTCCGTGGCCTCGATTTCGATCCGGACGGTCACGCTGGTGTTCTCGCCCGAGCGCAGGTGCGCGAGCACCTCGTCGGCGACGTTCTTGAACTCGAGCGCGATCTTGTCTGAATTGAGCGTCTTGACCCCGTAGAACCGCGTCGGCCAGACGATGTCGACCTTCGGAGACGGGCCGGGGCCGGGCTGAGTGGTGCGCGAAGGGCCCGGGCCCGGCTCAACGCCGGGGCCGGGAGCGGGCGCTGGACCGGGCTCGTCCGAGCGCTGCTTCTGCGCAACGTCCGGGCGGACCAAAAGGAGCGAGTCGGTCGCGACCGGTGCGCTCTCCTTGTCCTCCGGCGTCCAGAGTCCGATGTAGCGTCCGGCCGACTCGTCGTAACCAGCCGCCAGCGCGAATGCGTCGGTCTGCCAGATCATCGGCAGGTCGAGGATCCCCGCGTCGAGAACGGACCGGTCTCGCAGGCGGGGCATGTAGGGGTACTGCGAGTAGAGCCCCCATAGCGAGCCGAGCGAGACGTGGCCGTCCTTCCAGATCTGCGGCACCTTGCCGATCGCAAGTCGGATGGTCGCCGCGGCCTGGCGCGTCGACAGATCGCCGTCGTTCCCGAGGCGGCGGGACACCCGGTCTGCGAGCGAGTCGGACTGCCCTTCGACCTTGGTCTCCCGGATGACGAATGGCGCACCGGGGTCAGGTTGGGCGGGGACGAGCGCCCAGGTGAAGGTCTGGAGCAGGCGTGACGTGACCGTCTGGTCGGCCTGGGTCGCCCGCTGCGACGCCTGGTTCTTCTGGTTCTGCGTCAGATCGAGATCAGCCTCGTTCGACAGGACGTGCTTCCAGCCGAGGTAGTCACGCGTTGCGTTGTCGAGCTCTTCGAGCCGAGCCTCATCAGCCGCCAGGTACACCAAGGCGTTGCGGTGCGTGCGGTTCGAGCTGCCGCGGTGCTCGGTCGCCTTGTGGGCGAACTCCTTGGCCGCCGACTCGGCGCCGCGCTTGTGGGCGACCTTGGGGTGCAGGATGACGAGGCGAGCTTCGTCGGTGTCGGGAATGTCGGCGTTGGACTCCGGGCAGACGTGGACGCCGGCGAAGTCGCCGCGCTTGCGGCCCTGGTCCTGGAGTCGTCGGACGATTTCGGCCCAGACGTCTTCCTTGTGAAGGCGTTCGGCCTGGTCCTTCGCGGTGCGGGTGATGTTGGGCTGGACGTCGTACCAGTACTTGCCCGAGCCCGAGTAGAAGTACGTGGCGCGGTCGCCGAGCTGGGTGAGGGCGGAATGGAAGTTGCCAGGCACGTCGCCCGGGATCGCGGTTCCGAGGAACACACGCTGCGTGCCGATTCCCTTGTGCACCGATCCGGGCGCGATCGTCGGAGCGGCACCGAAGAAAACGGTCCGGGCCAGACGCTTGGTCAGAGCTCGCTGGCCGAAGAGCGGCTTCTCCTTGTCGATGCGCGCTGGTTCGGAGTTCACACCATCGACGTCGGCATCGATGATCGCCTTCCAGGAGTCCTGGAGGTACTGCGTGAGCTCGGAGTTCACGTTGGATGTGGCGAGCGGGATCGAGGCGGGCATGATCATCGGCGACTGGTCTTCACCGGTCCACAGCGCGTGGATGACCGTGCTCATCAGACGCAGGACGCCGCGGGTCCGCTGGAAGCGCTCAAGCGACGACCACTCCTCGTAGAGGGTGTCGAACAGCTCCGGGTGGATCGGGTACGTCCTCTTGATCCGATCCTCGTAGGACGCGTCGCGGGCTTCACGGGGGAAGTCGTCCGAGAACTTGCGGTACATCTCGACGTATGCCCGAGCCGTCGCGCCGATCGCTGCGAGTGCAGCAGCATCGGGCTGCTTGAAGAGCCGCTGCTTGACGATGTGGTACGCCTCATCCGACGACGCAGGGCGCCACTGGTCCGCGACACGGCGCACGACATTCTGGAGGCGCTTGAGCGCCTCCAGACCGTTCTGACCGCCGACCTCTTCAGCGTTGCCGGCAACGATCTTGTCGTTGGCGTCGCCAGTCTCCGAAGCCGGGATGGAGATGGCGAGCAGGACACCCTTGGTGCCCTTCGCTGCCTCGGTGAGCGACTGGGCAAACGTGAACTGATCGTCGAACGTACCGCCCGCCAGGTCATCGCGACCAACGAGCGAGCGTGCGTAAGCGACCCACTCGTCGATGAGGATGACGGCGGGTGCGTACTTGGCAAGCAGCTCGTGGAGGGCATCACCGGGGTGGGTGCGGTCTCCGTCCGCCTTGGCAACCACCGCATACGCCTCGGGCCCTCCGAGCTGCCAGGCGAGCTCGCCCCAGATCGTGTTGACGCGTGTGCCGTCGTCCATGGTCACGCCGGACGGACTGAAGTGGTTACCGACGATGGCGACTCGGTTGACCTTCGTGGCCGCGTAGCCGTTGGCAGTCAGGAGTTCCTGGGTCTCCTGCGGAAAGCCGCCGACGGGCAGGCCCGCGGCCACGTGCCACAGCGAGAGCATCGAGTGGGTCTTGCCGCCACCAAAGTTGGTCTGAAGGTTGATGACCGGCGAGGCGTTGTCGTCGCCCGCGAGGCGCCGGACAGCGCGACCGATGAGGTCACGCAGACCTTCCGTCAGGTACGTACGGCGGAAGAACTCGACGGGGTCGGCGTAGTCGGAGTCGACCTCTCCGCCGGTCGCGACCTTGTAGAGGTCGGCGGCGAACTCGGAGGCGTGAAAATTGCCGGTGGCGACGTCGTCGTGCGGCTGAAGCACCTCACGCCAAGGCCGCAGGCCTGCGGCTTCGGGGTTATCGACGGCTGCCTTGAGAACCTTCTTGTCGTCCTTGTCGGCGGTCACCCGGCGGAGATTGAGGCGGATGCTACGGACCTCGTCAGCTTCCTTGGCCGCGCCGATCAGCGTCAGGAGCCGTTCCCCGGTGTCGAGCGCGCGGTAGGCGTCGTCGTCGGTGAAGGTCTTGTTGTGCGCCCACTCGTTGCGGACCTCGCGAAGTTCACTCGCGAAGGTCTCGCCCGTACGACCGATGGCCTCATTAAACGGGTACCAACCCGGCTTGAACCCGGCGGTGATGTTGCCTTCCGTGAGGATCCGGAACTGCACCTGGGGGTCGAGGGCGTCGTACGTCTTGGTGGACGGGGCGCCGTTCTTGCTGTCCTTCGCCTGCACCAGCTTGGTCCAGACTGCGCCCAGAGACGGATCGCCCTGACCGACGACGGTCGAGATGAAGTCGTCGAGTGCCGGCGCGAGCACCTGGAACATGCGGTCGATGCGGTCGCGGTTGCTCAGTGCCATGTCAATCGTTCTCCGTGACGGTGTCGTCTTCGAGCTCGTCGGGTTCGAAGTGAGCCGAGTCTTCCTCGGCGAAGCCTTGGTCGATGTCGCGCTGGACGTTCTTGCCGATGGCTGCCTCAACAAGCTTGCACAGGCTCTCGCGGCGAGCCTTGAAGAAGGCCTCGAAGTCGTCCGCACGCAGAAGTTCAGCGGGAACGAGGTGAGTTCCGAGCAGCTCATCGAGGCGCGGCGAATCGAGTTGGGCGCGCGACTCGATCACGGTCAGGTACGACGACGGCGCGGTGCCGCCGATCGTCCGGTTAGTACGGGCGCTGATCGTCGTCTTGTTGACGATGCTCTCGCGGTGCTCGTCATCGATCCCGGTGTCGTTGCACCACTTCTGCGGGAAAATGTGGTGGATGTCGACGGCGAGGTCGACGTATTGGACCTTGTCCAGCGCCTTGTCCTCCATCCAGTCGCGAGCGCCGCCCGCGAGGATGAGCGCAGCGATGCCCTTGTAGGCGGCGGCGTTCCGGGTCCGGAGCGAGTGGAGACGCGACTCGGTGAAGTTCGCGTCCTGAACCGTTCGCGGCACCGGCTTGGATTGGTCTTGAGCCCAGAACGGCACCATCTCGATGTCACGGGCGAACCGCGTCTCGATCGCAGATCCGTAGAGCTCGCCCAGGACACCGCACCAGTACCAGCGGATGAGCCGCTCGCTCACGCTGATGAGATCTGCGTCCTTGCCAAGCACGACCTTGATCGCGGCCAGCGGGACCAACTGCTTCGGGTACGGAACATCCCGCGGAGCGAAGATGTGGCGATCCGCGAGGAAGGTGGCCGCCCACACGAACGCCTCGCGGAGCTGATCACGCCACTCCAGGTAGTCCGCCAGGGTGAGCTTCAGAACATCTTCGCGCTTGGCGGAGATCGCGGGCGGTCGGTCGGAAGTGTCAGCCAGGTTCCGCTTGCGGGTGGTGAGCATGGTGATGGCTTGCAGGAAGTCGGTGTTCTCGACCGTAGCGAGGACCGGGTAGGACGACCACTTGAGCTGGGTCTCCTTCCAGTCGTCGTTCAGGCGGAAGTCCTCGCCAGACTTCTCGTAATAGCCAGCGTCACCCGCGAAGACGGCCGTCAGCAACTCGAACACGTTGAGTGGGAGCCCACCGATGTTGACCTTTTCGAAGACGGTGGCGACGGCCGCCTTGTCGGTGCTCTCGTCGAGCACGATCGCCGGGATGTCGTACGTCGCCGCCGGCTTGATGAACTGCTCGTGGAACCGCTTCCCCAGCTCGCGGTCCTCAAGTTCCAGGATCCAGCTCATGTAGTCGCCATACAGCAGGTGGAGCGGGAAGTACCCGTGCTCGCGCTGCTTGTCGTTGTCGCTCAGGTCAAGGACCACGTCCTTGCCGAAGTTCGTGCGAACCACACCGTCTGCCGGGATGCTGATGAGCGCCTCATCCACACGGTTCGAGTCGCTGAGCGCGGTCTCCATATGCACGAGATAGCGGCGGTCGAGCAGCTTCCCGCGGCTGTCCTTCGTCGCAACCGAGCCATCACCGCTGAGCGCCTGAGTGAGTGACGTAAGACGCTGCTGCCCGTCCAGCAGAAGGAACTTCGCGTCGGTGCCTGCCGTCAGCTCGACACCCTCGATCGCGCGTGGCTTGAAACGGACCTGTGTGTTGCCGGTCTTCAGCAGCATCACTGCACCAAGCGGGTGGCCACGCAGGACGGTGACGAGCAACTGGCGGATGCGCTCGTCCTCCCACTTGTAGCCGCGCTGGAAGTCAGGGAGCTGGATCTCCCCGGATCGCGTCCACGTCAGGTACTCGCCAAGCTCGTACATCGGCGTCAGGAAGCCCATGTCAGTCGTCTCCATCGTCGAAGTCGAACGTGTCCTGCTGCGCGGACGACTTCTTCGCCGACCGTGCGACTTCAAGGATCTCCGGCCAGGTCGTCACCAGCGTGTTGAAGCTGAGCGCGTCCTTCGTCCACCCATTGCCTTCAGCGATTCGGAACAGGAGGTGAGCGAGCTCCTTGACCAGGTCTGCGTCGATCGCGCCGTCGGGACGGGTCAGGGCGGCCTGGAGGAAGTCGCCCGCCGGCGCAATGCCGTCTCGCTCCAGCACCTTGATCAGATGGTGGAGTGCCTCCCAATTGCTCGTGTGAACGTCCTTGAGGACGTCGTAGCCCAACGACAGGTCCGCAGGCTTGATGAGTTGCACACTTCCAGCGCGGCTGGTCAGAATCTCGTCGCGATCCATGGTGTCGACGCTCGTGTTGCGTGCCCGAGCCAGGCTGTCGGCGTCTCCAAACTTCCCAACGCCGTATCCATGTTGCCGGTACCAGGCGATAGCGAAACGGGACGTCGCATCGAAATCGCCCTCCTGCTCGTTGAGCACCTGGTCCAGAATCTCGTTGATGCGCGCCAGCGCGGACCGAACCGACATCTTCGATCCGTCCGGTTCAAGCACCGCCGAGTACCTGCTGAAGACGGCCATTCCAGGTCCGATCGCGGCCTGCGGAAGGTCGACTGGTGCAACCTGCCCCTGCTGCAGACGACGCAGCGCCTCGGGCAACTCCATTTCAAGGTCGGCGATGAAGCCTCGGCGATCGGTCGTCGCCGAACCATCCGGACGCGGACGAAGCGACAACACGATGGACGACGCGAGTGCATTCGAGCCCAGCGCTCGGATCCGCCCGGCGCCTTCTGTCCGCACTGGCCAGGTTGCAGTGATTGCCCACCCACCTCGGATCATGCCCTCAAGCAGGGTCTCCCAGCCCGACGATGCCTGACCGGTGTCGTCGCTGTCGGACTGCCTGAACGCGTAGTAGACCGTGATCGGGTAGTCGTTCGTCGCGTCACGTCGAGCGTTCTCGAACACGCGCCGAAATCCGGACTCGAAGAAGTCCTTAGCGCCGTCCTTACCGTCGTGTCGATCCTTGTTCGCGACCAACTCCTCCGCCTTTGGAACGAGCATCGTGGAGAGCAACTCCGGGTAGATCGACCTCAGAGTCCATCGCAGCCACACGTAGAAGTAGTCCGAGAGGTCCGCGTATGGCACGTTGTCGTAATAGGGCGGGTCGGTTGAAAGAACGAATGGAGCAAATGTCCGGGTGCTTGCGTCCGCCTGAATGACCTGGCCGTCGCCCATGGGCAGCATTTCGACGACCTTGGCTTCCTTGTCGAGGAATGTGGCCCAGCCACCGCCACTGTCCGACAAGGTGTTTGCTTCGGCGAAGTCCCACGTAATCGGGAGCGCCTGCCGTGCGAATGTCTCGCGGAATGCCGCCCGGTCACTCATCCACGTGGTCACACTGGACGACAGGTTCGTCATCTTGCTCTGGATCAATCCGAGGTACGTCGCGACCGCATCGGCGTATTCCGCCGTACCGCCGTCTTCGACAACCTTGTCGCGAACCTCGCGCACGAGCGCCCCAAACGTAGTGAGGGCAACCATCTGGCGCGGCGTGAACAGCTTGGCGGTGCTAGTCATGCCATAGAGTGGTGCACCCATGTACTGGGAGTTCGTCGCGAGTGCGCCGTCCGGGTAGTCATCCGGCATAGCCACGTCTGCAGCCGTCACCTGGTCATGAGTCGGTGCGTGGTAGGTCCGGCGCCTCTTGCCCTCGGCAACCGTCGCCATCAGGATCGCTCCGATGCGCCCCTCGGCCCCCCGCCTCTTGATGTAGTCAAGGCCAACGGCCGTCTGGCAGGCGACACACGTAGCACCTGCCCTTCCGTTGACTGATCCATCAATGGCTGGCCCAGACTTGGAGGTCGCGATCTCGAAGACGACCCGTTGCCCGGACGGATGTGACGGGTCTGCCACGACCGTTGGAACGGCGAATGCCTCCTGTCCTGACTTCTTCGACAGCCACCATGAACGGGCGAGCGGCATCTCGATCGCGCACGCAGGGTTCGGGCAGGTCACACTTCTTGCCCAAATCCACGCGATCACCGTGCTACCACCCATACTCGGGTACATCTTCCCGATCCGCGCGTTCGCCTCGGCGCGAATCCAGTCGCCGTACGCGCGGATGTCAGCCCCCAGACCCTCGGCGGCCACCCAGTCGCGGATCTGCGACTCCGCCAGACCGGGGAACACCGGCGCCTGACCCCGAAACTTCGAGGGGATCTCGATCAACGCCTTGTTGATCAGTACCGCCACGGGATTCAGGTCAGAAGCCTGAGCGGCAAGCCCCAAGCGCTGTGCTTCAAGTGGGATCGCACCGCCACCCGCGAACGGGTCCAAGACCATCGGAAGCTGACTCCCCGACGACTTACGAATCTCGACCATCGCTCGATCCAGCAGCTGCTGGTCGCGTACGTTCTCCCAGATCACCAGGTCTTCGATGAGTCCGTGGAGCCGCTCCCGCTCGGCGCGTTGATCCTCCTCGGTTGGGAACGCTTCGGGATTCGAACTCGGGTCGTCCACGAGCTGTGCAAACAGGATGGCGCGGGCGGCCGCAAGGGGGCGGCGTGCCCACCACATGTGCAGGGTCGAGGGGTGGCCGTGCCGGATCGACTTCTCCCGCCCGGACTCCTTGTTGATTGCTTCCAGCGGCAGAGCCACCTCGATCAGCTTGCGCTTGTGCACTAGTTCCTCGACCCCTCCATGCCCGAGATGACGGGCGAAACCTGACCGACGATGCGGCGCGTGACGTGTGCATGAACTTACCGTTGGGGCCCGACGCTTTGGTTGGAACGGGAGTGAATGGTGGGGCACGCGGGCGTTAGAAGGGTGCGCTGCCCTTCGCCCAGGTCTTAGCCCAGTCACCCCGGATCCCGGTGGCTTCGAAGTCGCCGAGGTCGGTCGTCGCGAACGGGTCACCGAGGTAGCGCACCTCGTCGTGCTGCGCGCCGCGCTGGTCGACTCGGACGAGCGCGAGGCGGTAGCGCGGGACCGCGTTCTTGCCGGTCATCACCTCGTTGTGGGTCACAAAGAAGTCCTTCGATCCCTCGATGCGCGCCTTGACCTCGATCCGGTAGGTGTCGCCGTTGGCGTCGGTCGAGAGGATGTCGAAGCCCTTGTTGTTGAACGCCTGCTCGACGGGCTTGCGGCCGAGTTCCCGCTCACGGGCGAGGACGAGGTCGATGCCGCGGCGTTCGACCGCCTTGGTCTCTTTCGCGTGGATCGGCGCGGTCGCCGGGATCTCGCCTTCGAGCGTCCCGATGGGCAGCACCAATGCCGCGGTAACGATGTGTGGCGGCTTGGTCGACATGAGCTGCTGCTGGTCGAGCAGTGCGAGGCGCTTGCGGAGGCGCGAGTCGAGTTCGACGGCCTTGCGGTTCAGACTGTCGGAGGACTCCTTTGGCTTCTCGCCCTTCTGCTCCTTCTCCGACGCAACGGCGGCGTCGAGCAGGAGTCGTTCACTCTCGGCGCTCAGACGCTTGGTGACGAGGTCGCGGGCCTTGGTCAGCTCGTTCAGGCGCCGCGGCTGCACCTCGGCGAGGTACTCGGGAAGCTGGTTGGCGATGATCCAACTCGTCGCCTTGTCTTCGGCCTCACCCAGCCATGCGAGACGGCGGGCCGCGTACGTGGCTGGACCCGCCGGCGCCGCGACGCAGTCCAGGTACGGGGCCGGTCCGGCGGGGCTGACGGTGCCGAAGCTGTCGACGTAGGCGTATCCGAAGCGTCGTGCCACGGACTCGCCGGTCGCGTCGGCGACCTCCTCAACCACGCCGACGAGGAGTTGCGGCTCCTCCAGTGTGGACGAGACGAGGACGGTGCCTTGGTTCAGCGCTCCACCGAAGTTGCGGATGGCTTCGCTCATGACCGCGTCATGGAGCGGGTGGCCGGGCGCGAGGAGGTCGGCACGGGTGAGGTCGTCGGGCTGGACGTGGCTGAGGTCGAACGTGACCCGGTCGTACTTGGTGGCGATCGGGCCGGCGCCAGCCGAGCGGATGTGTTGGGGCACGTTGGCGATCTCGTAGCGCCCCTGTTCGCGCTTGACGATGCGTCCGCCGAGCTTGGTGAAGGCCGCCTTGAAGGCGAGCTCGATGTAGTGCGGCTGGAGTCGACGTGCGCGGGCCTCGTCCATCGCGGCTCGGAGCGCGTGCAGGTCGGCATCAGCAAGGTGATCGGACGCGAGGGCGCGCTCGTCGAGTAGGTCCTTGAGCCCGTCGCCCACGGAGGCGTCGATGACCTCGTGCATCTTGGCCTTCACGTCGGGTCGCTCGCCGTACTGGATGGCGTCAAGGAGCAGGTTGCGTAGCGGAGTCTCGGTGAAGGCCTCGCCGAGGACGTCGAAGACCTTGCCGCCGTAGGTCTCGCGCATCTGGTCGAGCTTCTCCAGCAGACGGGTGAAGACCTCGCCCTCGCGGGTGTTGGAGGCGACGAGGTTCCAGAGCCGGCATACCTCTTCCTGGCCGATGCGGTGGACACGGCCGAAGCGCTGCTCGATGCGGTTGGGGTTCCACGGGAGGTCGTAGTTGACCATCAGGTGCGCGGCCTGGAGGTTGAGGCCCTCACCGGCCGCGTCGGTGGCCAACAGGATCTGGCAGTCGCGGTTCTTGGTGAACTCCTCGGTGATCTGCCGTCGCTCGGCTCGGCGTACACCGCCGTGGATGGCGCGGACCGCGTCGGGCTTTCCGAGGAGGGAGCCGATCTTGCCCTGGAGGTAGTCGAGGGTGTCGCGGTGCTCGGTGAAGATGATGAACTTCCGCGGCCGGCCGTTGGCATCGGTGACGAGCGCGTTGTCTTGGAGGATGGTCGACAGTTCGGTCCACTTGCGGTCGGTACCGGCTTCGCGCACCAGCCGCGCTGTCTTGACGAGCTCCCCGAGCTCGATGAGCTCGGCGTTGAGCTCCTCGACGGTCTGCGCCGCCGTGGCGGCATCGAGCAGTTCCTCTTCGGCCGCCTCGATCTCTTCGGCGTTGAACTCGTCGTCGTCGATCTCGCTCAGATCGATGTCGGGCTCGACCTCGCGGTAGGTGCCGTTGAGGATCTCCTGCTTCTTGCGCTCAAGTCGTTCGGTGCGACGGACGAGGCTCTTGTAGATCGCTTCGGGGCTGGAGGCGAGACGGCGCTGGAGGACGGTGAGGGCGAACCCGACGGTGTTCTTGCGCTTGCCGCCGATGCGCTCGGCGCGGTTCATCCCTTCCCGCACGTAGTTGGTGACGTCCTCGTAGAGGTCGTACTCCAGCGCGGTGAGCTCGTAGGGAACGGTTTCGGCGATGCGCTCGGGGAACAGCTTCTTGCCCTCGAAAGTCAGGAGGTCTTCCTTGACCATGCGGCGCATGATGCCGCTGACGTCGGCGCTCTTCTTCTGCTTGCCCTCGAAGCGGTCGCGGTCGAGCAGGGTGAGGAAGAGCTGGAAGTCCTCCTCCTTGCCCGAGTGCGGCGTGGCGGTCATCAAGAGCAGGTGACGGGTGATCTGGCCGAGCATCTCGCCCAGCTGGAAGCGCTTGGTCTTCCGCAGTTCACCGCCGAAGTAGTGAGCGCCCATGCGGTGGGCCTCATCGACGATGATCAGGTCCCACTCGGTCTCCTTGAGCTGCGCCTGGAGCTGCTCGTTCCGCGAGAGCTGATCCATCCGCGCGATCAGCAGCGGGTTGGTCTCGAAGACGTTGAAGTTGACCTGGGCGTCGATCAGCTGGTTCGTGAGCAGGTCGAACCGGAGGCCGAACTTGAAGAAGAGCTCGTCCTGCCACTGCTCGACCAATCCGCCAGGCGCGATGATCAGGCACTGCTTCACGTCGTCGCGAAGCAGCAGCTCCTTGATGTAGAGGCCGGCCATGATCGTCTTGCCGGCACCAGGGTCGTCGGCCAGGAGGAATCGGAGCGGGGTGCGCGGCAACAATTCGCCGTACACGGCGCGGATCTGGTGCGGCAGCGGCTGCACATCACTGGTCGCGACGGCGAGCATCGGGTCGAACAAGCCAGCCAGCGAGATCCGCTGCGCCTCCGCGACGAGCTTGAAGTCGCTGGCCGCAGCGTCGAAGGCTCGGCTGCCGCTCTGGGCGATGGAGAGCTTGTCCTGATCCTTGCGGAACACGACCTGCTGACCGAGTCCGCCTGCTGAGTTCTTGTAGGTCAGTTCGAGCGCGTCGGTGCCGTGCCACTGCGCGGCGATGACAGTGATGACTTCGGCGGGGATGAGCCCATCGATCCGCAGACCTGGCTTCAGCTCTTCAAGCTGCACGAATGACCTCCTGGTTGACAGCTTGCGGACGCGAGGAATAGTCAAGACCTGTGGATCGGCGCGTCAGGCTGCGTGAGCGTCACCTCC
>CAZLGB010000019.1:0-27735 GCA_964558825.1 uncultured Intrasporangiaceae bacterium
GGGCGGTGGGCCATCGGGGGACTCGCTCGCGAGGTCGGCCTCAGCGAGCGGCAGCTGCGCGCCCTCATGCGCGCCGAGCTCGGCGTCTCGCCCAAGACGGCCTGCCGTCTGGCCCGGCTCGACCACGCCGTCGAGCGCATCGTCGGCGGCCGCGATCGCACGCTCGCGGACACGGCCGCTGCGGCGGGCTATGCCGATCATGCCCACCTCGACGCCGATTTCGCTGCGGCGGTGGGGTGCTCGCCGAGCGCGTGGCTGGTTGAAGAGCGCCGAAACATCCAAGCCGGGGGGCATCGCAACCGCGCAGACTGAGGGCATGGACCCGAACGCGCAGGTGCCGACCGCCGTCGACGAGATGGAGCTCTGAGCATGGCCCTCACTCCCTATCTCGCCGTCACCGATGCCCGCGCCGCGATCGAGTGGTATGCCGCGGCATACGGTGCCGTCGTCAGCTATGACCCGATCCTCATGCCCGACGGGAGGATCGGCCACGTCGAGCTGGCGCTGCTCGGCGGCCGGCTCATGCTGGCCGACGCCTACCCCGAGCTGGGGGTCGTCGCGCCCACCCCGGGGCGCAGCTCGGTGACGATCCATGCCGAGGTGCCGGACTGCCGAGCGGCCACCGACGCGGCGCGCACCGCCGGCGCGAGGGTCGAGCGCGAGCCGACCGAGTCGGCCGGCGGGCTCGGCGCCGTCGTCATCGACCCCTTCGGCCACCGGTGGATGCTCCGCCAGGAGGGGTGAGCTCTGAGCGACCGCCTATGCCAATCCGCGCTCGTGCCAGTGGCGCTGGTGGGCCGCCACGAGCCACGCATCGACTTCGGCCTGGCGCGGCGCCTCGGGCAGGACGTTGCGGTCGGACCCGACCAGCTCGGCGAGCTCGGCGCGAGCCACGTCGATCCAGGCGAGCGCCTCGGCGAAGGGCACCTCGCCCCGCTTGACCGCCAGGCACTGAGCCAGGTCGTCGGGCGGCAGCGGCAGTGACAGCCGACCGGTGCGACTGAGCTCGACGCCCTGCCGGCCCAGGCGCAGGGCGTGCGAGGCGTACTTCGTGTCGAAGCCGTGCCGGGCGACCAGCTCGGGCCGATTGGGGACCCCGGACTGCCGCCCGCCGCCGAGCATCCGCTCGCGCTGGCCGTCGAGATAGCCCAGGAACCGTCGAGTGGCCGCCTGCGACACGATCGACGGCGTCAACGCCCGCAACTCCTCGCCCAGGGGCGTCGACACGATGACCGCCGGGCCCACGGCATACAAGGGGATGAGGATCGTCGGGTTGCCCGCGAGCGCGAGCCGCACGAACTTGCGCAGCCCGTAGAGCGTCCGGTCGATATCGCCTGGACCCGAGCGCGCGCCCATGGGCTGCGTGCGCCAGACCCAGTGCTGGGGCGCCGGAGCGAGCCCCAGCAGCTGGGCCGGCTCCTCGATGTAGACGCCCGTCTCATCGTGGTCGTCGGTGCCGGGGATCGCCATGCCGTGCACGCCGGAGCCGACCTCGGTGCGCAGGATCTCGTTGCGCGCAGCGACCTCGCGGTCGCCGAGGTCGACATTGGGGCGGCTCGTCGTGGACACCCCCCGAGGGTATGCCGCTCAGGTCTGGGCGGACCAACGGATTCTCGTCCGCCCGTTGCTCACGATCGGCCGTCCGGCGAGTGCCAGAGGGGGGACTCGAACCCCCACGCCGCGAGGCACGGCATCCTAAGTGCCGCGTGTCTACCATTCCACCACTCTGGCGAGCGACGCTCAGTCTACGGACGCCCCGCGCGCGGCCTTGCCCGACTTTCAGCGGCCGGCGGGGGGCGGCGGTCGTCTAGTCTCGGGCCATGACGACCCGACTGCAGGCCGGCGACCCGGCACCGGCCTTCACCCTCACCTCCGACACCGGCGAGTCGGTGTCGCTCGGCGACTATGCCGGCCGCAAGGTCATCGTCTACTTCTACCCAGCCGCGCTCACCCCCGGCTGCACGACCCAGGCGTGCGACTTCTCCGACTCGCTCGACGCCCTCCAGGCCCAGGGGTATGCCGTGCTCGGCATCTCCCCGGACGCCCCGGCCAAGCTGGCCAAGTTCCGCGAGAAGGAGGGGCTGACGATCACGCTGCTGTCCGACCCCGACAAGGCGACGCTCACGGCATACGGCGCCTATGGCGAGAAGAAGCTCTATGGCAAGACCGTCGTCGGCGTGATCCGCTCGACCTTCGTCGTCGACGAGACCGGCGTCATCACCGACGCACGCTATGCCGTCAAGGCGACCGGGCACGTCGCGGCTCTGCGGCGCAGCCTCGGGGTCTGAGCGAGCGCCCGTCCCATTAGGCTGAGCGCAAGGAAAGGGAGGGCCCGATGAGCACACCGTCGGCGGCACAGATCCAGGCTGAGATCGAGGCGACCCGCCAGCGACTGGCCGGGACCATCGACGAGTTGGCCTATCGCGCCCAGCCCAAGGAGATCGCGCGGCGCCAGAGCGAGTCGCTGCGCGCGTCCTTCGCCGCGGCCACCCGTGACGAGACCGGCAATCTGCGCACCGAGCGGGTGACCGCCGTGCTCGCTGCGGTGGCTTTCGTCGCCATCGCCATGGGGCTGCTGCGCCGGCGCAACCGGCGCTGACCGGCTGGCCGGCATACCCCTCCGCACACGCCACCACCACCGCCCCCCGCAGCGCGATGACCCCTCGCACCCCCTCGGCCGCCGCGTCCGACCGGCTGCCCATCCGCATGCTCTTCGACCGCGTGCTCGTGTCGGTCGACGGCGAGAAGGGCGAGCGCACCTCGGGCGGCGGCATCCTGATCCCGGCGACCGCATCGGTCGGCAAGCGGCTGTCGTGGGCTGTCGTCGTCGCCACCGGGGGCAACGTGCGCCAGGTGGAGGTCGGCGACCGGGTGCTCTTCGACCCCGAGGACCGGCACGAGGTCGAGCTGCAGTCCAAGGGCTATATCTTGTTGCGGGAGAAGGATATTCACGCGGTGGCGGCGAGCCGCGTCGACGACGGCCAGACCGGTCTCTATCTCTGAGCGGTGCCCTGCGGGGACGGCGATTTCACCCGCCACCCGGCGACCGTGTAAAGTTCACCCTCGGCCAGCGCCGCTAGCTCAATGGCAGAGCAAGTGACTCTTAATCACTGGGTTCGGGGTTCGAATCCCTGGCGGCGCACCACGTCGAGGGCGGTCTCCTCCGGGAGGCCGCCCTTGGTTTTGGGGGTGGTGTGCCGTGCCGCAGGGCGTCGTGCCGCGTCCGCGCGTATGCCGGGTGGCCGGCTCAGCCACGGCGGGAGCGTGAGCGCTCCCACAGGCCGACCACAGCTGCGAGCGCGATGAGCACCCCACCGCCGACGAGCCAGGGCATGGCCGCGCCTGCGTTGTCCGCGGGCGCTGCGCCGCCTGCGGACGCCGACGGGGCCGGCACCGCAGAGACGGCGGTTGCGGCCGGCGGCGGAGACGAACTCGCCACTGGGGCAGCCGAGCTCGCCGACGCCGTCGCTGCAGCGGTCGAGGCAGCCGTCGGGGCGGTCGTGGGGGCTCCTTGGACGGTGAAGTGGCTCTCGCCGGACACCGGATGTCCGTCGGCGCTGACGACCCGATAGGCGATCCGGTAGGCCCCAGGGCCCGGAGGGGCCAACGTGGCCCGCAGCACGGCACCCGTGACGGTCGTCGCGGTGAGGGGGATGGTCGTCTCGCCGCGGGTCAGCGCCAGCTGGGCGAAATCGGGGTTGATCTTCTCGTCGAAGGTCAGCACGAGCTCGCTGGGCCCGGTCGACAGCACCGCACCGTCGGCCGGCACGACCGAGCGGACGGCGCTGTGGGCGGGTGCGACCGCGACGGCGCGCGCGGTGGTGAGGGGCACGGCATACCCCTGCAGGGGGGTGGCCAACGTGACGAGAAGCCCGGCGACGACGGCCGCGAGCCGCATCAGACGAGTCACGCGCGACCCCTTTCGCGTCTCTGACGAGACCATGGGGTGAGTGACGGGACTTGAACCCGCGACACCCGGGACCACAACCCGGTGCTCTACCAGCTGAGCTACACCCACCATGTATGCCGCGACCGATCGGCCGCCGCGCACAGCCGCCAATCGTACCGGGTCCGCGGCGGTGCCGATGACCGCCTTAGTGAGAGCCCGACCCAGCGACCGGCTTGGCATGGTCGACGACGTGCCGCTCGCCGATCGCCTTGGCCGTCGCGCGATCCGGCCCCGGCTGGGGGACGAAGATCGCCTCGCGGTAGTAACGCAGCTCGGCGATCGACTCGCGGATGTCGGCGAGCGCCCGGTGCCCGCCCGACTTGGCGGGGGAGTTGAAGTAGGCCCGGGGATACCAGCGGCGGGCGAGCTCCTTGATCGAGGAGACGTCGATGATCCGATAGTGCAGCCAGCCCTCCAGCTCGGGCATGTCCCGTGAGAGGAAGCCCCGGTCGGTCGCGACCGAGTTGCCGGCGAGCGCGGCCTTGCCCGGCTCGGGCACCCAGGTGCGCACGTAGGCCAGCACCCGCTCCTGCGCCTCCGCGAGGGTCATCCCCCCATCGAGCTCGGTGAGCAGCCCCGAGGACGTGTGCATGTCGAGGACGAAGGGATCCATCTGGGCGAGAGCCTCGGCGGGCGGGCGGACGACGACGTCGACGCCCTCGCCGAGAACGGTGAGCTCATAGTCCGTGACGAGCGCCGCCACCTCGACGAGCGCGTCGGCCTGCAGGGACAGTCCGGTCATCTCGCAGTCGATCCACACGATGCGGTCGACATGGGCTCGGTCGGTCGGGCGCGCCTCGACGGAGAGGTCGCTCGTGGCGATCGCGTCGGGCGCGTCGTCGCTGGGGTCGGGGTCGCTCACCCGAGCAGCCTAGGGCTCGTGTCCACGGCGCCACCACGCGGGCGCTACTCTCGGGAGCTATGTCGACAGGGGTGCCCGGCCAGGTGTGGTCCGGCGCACCCAACCCCACGAAGCGCCCAGGCCTGCGCCGCGCGCTGACCTATGGGGTCCTGGGCACGGTTCTCGTGCTCTGTCTGGCGCTCTTCGCCTTTTTCGTCGGGGTCGACGTGGGGATCCGCGCTGCGGCGCTGGCCGCGCTCTTTGCCGTCATCCCGCTCTTCATCGTCGTGCCCGTCTTCCTCTGGCTCGACCGGCTCGAGGCCGAGCCGTGGCGCTATCTCGCCTTCGCCTTCCTCTGGGGCGGCGTCGCGGCGCCGGTCGGCGCCCTGGTCTTCAACACGGGCATCCACTGGCTGCTCGTGCGGTCCGGGTCGCGCGACGCCGACGCCCTCAGCGCGATCTTCAGCGCGCCGCTCGTCGAGGAGGGGCTCAAGGGGATGGCCGTCCTGCTCGTGCTGGTCCTGCGCCGGCGCGAGTTCGACGGGGTGATCGACGGGATCGTCTATGCGGGGATGGCCGGGGCGGGATTCGCCTTCAGCGAAAACATCCTCTACCTCGGACGGGCCTATGACGAGGCCGGTATGCAGGGCCTGACGGGGCTGTTCATCCTGCGCTGTCTGGTCGGACCCTTCGCCCACCCGCTGTTCACCGCGTGCACCGGCATCGGGCTCGGGTTGGCCGCGTCGGTCGCGCGCAGCGTCCCCGCGCGGATCGGCTTCGGTCTCGGTGGGTATGCCGTGGCGATGCTCCTGCACGGGGTGTGGAATCTCAGCGCCTCGGTGGGAAGCTATTGGAAGGTCTATGCGGCCTTCCAGGTGCCGATCTTCGTCGGTTTCCTCGTGCTGGTGGTCGTGCTGCGCAACCGCGAGGCCGGGTTGATCCGACGCTATCTGAGCCAATATGCCGACGCCGGATGGCTCACGCATCCCGAGGTCGCCATGCTCGCCTCGCTGCCGGCGCGCCGGCAGGCGCGGGCCTGGGCCAGGTCGATCGGCGGGCCGACCGCGGTCCGCTCGATGCGAGCCTTCCAGGACAGTGCCGCCGACCTCGCGCTGTTGCGCGCGCGCATGGTCATCGGCTCGGCCGAGTCCAGCGCGCCGGTCCAGGAGCGCGAGCTGTTGTCGGCGCTCACCAGCCATCGCGCGGCCTTCGTCGGCGGCCCGGTCTACTGATCGGCGCTACTGATCCGCGCTTCTGATCTGCGCTTCGCGGGTTGGTGTGGGTGCCGAGTGCCCCTGGCGAGCGCGGGCGTGCGCCGATGCCGACGTGGGCGGTGCGCCGCACGGCATACACTGTGCGGGGTCACGAGCGCGGGTGCGCGCCCAGCGGCATGCCCTCGTAGCACAACGGATAGTGCAGCGGCCTTCTAATCCGCAGGTTGCAGGTTCGAGTCCTGCCGGGGGCACGGCACGCGTCGCGCAGCGACGGGGCCGTGACCACGGCAGAAGTGGGCAGGTGCTCGAACGGTAGTGAGAGCGCCGACGGGGGCACGGCACGCGTCGCGCAGCGACGGGGCCGTGACCACGGCAGAAGTGGGCAGGTGCTCGAACGGTAGTGAGAGCGCCGACGGGGGCACGGCACGCGTCGCGCAGCGACGGGGAGCGGCGACGGGGGCACGGCGCCAGGCGGGGTGTGGGGGCTTTTGTACGGCGGCGAGGGGAACGCCGCCGGGGGCGAACAAGTTGACAAAGCGGGGGAGGTCCCGGCGTGCGCGGTTGAGCGCGCCCGGGGGAGTTGGAAGGATGCCGGTGTGACCGTAGCGAGCGCCCCGACCGGGGAGCTGAGCGCGCTGCTGGCGGCCGTCAAGGAGCTGCGCGAGCAGGTGGCGACGGCGCGCCTGCCGTTGACGCTGCCCGACGCCGATCAGGCCGGCAAGGTCCGCATCGAGTTGGTCAACCAGCTCGACGACTATGTCATCCCCCGGCTGAGCGACCTCGACGCCCCCGTCCTGGCGGTCGTGGGCGGCTCGACGGGTGCCGGCAAGTCCACCCTCGTCAACTCCCTCGTCGGCGCCGTCGTCAGCCGCCCCGGCGTGCTGCGGCCGACGACCCGTTCGCCCGTCCTCGTCCACAACCCCGTCGACGAGCGGTGGTTCACCGGCGACCGGGTGCTGCCCTCGCTCGGCCGGGTGACCGGCGACGTCACGGCCGAGGACGCCTCGTCGGTGCGGCTGGTGGCCAGCGACGCGATCGCCCCCGGGCTGGCGCTGCTCGACGCGCCCGACATCGACTCGGTGGTCTCCAGCAACCGCGACCTGGCCGCCCAACTGCTCTCCGCGGCCGACCTGTGGCTCTTCGTCACGACCGCGGCTCGGTATGCCGATGCCGTCCCGTGGGCGCTGCTGCGCCAGGCCGCCGAGCGCGGCACGTCGATCGCCGTCGTGCTCGACCGGGTGCCCCGGGAGGCCGCCGAGGAGATCCGCGACCACCTGGCGATGATGCTCAAGGAGCAGGGCCTGTCGTTGACCCAGATCTTCCCCGTCCACGAGGTGGCGCTCGGCGCTGGAGGGCTGCTGCCCGACGAGCAGATCGGCCAGCTGCGCACGTGGCTGCTCACCCTCGCCCATGACGCGCGGGCGCGGGCGATCGTCGTGCGGCATACCCTCAGCGGCGCACTCGACTCGATCGACTCGCGGGTGCACGTGCTCACCGATGCGACCGCCGAGCAGCAGGACGCCACCAACGCCCTCTCCCGGGTCGCCGACATCGCCTATGCCACGGCCGCCGAGGGCGTCGAGAAGGGCATGCAGGACGGCACTCTGCTGCGCGGTGAGGTGCTCTCGCGGTGGCAGGAGTTCGTCGGGACCGGCGAGTTCTTCAAGCAGGTCGAGTCGACGGTGTCGCGGTTGCGCGATCGCTTCAGCGCCGTGGTCAAGGGCCAGCCGGCACCGGCTCGCGACCTCGGCGAGGCGCTGCAGACCGGCGTCGCGGCGATGGTCAGCGCGGAGGCGCAAGCCGCGTCGGCTCACATCGCCCGCTCCTGGCGAGGTATGCCGGGTGGCCAGATGCTGCTCGACGCGCACCCGGCGCTCACGAGCGTCGGCCCCGACTTCCAGCCCCGGGTCGAGCGGCTGGTCCGCGAGTGGCAGGACGACGTGCTCGATCTCGTGCGCAACGAGGGCAAGGACCGGCGCACGACGGCCAAGGTCGCGGCATACGGCGTCAACGGCGTCGGGGTGGTGCTCATGCTCGTCACCTTCGCGCACACCGCCGGGCTCACCGGGGCCGAAGTGGGGATCGCGGGAGGCACCGCGGTGCTCGGGCAGAAGCTGCTCGAGGCGATCTTCGGCGACCAGGCCGTGCGCTCACTCGCCGCCAAGGCGCGGGCAGCACTCAACGACCGAGTGCGTGAGATCTTCGCCGCCGAGGCGGGTCGCTATCAGGGTGCCGTCGAGGCGGTCGAGGCCCCCCGCGATCAGGCGCGTCGGCTGTCGTCGGCTGCGCTGGCTGTGCGGGTGGCGCGATGAGCCCGCTGCGGATGGGGTCCGCGACCGTGACCGCGGTCTCCGGTGACGAGCTGAGCTCGCAGGCCGACGCGCTGCGCGAAGCGGTCCAGGTCGGGGGGCGTGAGCTGGATCCCGCCCAGGTCGACCTCGCTGTCAATCTCGCCGACAAGATCCGCGAGCGCACGTCGATCGCCGGGGGTCACACCGTCGTCGCGCTCGCCGGCGCGACCGGCAGCGGCAAGTCCTCGCTCTTCAACGCGCTCGTCGGCTCGCAGGTGGCCAAGATCGGCGCTCGTCGGCCCACGACGGCGGCGCCCACGGCGGCTGTCTGGGGCAGCGAGTCGGCGACCGAGTTGCTCGACTGGCTCGATGTCCCGGCCCGCCACCACGTCGTCGCCGACGCCTCGGGACCGACGCCTGCTGTGGGTCGGCTCGACGGGCTGGTCCTGCTCGACCTGCCCGACTTCGACTCGCGGGTCGACGCCCACCGCATCGAGGCCCAGCGAGTGCTCGAGCTCGTCGACGTCTTCGTCTGGGTCACCGATCCGCAGAAGTATGCCGATGCCCTTCTGCACGAGGACTACGTCCGGGCGCTCGCCACTCATGACGCGGTGACCGTCGTCGTCCTCAACCAGGCCGACCGGCTCTCGGCCGAGGCCGTGGCCGCCTGCCGCGAGGACCTGCGCAAGCTGCTCGTCGCCGACGGGCTCTCCACGGCGCAGGTGCTCGTCACCTCGGCCTGGACCGGGGCCGGCATACCCGAGCTGGTGCAACGCATCGCCAACGCCGTGTCGGGGGCCAACGCGACCCGTCATCGTCTGTCGGCCGACGTCGTCGCGCTGGCCGGGCGGCTGCGCGGCGGCGTCGCCGACAGCGAGGCCGACGTGGCGACCGAGGCCGATGTCACGCTGGTCGACGCGCTGTCGCGGGCCGCAGGCGTGCCCGTCGTCCTGGAGGCGGTGGCCGACGACTATCGCCGTCAGTCGACCCAGGTCGGGGGGTGGCTGTTCACCCGGTGGATCACCTCGGTCAAGGCCGACCCGCTGGCCCGGTTGCGGCTCAACCGCACGATCGTCTCGATGCGTGACGTCGGAGAGGCCGATGTGCGCGCGGTGCTCGGACGCTCGTCGATCCCGCCGCCCTCACCGAGCGCGCGGGCCGCGGTGTCGCTCGCGACCCGGCAGTTGGCCGACCACGCGAGCGTTGGGCTGCCGCCGCGGTGGGCGCACGCCGTGGCCGACGCGGCCCAGCCCGACGGGGCGGGCCTTGCCGACGGCCTCGACCAGGCGGTCGTCGCCACGCCGCTGCGCTCCAAACCGCCGCGGTGGTGGACCCTCATGGGCTTGCTGCAGTGGGTCTTCGGGCTCGTCGCCATCGCCGGAGCCTTGTGGCTCATCGCGTTGGGCGTCGTCGGATGGCTGCAGTTGCCCGAGCTGCCCACGCCCACTCAGGGAGTCGTGCCCTGGCCGACCTTGCTGCTCGGCGGGGGGTTGGTGCTCGGGCTGCTCGCCGCGTTGATCGGCCGGTTGTTCGCGCGCCTCGGTGCGCGGCGACGGGTCTCCTTGGTGCGCAAGCGGATTCGTGCGGCGATCGTCGGGGTCGCCCATGAGCGGATCGTCGACCCCGTCGCCGCGGTGCTGGATCGGCACCGGCGCACGCGGGAGTTGCTCGATCGCGCGCGGCGCGGCTGACTCCCTTGCGCACGCGTCGTCGCTGACTTTCTCGGCCCTGCTGGCGCGTCGTCCGGCCCGGGCACTTGTCCACATCCCGTTGGTCGTTCGTCCCATCGTCCCCAGGTTGAGCGCGGGTCTGTCCGGCGGGGGCTAGGGCTGGGGAGTCTGGGCGCACCGGTCGCCGGTGGCGGCCGGACGGCATACGAGAAATCAGCCAGGGGAGTCACCATGTACGAGTCCTATGTCACCGTCGCCGGCAACCTCACGGCCGAGCCCACACTGCGCCATACCAAGGACGGTCGGCCCTTCGCGACCTTCCGCATCGCGTCCACGGTGCGTCGTTGGGACGGGCGGGCCGGGCGCTATGTCGACGGGGGGACCAACTTCGTCTCCGTCGCCGCCTTCAACGCCTTGGCGGCCAATGTCGTGGCCAGTTGCCACAAGGGGCAGCCGGTCGTGGTCTACGGGCGGCTGCGGGTCAACACCTGGACGCCGGCCGAGGGCCGGGCCACCTCGAGCGTCGAGATCGACGCCTACCACGTCGGGCACGACCTCAGCTGGGGGCAGGCCAGCTTCACCAAGGTCGCCCGGGTCCAGTTCGACTCGTCCGACCGGCTGGCCGGGCCGGAGATCCAGCAGTCGTTGGCCGAGCTCGAGGGTGAGCCGCCTGTGGACCCCGAGGAGCTGGGACTGCCCGACCCGCAAGACCTCGACGACGCCGAGCCCGCGGAGGTCTATCCGCTCGACGCCGGCGCCGGGCGCACGGGCGGGGGCTTCGACCTGGCGCAGGCCGACGCCGAGACCGACGACTACGTCGTCGCCCAGGCGGGTTGACGCACGCGCAGCGAGCGCCCGATGCTCGGGCGCTCGCTGCTCGGGCGGCGGCGCCCGAGCGCGATTGGGAGGGCTCGGGTGGCGGCCGATAGCCTTGGTCGTTATGGCCGAGTTCATTTACACCATGACCAAGGCGCGCAAGGCGGTGGGTGACAAGCTCATCCTCGACGACGTGACCATGGCGTTCTACCCGACCGCCAAGATCGGTGTCGTCGGCCCCAATGGCGCCGGGAAGTCGACGATCCTCAAGATCATGGCCGGGCTCGACCAGCCCTCCAACGGCGAGGCACGGTTGTCTCCGGGCTATTCCGTGGGGATCCTCCTGCAGGAGCCTCCGCTCAACGAGTCCAAGACCGTCCTCGGCAATGTCGAGGAGGGCGCCGGTGAGATCAAGGCCAAGCTCGACCGCTACAACCAGATCGCCCTGGAGATGGGCGAGCCGGACGCCGACTACGACAAGCTCGGCGACGAGATGGCCAAGCTGCAGGACGAGATCGACCACGCCAACGCCTGGGATCTCGACAGCCAGCTCGAGCAGGCCATGGACGCGCTGCGCTGCCCCCCGGGCGACGCCGATGTCACCGTGCTCTCCGGTGGTGAGCGACGCCGGGTCGCCTTGTGCAAGCTGCTGCTGCAAAAGCCCGACCTGCTGCTGCTCGACGAGCCGACCAACCACTTGGACGCCGAGTCGGTGCAGTGGCTCGAGCAGCACCTGGCGCAGTATCCGGGCGCGGTGCTCGCGGTCACCCACGACCGCTACTTCCTCGACAACGTCGCCCAGTGGATCGCCGAGGTGGACCGCGGCCGGCTCTATCCCTACGAGGGCAACTACACGACCTACCTGGAGAAGAAGGCCGAGCGGCTGCAGATCCAGGGCAAGAAGGACGCCAAGCTCGCCAAGCGGCTCAAGGACGAGCTCGAGTGGGTCCGCTCCAACGCCAAGGGGCGCCAGGCCAAGAGCAAGGCCCGCCTGGCGCGTTACGAGGAGATGGCTGCCGAGGCCGATCGCACTCGCAAGCTCGACTTCGAGGAGATCGCGATCCCGCCGGGTCCACGACTGGGCTCGCAGGTCATCGAGGTGCGCAAGCTGCGCAAGGGCTTTGGCGACCGGGTCCTCATCGACGGGTTGTCCTTCACGCTGCCGCGCAACGGCATCGTCGGTGTCATCGGCCCCAACGGCGTCGGCAAGACAACCCTCTTCAAGACCATCGTCGGCCTTGAGGCGCCCGACGCCGGCGAGGTCAAGGTCGGCGAGACCGTCAAGATCTCCTATGTCGACCAGAGCCGCGCCGGGCTCGACCCGGCCAAGACCCTCTGGGAGGTCGTGTCCGACGGGCTCGACTACATCAAGGTCGGCCAGGTCGAGATCCCCAGCCGCGCCTATGTCTCGCAGTTCGGCTTCAAGGGACCCGACCAGCAGAAGCTCGCGGGGGTGCTGTCCGGTGGCGAGCGCAACCGGCTCAACCTCGCGCTCACCCTCAAGCAGGGCGGCAACCTGCTGCTGCTCGACGAGCCGTCCAACGACCTCGACGTCGAGACGCTCGCCTCGCTGGAGAACGCCCTCTTGGACTTCCCCGGCTGTGCCGTCGTCATCAGCCACGACCGGTGGTTCCTCGACCGGGTCGCCACGCACATCCTCGCCTACGAGGGTGACGACGAGGACTCGGCCAAGTGGTATTGGTTCGAGGGCAACTTCGAGGCCTATGAGAAGAACAAGGTCGAGCGACTCGGCGAGGAGGCCACCCGGCCGCACCGGGTGACCTACCGCAAGCTCACCCGCGACTGAGCCATGCCCGGCCGTTGCGGGTCCGGCTGACCGGACCCGCAACGGCCGGCGCGATCAGCAGTGCTGGGCTCCTGGTGCGAGAGCCGCGACGGCTCAGCGGTGGCGCACCGCAGAGCCGACGATGCTCCCCACGATGATGGCCGCCGTCAGACCGAGCAACAGCCACAGGCTGTAGCGCTTCCACCAGCTCGGCTCCAGCGGGGCGCCGCCGAGCAACTGCAGTGCTTGCTCCTTGGTGATCGGCTGGTTGGCCCAGCCCTGCGGCGTCAGGGTCGCCAGCAGGTAGGTGTAGCGGCGGGTCGCCGTGAAGGCGAACATCACGTGGATGTAGCGATAGGCCAAGATGACCGCTTGCGTCGGTGAGATCTGCCGGTTGACCGTCGATCCACCCCAACCCCAGAACAACATGTGCCGTCCCCTGTCGTGTGTCGAAACGCGCAGAGCCTAGCGGCCGCCCAGCGGCCACGCGGCAAGCGTGCGGCACGAGCCCGGCTCGTACCAGGAGAGCTGGACCCGATCGGCATACCCCTGGGCGGGGAGCAAGGACGCGACGGAGGCAGCGACAGTCGCCGTCGTGACATCCGGGCCGAGCGCGTCGAGGGTGACGTGCGGGCGCACGTCGGGGAAGGCACCGGCATACGGGGGGTATGCCGGGAAGGCGCGCCACAGCGCCGCGGTGAGCTCGCGGAAGGGCTCCTCGGGCTCGGGGACGAGGTGGACGATGCCGTTGGGAAAGGTGTCCACCTCGGCGAGGGTGAAGTCGAAAGTGCTTGTGGCCGAGACGATCTCGCTCACGCGGGCGCTGACGCCGTCCACCTCGGCCCGCTCGACGAACGGCGCGAGGATGGTCAGGTGGGCGTGGGCAAAGGTCGGATCGGCCGACACGTAGGCCGGGTCATAGTGCTGGTGCCGCGCCCGGACCCAACCCTCGAGGGCCGGCACGGGGATGACGAGCACGCTGTGGCCGGCACTCGGCTCGTGCGGGGTCATGGCGCGCCGGGAAAGGCGAGCCGGCGAGCCGCGGCAAGCACGGCGACGCACTCCGGTCGGCGGGGATCCATGACGCCGAAGTGCTCGACCCCGGCGAGCAACTCGAGCCGACAGCTCGCGTCGCTGGGGCCACGAGTGGCGAGATAGCGGCGGGCCTGCTCGTCCGGCACGAGCTCGTCGGCGGTGCCGTGCACGAGGACCGTGGGGGTGCTCAGCCGGGCCAGGGCGGGATCGGCGTGCGCCCAGGCCGCTGCTGCCTGCTGGGCATCCCCACCGAGCAGCCCGGTCGTCGCGGCGGACAGATCGAGGATGCCGGCCACCGACACGACCCCCGTCGCGCCGCGCAGCCGACCGGCGCTCGCGCACCACACGACGAGGTGACCGCCTGCGGAGTGACCGACGACGACCCGGGGCCCGGGCAGCGCCGGGTCGTCGACGACGGCCTGCAAACCGGCCAGCGCGGACCGGGCCGTGCCCGGCCAGCCGCCGCCCGGCATACCCAGGCGCAGGTATTCGACGTTGACCGCATGCCAGCCCGCGCGGGCGGCGGCTGCGGCCAGCGGGTCGAGCTGGTGGCGGTCGTATGCCGCGTGCCAGAGCCCTCCGTGCACGAGGACCAACGTGGCCGGTCCACCTGGGGCTTGGGCGCCGAAGGGTCCGGCAGGGCTCGCTGCGGATGGCTCCCACACGTCGTAGACCTCGTCGAGTCCGGGCCCGCAGGTCACGGTCCGCGTCGGGGTCATGGGCACAGCGAACCATGGATCGCACTGGCGCCGAGCGCCGGGGTCTGCGCAGACTGACCCCATGCGACTCGGAATCCAGGTCTCCTACTTCAGCTGGCCCGGCGCGCCCGCCTCGATCGGGCCGACCTTCGGGCGGATCGCCCGCGACGCCGACCAGGCCGGCATGCACTCGCTCTGGGTGATGGACCACTTCTTCCAGATCTCGATGATCGGCCCGCCGGAGCTGGACATGCTCGAGGGCTACACCGCCCTGGCCTTCGCCGCGGGGCAGACCCAGCGGATCACCCTCGGCACGCTCGTCACCGGCGTGACCTATCGCTATCCGGGGCTGCTCGTGAAGACGGTGACCTCGCTCGACGTGCTGTCGAGCGGCCGGGCCTGGCTCGGCATCGGCGCTGCCTGGAACGAGGAGGAGCACCGGGGTCTCGGCGTGCCCTATCCGGCGCTGGCCGACCGCTTCGGCATCCTCGAGGAAACCCTGCAGCTCGCCCTGCAGATGTGGCAGGGCGACGAGCGGCCGTATGCCGGGACTCACCTGCACCTCGACCGCCCGCTCAACGTCCCGCAGGCGCTGACCCGCCCGCATCCGCCGATCCTCATCGGCGGGGGCGGCGAGAAGAAGACGCTGCGCCTCGTCGCGCAATATGCCGATGCCTGCAACATCTTCGACATGGGGCCGGCGGCGGTCGCCGCGAAGTACGACGTCATCCGCGGCCATTGCGCGGCGGTCGGGCGCGACTATGCCGACATCGAGAAGACGGTCCTCACGCGAATCACGTTGGGGGACGGCTCTGCTGACGTGACAGGCATGCCGACGATGTCGGTGGCGCAGGCGGTCGACAAGCTCGGCAAGCTCGCCGAGATCGGCACCGACCACGTCATCATGGGGATGTCCAATGACGCGGTGCCGGGCGCCTTTGATGCGGTGGCCGAGCTCGTCGAGCAGGTGACCCCGATCGTGCCCGCGGGTCGCTGACGCCTAATCTGTCCGGGAGATGCTCCCGGTCCTTGCCATCACCGTCCCGATCTACGCCTGCGTGGCCGTCGGGTATCTCGCCGTGCGCCGGAAGGTCTTCGCCCGCGACGACATGCGCGTCCTGAGCACCTTCGTCATCAACTTCGCCCTGCCGTGCATGCTCTTCCTCGCGCTCGGGACCCGCCACCTCGCCGACATCGTCAACCCGGCCTATCTCACGGCATACGCGATCGGCTCGAACTTCACGTATGCCGTGGGCTGGCTTTGGGGTCGGGCCGCGGGGCACTCGGCAGCCGTGCGGGCCTTCGACGGGCTGGGGATGGCCGGATGCAACAGCGGCTTCGTCGGCTATCCCTTGATGCTGTTGACCTTCCCCGAGAGCGCC
Organism: uncultured Intrasporangiaceae bacterium; assembly: GCA_964558825.1. GTDB lineage: Bacteria > Actinomycetota > Actinomycetes > Actinomycetales > Dermatophilaceae > Phosphoribacter. Next base: position 15,683 of record CAZLGB010000019.1, read on the forward strand.
GGGCTCATCCTCGGGCTGAGCATGATCGTCGAAAACCTCGTCGTGCTGCCGATGATGTATCTGTTGGTCGAAGGGCGGGCCGGCGCCCAGCTGTCCGCGGGTCAGCGGCTCGCGGCATACGGCAGGCGATTGACGCGCAATCCGTTGCTCATCGGCCTCGCGGCCGGGCTGCTCGTCTCGGTCAGCGGCCTGGCCCTGCCCGATGTCGTGGTGCGGACGGCCGACCTCTTCGCCCGCACGGGGGCCGCAATGGCCCTCTTCGCCATCGGGGGGCTGCTCACTCGGCTGCCGCGAGGGGCCGATCTGCGCCGGGTGCTCGTCATCAGCGCGGGCAAGCTCGTCGTGCATCCCGCTGCGGTCGTCGCGGCTCTGCTCATCGTCACGGCGATCGGAATGCCTTCGCTCGCACCGCAGCTGCGCATGGCGCTCATCCTCACGGGGGCGTTGCCGGTCTTCTCGATCGCTCCCGTGCTGGCGCTGCCCTACGGCGAGGAGGAGCCGATGGCAGGCGTACTGCTCGTCACCACCGCGGGGTCCTTCCTCACCCTGAGCGCGCTGCTCGCGGTGTTGGTCGGCTGAGGCGCCCGCACGGCATACGCCTGCGGTCAGGGCCTGTCAGGGGAGGCTAGGGGGCGCGGTAGCCGACCAGGCGCAGGCCGAGCGCCGCGTTGGTGGCGCCGATCTGCGTGGGGGTGCGGGTGAGCTGGGGGGTGTACCAGCGGGCCACGTCGACGACGATCGACAGCAGGGCGAGGGTCGTGTCGGCGACGTCGTCGAGCTCGAAGTCACCTGAGGCCTTGCCTGCGGTGAGCACCGAGCGCAAGGTGGCGTCGATCGCCTTGCGCTGGGCGAGCACCTCGTCCTGGTGGGCCTCGGACAGGTGGGGGAACTCGTGCTGCACGACCCGGGCGATGGCGTAGTTGTCGGCATGCCACGCGCTGAACCGGGACATGATCGCCGCGAGGGCCGCCGGGGGAGTGTCGGCCGAGGCGACCGCCTCGACGACGAGGGCAAGCGCCGTCTCGTGCCCGTCGCGGCTGAGCTGGAAGAGCAACTCCTCCTTGCTGGCGAAATGGACGTAGACCCCGGCGGGGGAGAGGCCGGCGCGCGAGGCGATGTCGCGGGTGGTCGTCGCGTGAAAACCGTTGTCGGCGAAGGCTTCTGCCGCGGCAGTGAAGAGGCGCAGCACGGTGTCGCTCGGGCTCGACGCAGGGGTCTCGCCGGCGGGCTCAGGGGTGGGCTGAGCCTGGGTCTGGGTGGCGGTCGTCACGGCCGTCGGATGGGTCGCCACGGTGGACAGCATGCCTCACCTATGACATGCTAAGCAAGCGCTTACTTATCCCGTCGAGCGTCCGTTTGACGTGTCCAATGGAGGTCACCATGCCGCGCAATCTCTACGCCGAGGAGCACGAGGACTTCCGGGCCAGCGTCCGGGAATTCGTCGACCGCACCCTCAAGCCGCGCGTCGAAGAGATGATCCAGCTCAAGTCGATCCCCCGCGACATCTGGCTCGAGGCCGGCAAGCAGGGCTTCTTCGGTATGGACATCCCCGAGGAGTTCGGCGGCACGGGCGCTGACGACTACCGCTTCAACGCCGTGCTCGCCGAGGAGTGGGGACACTTCAACGCCGCCACGGCCGCGTGCTTCGGCATCCACGCCGACGTCTGCCCGCCCTACATCGTCGACCTCGGCACCGAGGAGCAGAAGCAGCGCTGGCTGCCCGGCATCGCCAGCGGCGAGAAGATCATCGCCATCGGCATGACCGAGCCGTCGGGCGGCTCCGACCTCGCCGCGCTCAAGACGACCGCCGTCAAGGCCGACGACGGCTCGGGCGACTGGATCATCAACGGCTCCAAGACCTTCATCACCAACGGCTACCAGTGCGACCTGGTCATCGTCGCCGCCCGCACCGACCCGACAAAGGGCCCCAAGGGCATCACCCTCTTCATGGTCGAGCGCGGCATGGAGGGCTTCGTCAACGGGCGCAAGCTCGACAAGGTCGGCCAGGACGAGTCCGACACTGCTGAGCTGTTCTTCGAGAACGTCCGGGTGCCTGACACCAACCGGCTCGGCCCCGAGGGCATGGGCTTCATCGCGATGATGCAGCGCCTCCCGCAGGAGCGCATCGGTGCCGGCGTCTCCAACACGTCGCACGCCTTCCAGATCTTCTGGGAGACCGTGCAATATGCCAAGGACCGCAAGGCTTTTGGTCAGTCCATCGGCCAGTTCCAATACAACAAGTTCAAGCTGGCCGAGATGCTCACCAAGCTCGAGGTCTGCCAGGCCTATGTCGACGACTGCGTCGCGGCCCATGCCGAGGGCAAGCTCTCGCCGATCGACGCCGCCAAGGCCAAGTGGTGGAGCTCGCAGGTGCAGGGCGAGGTCCTCGACGATTGCGTCCAGTTGCACGGTGGCTATGGCTTCATGAACGAATACCGCGCCGGTCGGGCCTGGCGCGACGCCCGCGTCACCCGGATCTGGGCCGGCTCCAACGAGATCATGAAGGAGCTCATCGGCCGCGACCTCGGCTTCTGAGCCGCGGACCTGGCTGACACGGCATCCACGGCATACAGTCGCAGCATGGGAGCACATGACGGCGCGGTCGCCATCGTCACGGGGGCGAGCCGCGGGATCGGGCTGGGCATCGCCCAGCGCTTGGTGGCTGAGGGTGCTCGCGTCGTCATGACGGCGCGCAAGCCCGAGCCGCTCGCGGAGGCGGTCGCGGCTCTCGGCGGCGAGGCGTATGCCGTCGGGCTGGCGGGCAATGCGGCCGACGAGGCGCACCAGGACGAGGCGATCGCTTTGGCGCGCAGTCGTTTTGGCGGTCTCGACTATCTCGTCAACAACACCGGCATCAACCCGGTCTATGGGCCGATGCTCGACGTCGAGCTCGACACCGCCCGCAAGATCCTCGACACCAACGTCGTCACGGCCTTCGCGTGGATCAAGAAGGCCGTCGCCGCCGGGCTCGGCTCGCCCGAGCACCCGGGGGCGGTCGTCAACATCGCGTCGATCGCCGGAGTGCGGGCGTCGGGGATGATCGCCTGGTATGGCGTGTCCAAGGCCGCCCTCGTCCACCTCACCGTCGAGCTCGGGGCGCAGCTCGCGCCGGCCGTGCGGGTCAACGCCATCGCACCCGCGGTCGTCAAGACCCAATTCGCTGAAGCGCTCTACACGGGGCGCGAGGAGAAGGTGGCCGCGGCATACCCGATGAAGCGGCTCGGCGTCCCCGAGGACATCGCCGGGGCGGTGAGCTTCCTGCTGTCGCGGGATGCCGCGTGGATGACCGGGCAGACCCTCGTCGTCGACGGCGGGGTCACCCTGGGCGGCGGCTTGTAACGGAGGCCGGCCGGTCGGCCGACGCCGCGCCCGCCGAGCGGGTCGCGGCCCTCCTCCCGCCGGACGCGCAGGTGCGTGATGCGGCGATCCGGACGGCGACCGCCCTCTCTGGGCTCACGGCTGTCGAATCCCTGTGGCTGGTGGGCAGTTTCGCGACTGGCCATGCAGATCCCTTCAGCGATGCTGACTTCGTCGCGGTCATGGCGCCGGGTGAGGCCGGCCTGCAGGACGTGCGTCACCAGGTGCGCGAGGCACTGACTGTGGCCCTCGAGCCGGTGCTTGCCGACGAGCACGACTTCGGCGGCTCGGTCCTTTTCAACCTCGTGACCCCGGCGTGGGAGCGCGTCGACTTGACGATCTTCCCGTCGGGCGCGACGCTGCCCCATCGTGGCGACGCGGCGATTGCCGTCTACGACCGGGGAGCCTCGCCCCCGCGCTGGGCAGCCTCGCAGCCTGTGGCCGCCGCCTCCCGCGAGGTGTCGGACGAGGTCCGTGAGGTGATCCGTGTCCTGGGGCTGGCCCCGGTCGTCCTCGGCCGCGGAAATGTGCTCGTGGCCTTCAGCGGCTGCGGGTTGCTTGTCTCGCTGCTCACCCGGGTCGCTGTGCGGATCGCGGGGACGGAACGAGCGAGCGGGGCCTTGGCCCTGCCCCAGTTGCCAGACGGGCTGCGGGCACCGATCGTGGGGATGCCCCCCGTGCGGCCGGACCGAGCGGGCCTGCTCGACTTCCACTGCGCGGCCTGGGGGGTGCTGGGCGAGTTGCTCGGGCAAGCCCCTGCAGGCGGCCTCGGACCTGAGCTGTCGCGCGCCCAGCGTGCGCTCATCGACCTCTACGAGCGCGAGCTCGGCGTGTCGCTGATTCCCTTGCCGGACAGCGTCTTTGGCTGACCGACCGCCGTCATCGTCAGGTTCCACCGGACGATGGCGGGCGTCTTGCGCTCGTGGCCGAGCACGCTGATCGATGCCGCGTCGAGCATGAGGTGGGCGCCCCACTGCGGGGTTTCGCCGAGCCAGGTGCTGGCCAGGACGCGCAGCAGGTGACCGTGGCCCACGAGCGCGACATCCCCGTGGGCGAGGTGGGGCATCACTCGTGCGATGACCGCCCGGGCGCGGGCGGCGACCTGCTGGATGCTCTCGCCGGGCGTCGCGCCCGGCACGCCGTCGCGCCACAGATCCCAGGAGCCATCTCGCCGCTCCGCGATCTCCGGCGTCGTCAGGCCTTCGTAGCCGCCGTAGTCCCACTCCACGAGGTCGGGGTCCGGGCGCGCCGAGATCCCCGCCAATTCGGCTGCCGGCGGGCGCGTTGCAGCGGTGAGGTGTAGGCCGCAGCGACCGGCATACCCGCCAGCAGCGGGGCGAGCCCTCGTGCCGCCAGCTCTCCGTCAGTGGTGAGCGGGAGATCGGTGCGACCGGTATGCCGCCCCGAAATCGACCATTCGGTCGAGGCGTGGCGCACAAGCACGAGGCGGCCCGGTGGGGTCACAGCCATGACGGGTCCAGGCCGAGGAAGAGCCGCTCGCGGGTTGCGGTCGTCTGCAAGGCAGCCAACGCCACGGGCAGCTCGTAGGCGTAGAAATATTGCGCTGCAGCGTGTTTGCCCAACGCGAAGCCGTCGTCGCCGACGGTCCGTCCCTCGACCGTCAGCAGCTGATCGAGCCAGAGCCACGCCACGACGACCTGGCCGACGGCATCGAGATAGATGCCGGCGGACTGCAGGGCGTATGCCGCGTCACCGTCACGCCAGAGTCGTGCGGTCACGTCGGCGACAGCTGCGGCCGCGGCGGCGAGCTGATCGGCATACCCCGGGACGCGCTCGCGAGCCCGCGCAACGGTCTCCGCGATCCTCGCGAGCAGCAAGCGGGAGCCGGCACCTTGAGAGGCAATGAGCTTGCGCCCCAACAGGTCGAGCGCCTGGATGCCGTGGGTGCCCTCGTGGATGGCATTGAGCCGTTGGTCGCGATAGAGCTGCTCGACGGGATAGTCGCGGGTGTAGCCGTAGCCGCCGAGGATCTGGATGGCCAGGTCGTTGGCGGCCAACCCATAGGTCGCCGGCCACGACTTGACGATGGGGGTGAGCACGTCGAGCAAGAGGCCGGCGGCTTCGCGTGCCGTCGGGTCTGGGTGGGTGCGGGCCTCGTCGGCCAATCGCGCGGCATACAAGACCAGCGCGAGGGCGCCTTCGGCATAAGCCTTGGCCTGCAACAACATTCGCCGGACGTCGGGGTGATCGACGATCGCAACTGGCGCCGCATCCGGCGATCGGTCCCAGGCGAGCCGTCCCTGGACGCGCTGCTTGGCATAGGCGAGGGCGTGGCGATAGCCGGCATACGCGAGAGCTGCGCCACCGGAGCCGACGCCGATGCGCGCCTCGTTCATCATGTGGAACATCGCGGCCAGGCCGGAGCCCTCGGCGCCCACGAGATAGCCGATCGCCCCGGACTCGCCAGCCGGCGTGCGATAGCCCCCACCGAAGGCGAGCACGGTGTTGACCGTGCCGCGATAGCCCATCTTGTGGTTGAGCCCGACGAGCTCGACGTCGTTGCGCTCACCGAGCGAGCCGTCTTGCGCCACAAGGAATTTGGGCACGACGAAGAGCGACAGCCCCTTGACGCCCGCAGGTGCGCCCTCGGTGCGGGAGAGGACGAGATGGATGATGTTGTCGGCGAGGTCGTGCTCGCCGCCGCTGATCCACATCTTCGAGCCGGTCAGGCGATAGCTGCCGTCGGGCTGCGGCACCGCAGTCGTCGCAATGTCGGCCAGACTCGAGCCGGCCTCGGTCTCGGAGAGGCACATCGTGCCGGTGAAGCGCCCCTCGACCATCGGCATGACGTATGTCGCCACCTGCTCGGGACTGGTATGTGTCCGAAGGAGATTGGCAGCGCCAAGGGTGAGGAAGGGATAGGCAACCGCCGAGATGTTGGCCGCCTGCAGCCACGCCGTCGCAGCCGTGAGCACGGTGAGCGGCAGGTCGGAGCCGCCGAGATCGGCAGGCATGGCCGCCCAGGTGAGGCCCGACTCGGCAACGGCCGCGACGGCGCGATGGGTCGCCTCGGGCAGCACTGCCCGGCCGGACTCGAAGACCGGCTCGTCGCGGTCGAGCTCGGCATAGCAGGGCAGCAGCTGCTCGGTGGCCACCTCGCGGGCCAGGTCGAGCACCTGGGTCATCGACGTGCGGTCGTGGTCGGTGAAGGGCTCGCGCTCGCACAGCGCCTCGACCCCGAGCCAGTCAAAGAGCAGGAAGGCCAGATCGGTGCGCGAGAGCAGCTCGGTCATGGGTCCAGCCTGCCTCACGCGGACGGTGACAGCGTCATTCGAGTCGTCGGCGGATCGCGGCGCGCAGCGAGTCGTGCTGGGGCCCGAGGGCGGCCCCGGCGCCGTAGAAGACCTGCGGGTCGTAGCACCAGACCGGCAGCCCGATCTGGGCAGGCTCCTCCCACTCGTAGCGGGCGAAGACGTGCGCGTGCAGATAGGGATCGGTGTTGCCGAGGATCTCGTAGTTGAGCCGCCAAAAGCCAGGGTCAGCCTCCGCAGAGGCCGCCTCGACCGCCGTCCCCAGCCGCTCCATCGACTCGAGGAAGTGCAGCCTTCGCGGGCGCGGCAGGTCGCTCAGCTGGGAGATCGCCGGATCGTCGACGAGCAGCACGCAATAGCCCGGCAGGAACTGCGTGTCACCGATGACGGCATACGCCTCGGGCAGCTTGGCGAGCACAGTGGGATTGGTGCCGCGGCGCGCCGACCCGATCCGGTCGCGCCGCCAGTCCTCGCCCATCCCGCCACTGTATGCCGGGCGGCCGCCAGCCCCTGCCAACGACGAACCGGGCCGGTCCGCATCGCTGCAGACCGACCCGGCACCGGCACAGACGTCAGGCCTTCGGGCCACCCGCGGCATAGATGACCTGCCCGTTGACGAAGCCCGACTCGTCGCTGGTGAGGAAGGCGGCGAGGGCGGCGATGTCCTCGGGCTGACCGACCCGCGCGACCGGAATCTCTTTGGCAGCCATGGCGATGAAGTCGTCGAAGGGGATGCCGAGCCGGTCGGCGGTCTCCTTGGTCATCTCGGTCTGGATGAATCCCGGGGCGATGGCGTTGGTCGTCACGCCGAACTTGCCCAGCTCGATGGCCATCGTCTTGGTGAAGCCCTGCATGCCGGCCTTGGCAGCCGCATAGTTGGCCTGACCCCGGTTGCCCAGCGCCGAGATCGACGACAGGTTGACGATGCGGCCGAAGCGCGCCTCGGTCATGAACTTCTGGCACTCGCGGACCATGAGGAAGGCACCCTTGAGGTGCACGGCCATGACCATGTCCCAGTCCTGCTCGCTCATCTTGAAGATGAGGTTGTCGCGGGTGATGCCCGCGTTGTTGACGACGATCGTCGGGGCCCCGAGGCCCTCGACGACCCGCGCGACACCCGCCGCGACCGAGGCGCTGTCGGCGACATTGACCCCGACGGCCATGGCCTTGCCGCCGGCCGCGGTGATGGCGTCGACGGTCGTCGCGCACGCGGCCTCGTCGAGGTCGAAGACCGCGACCTGACGCCCGTCGGCGGCCAGACGCTTGGCGACCCCGGCTCCGATGCCGCGAGCTGCTCCGGTGACGATGGCGGTGCGGACGGTGTCGTTCACGGGGGTCCTCCTGGGGTGGGGTCGACGCTGGTGCAATCCCTTCGAGCCTAACGAGCAGGGGTATGCCGCGGGCAGGCCAAGTGGCGTCCCGCACGCGTGGGGTGCATCACCTCGTCCTGCCCTGATTGCGGGGGTGCGAGCGGGCCTACTCCTTGAGCCGCAGCATGCCCTCTTGGGCGATGGTGGCGAGCAGAGTGCCGTCCACGGCATACATCCGCCCGATCCCGAGCCCGCGACCACCCGACGCCGAGGGCGACCACCCGGCGTGCAGCACCCAGTCGTCGGCCCGCCCGGCCCGGTGGAACCACATCGCGTGGTCGAGGCTCGCCTGGCGCAGCCGCGGGTCCGACCACGTGGTGCCGTGCCGGCGCAGCACCGGCTCGAGGATCGAATAGTCGGAGGCATAGGCGAGGTATGCCGCGTGGACGAGCGGGTCGTCGGGCAGGGGCCGCTGCCGGGAGCGCAGCCAAACCCCTTGCCGCGCAACATGATCCGCTCGGCCGCTGGCATAGAGGTGGCCCTCGATGTGACGCAGCTCGACGGGCCCCTCGAGGACGGTGACGACGGCATACGGCTCGGGGACAGTGGCCAGGGCAGCGGCGACGTCGGGGAGCCCCTCGGGGCCGGGAGTCGACGGCATCGGCTCGGCGTGCTCGAGCCCGCCGCCCGCCTCCTGAAAGCTCGCCGTGACGACCGCGAGCAATCGCCCGTGCTGCACGGCCGACACTCGCCGCGTCGAGAAGGACCGCCCGTCCGACAGTGGCTCGACGACATAGGAGACGTGGTCGGTGTCGGCCCCCGACACGAGGAAGGTCGTGTGCGTCGAGTGCAGCGGCCGCCCACTGCCCGCCGGGTCGGCCTCCACCGTGCGCCCCGCGGCGATGATCGCCTGGGCGAGCAACTGCCCGCCGAAGGTCCGCTCATAGCGCTGCTTTTGGCTCGGCCCGACAAACACCCGCGCCAGCCGCGCGGGCACCGCCAGCTCACCCGCGAGGTCGTATGCCGTGCATCCCGCCTCCGCGCCGGGGCCACGCTCGGCCTCGACCTGCGCCTCAGCGGTCCGGCTCCAGCCCACGCTCACCCTGCCGACCTCGCGCAGCGCGAGGACCTCGAGCAGGCCACTCACGGCATACTGCGCCGCGAGCGGGTGGACTCCCGGCTCGATCACCGGCCGGCCTCGGGGCCCGGCGGCGGCACGTCCTTGAGCCGCACCATCCCCTCCTGCGCGACCGATGCCATGAGCACCCCGTCGGCGCTGAACATCCGCCCCGCACCCAACCCACGCCCGCCCGAGGCCGACGGGCTGATGAGCGTGTAGAGCACCCAGTCGTCGGCCTTGGGGGTGCGGTGGAACCACATCGCGTGGTCGAGGCTGGCGGGGCGCAGCCGCGGGTCGCGCCAGGCGATGCCGTGCCGGCGCAGCACCGGCTCGAGCAGCGGATAGTCAGAGGCGAAGGCGAGCACGGCCGCGTGGATGATCGGATCGTCGGGCAGGGGGCTGCGCGCCCGCAACCACACGGACTCGCGCGGCGCGCGCTGGCGGGCCGGCTTGACGTAGATGTTGCCCTGCACGTGGCGCAGCTCGATCGGCCGCCGGGCGGCAAAGAACTGTGCCACATCGGGATCGAGGTCGCGACCCAGTGCCTCGGCGAGGGTGGGGACATCCTCGGGGTCGGGCGCCGGAGGCATCGGGTCTTGGTGGTCCATGCCGTCGGCCGGCTCCTGGAAGGACGCGCTCATCGTGAGGATCGGGCGGCCGTATTGCACGGCCAGCACCCGCCGCGTCGAGAAGGACCGCCCGTCGTGCACCCGCTCGACGACGAAGCGGATCGGGTGCTGGTCGTCGCCTCCGCGCACGAAGTAGGCGTGCAGCGAATGGATCGGCCGGGGTATGCCGTCGACCGCATCGACGGTGCGCGCGGCGGCGACGAGTGACTGCGCGAGGACCTGCCCGCCGAAGACCCGGCCATGGGCCTGGGGGATGCTGCGCCCGACGAAGACGGTCGGGGTCGACTCGCCCAGGTCGGTCTCGTCGTCACCGGGCGCCCCCTCGATGACGATGCGTGCCTCGCCCAGCTCGCGCAGGTCCAGCACGTCGAGCAGATCCTGCACGGCGTGCTCGGCGGCCGGGTCGGCGGCGGCAGCCCTGTCGGCGGCGTCGGGGGCAGCGGGCGGCGGCGTCACATCGTCGAGACTAGCCGCGCTCGCCCACTCGCGGGAGGCTGCCAAGATGTCCCCCATGCCCACCGAGGTGCTCGTCCCGCTGCGCTGGTCCGACATGGACGCCTATGGCCACGTCAACAACGTGCAATTTCTGCGGCTGCTCGAGGATGCGCGTGTCAGCGTGCTGCCGCGGTGGTTCCCACAGGGACTCGAGCTGCTCGAGCGCGGGATCATCGTCGCGCGCCACACCATCGACTACCGCGCCCAACTCGACTATCGCCCAGCGCCGGTGGCCGTCGACGTCTGGGTCACCCGCATCGGCGGAGCCGGCTATGACCTCGGCTATGTCGTGCGCGACCTGCTGCCTCCCGACGCTGTCGCGCCGCCCGCGCCCACGGTGTATGCCGTCGCCGAGACGTCGCTCGCCCTCTTCGACTTCGCGGCCAACGCGCCGCGGCGGATGACGGCAGAGGAGCGCACCTGCCTGCAGGCCCATCTCGGCGACCCGGCTCCGTTGAGGCGGCGCCGATGAGCGTGCTGACCTTCCCCGACGCCTTCGGGTATGCCGACCTCGTCACCATCGTGCGACGGGCCCGGACGGCGGCTCCCGACGGGGCGATCAGGCTGCAGAGCCGAGGGGCATCTCTCGGAGTCTGGGCCGAAATCCTCGGTGGCAGTGGCCTTTTCGCCGAGGGAGCGGCGATCGGCATGCGTGGCATTGCGCTTGCGCAGCCGGTCGACACCGGTGACCTCGATGTCGTCGTCGCGTCGGCCGCCCTCGCTGACCGGTTCGCCCGCGAGGGCGACCGAGCGACCTTCCTTTCCGTCCCGCCGACCACCGTCCACGTGCCGTGGGCGGGCATCACGGGGGCCTTGTCGGGGTGGGCACCAGTGGGGGCGCTGCTCGCCGACGACCTCGTCGACGCGGCCGAGCTGGGCATCGCCGAGATCGCGGCCGGGGCCCCCGAGAGCGCGGGATCGGTTGCCGTGCAGGCACTCCGGTCGCGGGTCTGGGGCCGGTTGATCGCCGGCGAGGTCCCCGCGGGTGCGGCCTTCGCGGCATACGTCCTGGGGTTCGTCCGCCGCGGCGACGACCCCGTGGAGGTCTACCGGTCGGGGCGGTGGGTGCGGCTACGGCTTCGTGGCGGGCAGGTCCTCGCGCGCTGACGCTGCTGCCGGTGCGCATCGCGGCGCGACGACGAGCCCGACTGCGGCGACCGCGGCGAGAGCCGCCCAGATGACCACATAAGCCGTGCTCTCGCCGTCACGATGGACAGCCGCAAAGAGGGCAGTGGCGGCGGCGATCCCGATGACCGTGCCGAGGACATCTGCCAATTGCAGTGCGGCAGAGGCGCGTCCGTGCTCGGCCTCAGGTGTCAGGTCGAGGATCAGCACGGACAGGGTGGTCGAGCCCACCCCCATCCCCAGCCCTCCGATTGCCAGCGCGGCCGCGAGCGCGGGCAGCGGAGCGCCCTCCCAGAGCGCGAGCACCGTCAGGGCCACCAAGCCGGTGGTGAGCAGGCCCGCCCCGCGGATCACGAGCCGAGCGCGCTGGGTCGGCCCTCGGAGGCGTGAGTGACCTTGCCACCACGACCCCGTGCTCCAGCCGAGCGAGGCCAAGGCCAACACGGCACCGGCCGTGGTGAGCGCGACGCCGCGCTCCCGGTTGAGCAGCAGCGGCACGAAGGTGATCGATCCCATGAAGGCGCCGTTGAAGATCGCCCGGCTCAGCACGACGGCCGGCAGGCCGCGCCGCGCACGCGTGGTGCCGTCGGGCAGCAGCCGCGGCGCCGACCAGGCGAGTGCCACGACGGCGAGCAATCCTCCGACCCCGAGCGCCGAGAGCGGGCTCGGCTGTTCGTGGATCGCCAGCTGGGCGACACCGGCAGCGGCAGCGACCGCCACACCGAGCCGGGCCAGGCGCAGGTGC
>CAZLGB010000020.1:0-27631 GCA_964558825.1 uncultured Intrasporangiaceae bacterium
CGCCGACGGCCGGTTGCTGCTCATCGCCGCCGACCATCCGGCGCGCGGGGCCCTCGGCGTGCGGGGCGATCAGCGCGCGATGGCCTCGCGCTCCGACCTGCTCGACCGGCTCGCCCTCGCCCTGTCGCGTCCCGGCGTCGACGGCGTGCTCGGCACGGCCGACATCCTCGAGGACCTGCTGCTCGCCCGCCTGCTCGACGGCAAGGTCGTCGTCGGGTCGATGAATCGCGGTGGGCTGCAAGGGGCGACCTTCGAGCTGGACGATCGCTTCACGGCATACGACGCGGCGACGATCGCGGCCCACGGGCTCGACGGCGGCAAGATGCTCACCCGGGTCTGCCTTGACGACGCGGGCACGGCGGCCACCCTCGAGGCCAGCGGGCGCGCGATCGGCGAGCTCGCGGCTGTCGGCAAGATGGCGATGATCGAGCCCTTCCTCTCGGTGCGTCGTGACGGCCGGGTGGTCAACCTGCTCGACCCCGACTCGGTGATCCGCTCGGTCCACATCGCCGCGGGGCTCGGCCCGACCAGTGCCTACACGTGGCTCAAGCTGCCGGTCGTGCCCGGGATGGAGCGCGTCCTCGACGCGACGACCCTGCCGACGCTGCTGCTCGGCGGCGACCCAACCGGCGATCCCGACGAGACCTACGAAAGCTGGCAGGAGGCACTGACCTGCCCGACCGCGGCCGGGCTCGTCGTCGGGCGGAGCATGCTCTTTCCGGCCGACGACGACGTCGCCGCTGCGGTCGACACCGCCGCTGCGCTCGTGCATGGAGGACGCGATGAGTGACTGGATGCGCGCGGCGGGATCAAGCGGGGACGCCGAGTGGGATGTGCGCATCCGTCCCGGCGACCCGGGATGGGCGCACACCGGCCTGTATGCCGTGACCCTCGCCCCCGGCGAGTCGCGGACCGTCGACACCGGCGACTGCGAGTGGATCGTGCTGCCGATGTGGGGGGCTGCGAGCGTCGAGACGTCTGGCGAGCGCTTCGAATTACACGGACGCGCAGGAGTTTTCGCGGGGCCGACCGATCTCGTCTATGTCCCTCGCGACAGCTCCTTCACCGTGACGTCGACGAGCGGGGGGCGCATCGCGCTGCCGCTCGCTCGGGCGCGCACGGCATACCCGGCGCGCTATCTGCCCGCCGCCGAGGTGCCGGTCGAGCTGCGCGGCGCCGGTGCAGCGACCCGGCAGGTGCACAACTTCGGCACGCCGGGAGTGCTCGACGCCGACTCCATCATCGCCTGCGAGGTCATCACGCCGGCGGGCAACTGGTCGTCCTATCCGCCGCACAAGCACGACGTCGAGCGGCCTGGGCAGGAGACCGCCTTGGAGGAGATCTACTACGTCGAGGTGGCGCCGACCGGCCGACCCGGCGATGCCTCCCGGGCGCTCGACGGTCCGGGGCGCGAGGGCATCGCCTATCTGCGCAACTACGGCACCGACGAGCACCCGATCGACACGCTCGCCGAGGTGCGCTCGGGCGACGTCGTGCTCATCCCGCACGGCTGGCACGGGCCGGCAATGGCGCCGCCGGGTTATGACCTCTACTACCTCAACGTCATGGCCGGGCCCGGTGCGACGCGGGCCTGGCTCATCTGCGACGACCCCGCCCACGCCTGGGTCCGCGACACCTGGCCCGGCCAACCGCTCGACCCACGGCTGCCGCTCCGGGGCTGACCGGCGCATCGCTGCTCGTCCTGTTTGTCCGCTTCGCCTCTCGAAAGGCCCCCCATGCGTTTCGGCATCATCGGCGTTGGCAGGATCGGCACCTTCCACGCCAACACCCTGGTGAGCCTGCCCGCCGTCACTGAGCTCGTGCTCACCGATCCGCTCGCTGGCGCCGCCGAAACCCTTGCGGCGCAGCTCAGCCCGCGCACGGCGGCAACGATCACTGTTGCCGGCGACGTCCCCGAGTTGCTGGCCCAGGGCCTCGATGCGCTGCTCGTCACCTCGGCGACGCACACCCACGCGGGCTACCTGCGGGCGGCGTTGCAGGCCGGCATACCGACCTTCTGCGAAAAGCCGGTGGCTGCCAGTCTCGAGGAGACGATCGAGCTGGCTCGACTTGAGGCGTCGTCAGGGGTGCCGGTGCAGGTCGGCTTCCAGCGCCGCTTCGACGCCGGCTATCAGCGGCTGCACGACGCCATCGCCTCGGGCGAGCTCGGCTTCGTCCACACCATCCGCGCCGCGACCCACGACCAGAGCCCGCCGCCTCCGCACTACCTGCCGACCTCGGGCGGGCTCTTCCGCGATGCGGCCATCCACGACTACGACGTCATCCGCTATGTCACCGGTCGCGAGGTCGCCAGCGTGTATGCCGTCGGCGCCAACAAGGGGGAGACGTTCTTCACCGAGGCGGGTGATGTCGACACCGCTGCGGCGCTGCTGACCCTTGACGACGACACCCTGGTCGTCACCTCGGTCACTCGCTACAACACGGCCGGCCATGACATCCGCATGGAGGTCCACGGCAGCCGCGGCGCGCTGGCCGTCGGCCTCGATGATCGCTATCCAATGATCTCGGCCGAGCCGGGCGCGACCTTCCCGGCAGGGCCGGCGCACCAGTCCTTCCTCGAGCGCTTCGGGACGGCATACCGCACCGAGATGGCATGCTTCATCGATGTCGTGCGGGGGACGGCAGCCAGCCGGTGCACGGTGGCCGACGCGCTCGAGGCCTTCCGGGTTGCGGAGGCGTGCGGGCGCTCGCGGCGAGAGGGTCGTCCCGTCGCGCTCACGGAGATCCCGGGGCTCTGCTGACCGCCGGTGGGGTGCGGTCGGGCCTTGGCGGCACGGCACGGCATACGTTAATATGTAAGCACATTTAACTGAGTCCGAGGAGCACCTGCATGAGCAGCCCGCGTCGCATCACTCACCTCGTCGGCGGCACCCCCTGGGAGGGGACCGCCGAGCGCACCGGCGACGTCTACAACCCGGCCACCGGAGAGGTCACCGGCAAGGTCGACTTTGCCAGCAAGGCGCTCGTCGACGAGATCGTCGCGTCGGCCGATGTCGCCGCCAAGGAGTGGGGTGCCTCCTCGCTCGCCAAGCGCACCCAGGTGCTTTTCGCCTTCCGGCAGCTTCTCAATGACAACAAGCAGCGGATCGCCGAGATCATCACCTCCGAGCACGGCAAGGTGACCTCTGACGCGCTCGGTGAGGTCACCCGTGGCCTCGAGGTCGTCGAGTTCGCTTGCGGCATACCGCATCTGCTCAAGGGCGGCTTCTCCGAGAATGTCTCGACCAGTGTCGACGCCTACTCGATCCTGCAGCCGCTGGGCGTCGTCGGGGTCATCTCGCCCTTCAACTTCCCGGCCATGGTGCCGATGTGGTTCGTGCCGATCGCCATCGCGACGGGCAACGCCGTCGTCATCAAGCCCTCGGAAAAGGACCCGTCGGCGGTCAACGCGGTCGCCGAGCTCTGGCGTCAGGCCGGATTGCCCGACGGCGTGATGAACGTCGTCCACGGCGACAAGGAGGCGGTCGACGCGCTGTTGGACAACCCCGCCGTGCGCTCGCTGTCCTTCGTCGGCTCGACGCCGATCGCCAAGTATGTCTACGAGCGCGGCACCGCCAACGGCAAGCGAGTGCAGGCCCTCGGCGGCGCCAAGAACCACATGCTCGTGCTGCCCGATGCCGACCTCGACCTGGCGGCCGACGCGGCTGTCAACGCCGGCTTCGGCTCGGCGGGGGAGCGGTGCATGGCGATCTCCGTGCTGCTGGCGGTCGACACCATCGCCGACGAGCTCATCGGCAAGATCACCGAGCGGATGGCAACCCTCAAAACCGGTGACGGCTCGACCGGCTGCGACATGGGTCCGATCGTCACCTCGCAGGCGCGCGACCGCATCGTCGGCTATATCGAGGCCGGCCAGACCGCGGGCGCTGAGCTCGTCGTCGACGGTCGCAAGACGGAGTTCCACGGCGGCGACGGCGGCTTCTTCGTCGGCCCGACCCTCTTCGACAAGGTCGAGCGTGACATGTCGATCTACACCGACGAGATCTTCGGGCCGGTGTTGTCCGTCGTGCGGGTCGCGTCCTATGACGAGGGCCTGGACCTCATCAACTCCAACCTCTATGGCAACGGCACGGCGATCTTCACCAACGACGGTGGCGCCGCCCGGCGCTTCCAGAACGAGGTGCAGGTCGGCATGATCGGCATCAACGTGCCGATCCCGGTGCCCATGGCCTACTACTCCTTCGGCGGCTGGAAGAACTCGCTCTTCGGCGACAGCCACGCCCACGGCATGGAGGGCGTGCACTTCTTCACGCGCACCAAGGCGATCACCCAGCGCTGGCTCGACCCGAGCCACGGCGGGCTCAACCTCGGCTTCCCGCAGAACAAGTAGACACACGGGGGTCGCACCCCCTCGCTCGGCCACGCGGCACGGCATACCTCCTCGGGGGTATGCCGTGCCGCGTCGCGTGTGGTGACGCCTGGGGGTCGTTGAGGGTTTTGACATATTGACAGAACATTAGGACAGCAATAGGGTCGAGCCAGACTTCACAATGTTGAGAGGAAACCGCCATGGCCGAGTCCAAGGCTCGCAACACCGACCCGCGCTACAGCAAGCTGACTATCGGCGTCTGCCCGGATCAGTGGGGGTGTGGTTCCCGCAGGACGACAAGCAGATCGACTGGGACGTCGCGCTCAAGGAGATGCAGACGGCCGGCTTTTCGGTCATGGAGACCGGGCCGTTCGGCTACTTCCCCAAGGACCCGGTGCAACTGCGCGATGTCATGGACGAGCACGGCTTCACCGTCGTCGCCGGCACCGGCTGGGGGATCCTCCACAAGGCCGAGGCGTGGAATGACACCGAGACCTTCTTCCGGGCGATCGGCCAGACCCACGCGGCGGTCGGCGCCAAGTACGTCGTCCACCTGCCCCCGATGTTCCGCGACGAGAAGACCGGCGCCTACACCGACGACCGCACGCTGAGCACCGAGGCGTGGAATCTCTACATCACCAACGCCAACAAGCTCGGGCGGATCATGAAGGAGGACTATGGCCTCACGATGGTCCTGCACCCGCACGGCGACAGCCACATCGAGACTCCCGAGGACATCGACCGGATCTTCCAGGCCACCGATCCCGACTATGTCGGCTTCTGCCTCGACACTGGGCACATCGTCTATGGCGGCGGCGACCCGATGGAGCTGTGCCGCAAGTATCCCGAGCGCATCTCCTACGTCCACATCAAGGCCATGGACCAGGCTCTCGTCCAGCAGGCCCACGACGAGGACTGGCCCTTCGTCAAGGCCGTCCACGCGGGCTGCTCGGTCGCCCCGCCCGCCGGGCTGCCCGACATGCGCGAGCTCATCGAGGCGCTGGCCGACCTCGACAAGGAACTCTACGTCGTCTGTGAGCAGGACATGTATGGCTGCGCCAAGGACTATCCCTTCCCCAATGCGGTCAAGACCCGCGAATACCTCGCCTCCCTCGGCCTCGGCCTGAAGTAAGGAGCTCAGCGCAATGACCGTGCGAATCGGCATGATCGGCCCCGGCGGCATGGGGCAGGCCCACATCGAGCGCATCCACAGCGTCATCGCCGGCGGTCGCGTCGTCGCGGTGAGCGATGTCGACGGGGCGAAGGCCCAGGAGGTCGCGTCACGCATCGGCGCCACGGCATACGCCACCTCGGCCGAGCTCATCGCGAGTGACATCGACGCGGTGATGATCTGCAGCCACGGCCCAGCGCACGAGCCCGACGTGCTCGCGTGCATCGCGGCTGGTAAGCCGGTCTTCTGCGAAAAGCCCCTCACCCCAACGGCGGACGCGGCGCTGCGGATCATGGAGGCCGAGCAGGCCGGCGGGCGCAAGCTCGTCACCGTGGGCTTCATGCGACGCTTCGACCAGTCCTACCGCGAGATGAAGAAGATCCTCGACAGCGGTGAGCTCGGCGAGGCGCTCATGGTCCACTGCGCCCACCGCAATCCGACGGTGCCGGACTTCTACACCTGGGATATGGCTATCAACGACACGGCCATCCACGAGATCGACACGATGCGCTGGCTGCTCGGCGAGGAGTTCGTCGCGGCGCGGGTCGACAAGCCGAAAAAGACGTCGCTGCGCTTCGAGCACCTGCAGGACCCGCTCGTGCTCGTGCTGACGACCGAGTCGGGGGTGCGGGTCGACGACGAGGTCTTCGTCAACTGTCAGTACGGCTATGACATCCGCTGCGAGCTGGTCGCCGAAAAGGGTGCGGTCTCGCTCGCCGACCAGAACGTCATCACCCGGCGCGACGCCGTCGGGCGCAACAACCCCATCACGATGAACCACAACGAGCGCTTCTGGGGGGCCTTCGTCACCGAAGTGCAGGAGTGGATCACCGCGGTCGGCAAGGGCGAGCACACGGGCTCGACGTCGTGGGACGGGTATGCCGCCGCCTGCGTCTGCGACGCGGGCGTCAAGGCGCTCACCGACTCGGGTGAGGTCGCCGTCCAGATGATCGCCAAGCCGTCGTTCTACGCCTGATCCGACCGTCGGGCGACCGTATGCCGCGGCGCCGGGGATGAGCCACCCCGGCGCCGCGGCATACCCATGTAGTGACATGAGCCTGCGGAACGTCCTGGCCTAGGCTGTTCGCGACCGCGCTAGAGCGATCCTGAGGCGGTCTTAGGTCCCGCTCGATGGGGCGTCAAAGACGTTGTCTTGCAGTCGCATCCGACGATCATCGGCTGTGGATTGTCAAGGCGCTGCGCGGATCTGACCTTCGTCCGCTCGCTGGGTCAACTTTGTAACAACTTTGTTCAAATGTATTGACAGGAAGATGTCACGGAGCTAGTTTCGGCTGTACCGGCCACCCCTGTGGCGGCCGGGTGTGGATGGAGGGCGGTCCTCCATCCGGTTGGGCTTTGTGGGCTCTGCGGAGCTCCCCCATCCACAGAGAGAGAGACGATCCAATGGCCATCAAGAACGGTCTCAAGGTCGGGGCGGTGCTCATCGCCGCGTCCAGCCTGGTCGCCGCCTGTTCATCCACCGCCTCCACCTCGTCAACGAGCAGCGCTGCGGCGGGAGCCGGCGCGGCCGCGTCCCAGGCGGCTTCGGCAGCGGCGGGCGCGGGTTCGTCCGGGGCGATCAAGCCCAAGGACGGCAAGACGCTCAAGATCGGCGTGACCTTCCCGATCCTCGACCAGTTCCTCCAGAAGGTGGCCGACGGCATCTCCGCGCGCGCCAAGGAGGATGGCGTCGAGGTCAACATCCAGGCGTCCCAGGAGAAGACCGACGTCCAGCTCGGGCAGGTCGAGACCTTCATCGCCAACAAGGTCGACGCCATCATCGTCGTCCCGGTTGACACCGACGCGGCCGGCCCGATGACCGAGAAGGCCCAGGCCGCCGGCGTCCCGCTTGTTTACGTCAACCGTCGTCCGTCCAACCTGCCGGCGACCGTGCCCTATGTCGGCTCCGACTCGCTCGTGTCCGGCACGCTTGAGATGGAGCAGCTGGCCAAGCTGGCCGGCGGCAAGGGCAATGTCGTCATCCTCCAGGGTGACCCGGCCAACGAGGCCGCCGTGCTGCGCACCAAGGGGTGCAACGACGTCGTCGCCAAGAACCCGGGCATGAAGGTCATCAAGACCCAGGCCGGCAACTGGCAGCGTGACAAGGGTCAGTCGATCATGGAGACCTGGCTGCAGTCCGGCGACCAGATCGACGTCGTCTGCGCCAACAACGACGAGATGGCGCTCGGCGCGATCAACGCCCTCAAGGCGGCCGGCAAGCTCGACAAGACCATCGTCGGCGGCATCGACGCGACCGGTGACGCTCTGGCAGCGATGAAGGCGGGCGACCTCAAGGTGACGGTCTTCCAGGACGCCAAGGGCCAGGGTGCCGGCGGTGTCGACGCAGCGGTCAAGCTCTACAACAAGGACACCGTCCCCGGTTACGTGGATGTGCCCTACGTGCTGGTCACTCCCGACAACATGGCCCAGTTCGTCGGTAAGTGAGCTACAACGGTGGGTGGGAGGCCCTGGGGTCTCCCACCCACCGCAGCAGGTCCGCAGCAGACGCCCGCGTGGGCATCCGACAGGCAGAGAGGACAGCCGTGAGCGAGGAATTCGTCCTGCAGATGCAGGGAGTCTCCAAGACCTTCCCCGGCGTCCGCGCTCTCGACGGTGTGACGCTTGAGGTCCGCCCTGGCACGGTCCATGCCCTGATGGGGGAGAACGGCGCGGGTAAGTCGACGCTGATGAAGATCCTCATCGGGATGTATCAGGCCGACCCTGGAGCGACCATCCTCGTCGGGGGGCAAGCAGTCGACATCCCCGACACCAAGGCCGGGCTCGGGTTGGGCATCTCGATGATCCACCAGGAGCTGTCGCCGGTCCCCGAGATGACGGTCGCCGAGAACATCTTCCTGGGCCGTGAGCCGACCGCTCGCTTCGGGATGGTCAGCCGCAAGCAGATGACTGACGAGTGCCGGCAGCTCTTCAAACGCTGGGAGATCGATATCGATCCGCGCGCGCGGATGCGGTCCCTGTCGATCGCCCAGACGCAGATGGTCGAGATCGCCAAGGCGATCAGCTTCGACTCGCGGATCATCATCATGGACGAGCCCACTTCGGCCATCACAGAGCGCGAGGTCGAGCACCTGCACCGGATGATCCGCCAGCTCAAGGCCAACAACACGGCGATCATCTACATCACCCACAAAATGGACGAGGTCTTCAAGATCTCCGACTTCGTGACCGTCTTCCGCGACGGCAAGCTCGTCACCACCCTGCCGGCCAGCCAGCTCGATCGCGACAAGCTCATCGCCCTCATGGTCGGGCGAGAGCTCACCGAGATGTTTCCGAAGGAGCATGCCGACATCGGTGAGGTCGTCCTGTCGGTCAGCAGCCTCAACCGCGGCGACCTCGTCAAGGACGTGTCCTTCGAGCTGCGACGCGGCGAGATCCTCGGTTTCGCCGGGCTGATGGGTGCCGGCCGCACGGAGGTTCTCGAGACCCTCTTCGGGGTCGCCAAGGCTGACAGCGGTCAGATCGTCGTCGACGGCAAACCGGTGCGCATCAACCAGCCCAAGGACGCCATCGGCGCCGGGTTGGCCCTGCTCACCGAGGATCGCAAGCTCACCGGCATCATGGGCGTGCTGTCGGTCCGCGACAACATGATCATGGCTGCGCTTCCGCGATACAGCCCCAATGGTTTCCTCCAGAAGGGCCGCATCGAGTCGGCCTGCCAGGAGCAGCGCAAAGCGCTTGCCCTCAAGACACCGTCGCTCAACCAGCACATCCAAAACCTCTCGGGCGGCAACCAGCAAAAGGTGCTCATCTCTCGCTGGCTGCTCAACCTCCCCGAGATCCTCATGATCGACGAGCCCACCCGCGGCATCGATGTCGGCGCCAAGTCGGAGATCCACCGGCTGATGTCGCAGCTGGCCAAGGCGGGCAAGGCCATCATCATGGTCTCCTCCGAGATGCCCGAGGTGCTCGGCATGAGCGACCGTGTGGTCGTCATGCACGAGGGCCGGGTCAGCGGCATCGTCGACCGCGCCGAGGCCACCCAGGAGCGCATCATGCAGCTCGCCACCGGACCCGCGGGCGACTCGCCCCGCGACGCAGCCTGAGAGGGATCGACATGACTACCGCCACCCCCACGGATGGCAAGGCGTCCTTCGACACCGGCGCTTTCATCAAGCAATACGCCATCGTCGGCATCCTCGTGATCTTCGTCGTCGTGCTCGCCGCGGTGACCGGCGGCAAGTTCATGCAGCCGCAAAACCTGCTCAACGTCGTCACTCAGGTGGCGGCCATCGGCATCATCGCCATCGGGATGACCTTCGTCATCATCACCCTGGGCATCGACCTCTCCGTAGGCTCGATCCTTGCCCTCGCGGCGGTGGTGGCGACGAGCCTGGCGCAGATACCCGCGGACAATGCCAAGTACCCCAACATGTCCTTCACGTTGATCCTGCCGATCCTGGCGGGCCTCGGGGTGGGCCTCGCCGCCGGGTTCGTCAACGGCTGGCTCATCTCGACTTTCAAGATCGCGCCCTTCATCGCGACCCTGGGCATGATGAGCTCGGCCCGCGGCCTGGCCCTCATCTACAGCGACGGTCGGCCGATCTCGCGGCTGGACCCGGGCTTCAACTTCATCGGCCAGGGCAACATCATCGGCATACCTTTCCCGATCATTCTGTTCGCACTCGTCGCCGTCGCGGCGCACATCATCCTCAACTTCACGCGTTTCGGCCGCCACGTCTACGCCATTGGTGGCAACGAGCAAGCCGCGCGCGTTTCCGGCATCAACCTCAAGCGCTCCACCCTCGTCATCTACTCGATGATCGGGGCCCTCGCCGGCCTCGCAGGCATCATCTCGGCCGCCCGCATCGGCTCGGGCAATCCGCAGTTGGGCACCGGCATCGAACTCGACGCCATCACCGCCGCCGTCATCGGTGGCACGTCCTTCAAGGGCGGCATCGGCACGGTGTGGGGCACGGTCATCGGTGCCCTCATCATCCAGAGCCTCAATACCGGCCTGGTCCTGCTCGGAATGAGCGACTTCGTCCAGATGGTCGTCAAGGGCGTCATCATCATCGTCGCGGTCATCCTCGACGAGCGGAAGAACCGGTGACCCGGCGATGACGCACGGCGCGTCGCTCCCGGCGCCGCGCACCCCCGATCCGCGGCAGGCCCCACCCCTTCGGTGGGGCCTGCTCGGCTCGGGGTGGATCGCCGACCGCTTCTGCGCGGCGGTCCGCGCGCACACCACCCAGCTCCCGTATGCCGTGTGGTCACCCCGGCCTGACAGGGCGGCCGCGCTGGCGCAGGCACACGGCATACCCATCGTGCACGCGACGGAGACCGCGCTGCTCGCTGACCCGGACGTCGACGTCGTCTATGTCGCCGGGCCGCACCACACCCACCGCGACTCAGCCCTCGCTGCCATCGCCGCGGGCAAGCCGGTGCTCGTCGAGAAACCGTTGGCGCTCAACGCCATCGAGGCGCGCGAGATCGCGCAGGCGGCGGAGGCGGCGGGCGTCTTCGTCATGGAGGCGTTGTGGAGCCTCTGCCTGCCCAAGTTCGACGTCATCCGGCAGGTGCTGGAGGCGAAGACCCTGGGCCGCATCCACACGGTGACCGCCGATCTCGGCGAATACTTCGATGCTGGGCACCGCATCCTGCTCCGCGAGCAGGCGGGTGGCCCGATGCTCGACCTCGGCACCTATCCGGTCGCGTTTGCGACCTGGGTGCTCGGGCGACCCAGCCGCCTCGCCGCCCTCGCCCAGGCCCATCCCAGCGGGGTCCACGCACAGACGGCTGCCGTGCTCGGTTATGACGATGGCGCCGGTGCGCTCGCCGTGCTGCATGCCTCGCTCGCCGCCGCCACTCCCAACGCAGGCGAGATCAGCGGTGAGCTGGGCACGCTGACCCTCGACGCGCCGTTTTACCACCCCGGCGGGCTCACCCTGCGGCTGCGGGACGGGCGCTCGGCCCGGTATGAGGAGCCCCGGATCGGGCATGAGGGACTCCATTTCGAGGCGGCCGAGGTTGCCCGCTGCCTCGCGGCCGGGCTCGCCGAGTCGCCGCTGCGCCCGCTGGCCGACTCGGTGCTCACCCTCGAGGTGATGGACGAGATCCGGCGCCAGACCGGCGACGGTTTTGACATGGAATGAGGCCCCTCGCGCCGACCGGCTAGGCTCGACGCCGAGCCCGACCGAGCCGCGCAACCCCTCCTGAGGAGTCCATCGACCATGGGAGCCCCCTCCGCCCTGACGAGTTTCCCGGGCGGACGTGCCCTCTCGGACTTCCGCGCAGCCGGGCTGCTGCGCCGGTTTGCCGAGGTGCTGCCGCCCGAGGCGGCCGTCACCGGGATCAGCGCGCGCTTCGTCCACTGGGTCGCCAGTGACGCGCCGCTCGACGCCGACACCGCCGACCGGGTTGGTCGGCTGCTCACCTACGGCGAGCCGTATGCCGGGCCCGCCACCTCGTCCGCGCCGGGAGCCGCCGCGAGCACGACCCTCGTCGTCGCCCCGCGCCTCGGGACGGTCTCGCCGTGGGCGTCCAAGGCCACCGACATCGCCCACAATTGCGGGCTCGCCATCCGCCGGGTCGAGCGGGTCACGGCATACACCCTCGAGGGCGCGGCGCTCACGGGCGAGTCGCTCGCCGCCGCGGCTGATGTCCTGCACGACCGGATGACCGAGAGCGTGCTGCTGTCCGTCGAGGCGTCCGCGGCGCTTTTCGACGAGCGCGCGGCCGAGCCGCTCGCTCATGTCGATGTCCTCGCGCGAGGGCGCATCGCGCTCGAAGAGGCCGACACGGCATACGGATTGGCGTTGTCGGACGACGAGATCGACTATCTCGTCGACGCCTTCCGCGGGCTCGGGCGCGACCCCAGCGATGTCGAGCTGATGATGTTTGCCCAGGCCAACAGCGAGCACTGCCGGCACAAGATCTTCAACGCGCAGTTCATCGTCGACGGCGAGGTCCAGGGCCGCTCGCTCTTCCAGATGATCCGCAACACCGAGGCCGTGAGCCCCGGGCGGACGGTCGTCGCCTACTCCGACAACGCTTCCGTCATGGAGGGCGGCGAGGTCGCCCGCTGGATGCCCGTCGATCAGGCCGGCCCCAGTGTGTATGCCGCGCGCCCGGACACCGTCCACGTGCTCATGAAGGTCGAGACCCACAACCACCCGACGGCGATCTCGCCCTTCCCCGGCGCGGCGACCGGTGCGGGCGGCGAGATCCGCGACGAGGGTGCCACCGGGCGCGGCTCGCGACCCAAGGCCGGGCTCACCGGATTTGCCGTCTCCAACTTGCACCTCCCCGGCACCGACGAGCCGTGGGAGCGCGACCCGATCGGCCGACCCGCCCATCTCGCAACGCCTTTGGAGATCATGCTCGACGGGCCGATCGGTGGAGCGGCCTTCAACAACGAGTTCGGCCGGCCCGGGCTCGGGGGGTTCTTCCGGGTCTATGAGCAGACCGTCGCGGGCGTGCGGCGCGGCTATCACAAGCCGATCATGAGCGCCGGCGGCATGGGGACGATCTCGGCCGACCAGACGCACAAGATCGTCTTCCCCGAGGGGACGCTGCTCGTGCAGCTCGGCGGGCCGGGCATGCGCATCGGCATGGGCGGCGGGGCGGCGTCGTCGATGGCTGCCGGCGCCAATGCCGCCGAGCTCGACTTCGACTCGGTGCAGCGCGGCAATCCCGAGATCGAGCGCCGAGCCCAGGAGGTCATCAACCACTGCTGGGCGATGGGAGCGGACAACCCGATCCTCGCGATCCACGACGTCGGCGCGGGCGGGCTCTCCAATGCCTTCCCCGAGCTGGTCGACGGTGCCGGGCTTGGCGCGCGCTTCGACCTGCGGGCAATCCCGTTGGAGGAGAGCGGGCTTGCGCCCAAGGAGGCGTGGTGCAACGAGAGCCAGGAGCGCTATGTCCTGGCCCTCGCGCCCGAGTCGCTCGAGCTCTTCGGGCGGCTCGCCGATCGCGAGCGCTGTCCGTATGCCGTGGTCGGCGTCGCGCGTGGCGACGGGATGCTCGTGCTCGCCGACGGGGCCGACGGCGAGCGGGCCATCGACATGCCGATGGAGGTCCTGCTCGGCAAGCCGCCGCAGCTGACCCGCGATGTCGTGCGTGTCCCTCGCGAGGAGGCGCCGCTCGATCTGTCGGGCGTCGACCTCGCGGCGGCGTGCCTCGACGTGCTGCGTCACCCGACCGTCGCGAGCAAGCGCTTCCTCGTCACGATCGGCGACCGCACCGTCGGTGGCCTCTCGCACCGCGACCAGATGGTCGGCCCGTGGCAGGTCCCGGTCGCCGACGTCGCGGTGACGCTCGCGGCATACGACGGCTTTGCCGGTGAGGCGATGGCGACGGGAGAGCGGATGCCGCTCGCGGCCGTCGATGCCCCTGCGTCCGGTCGCATGGCGGTCGGTGAGGCGCTGACCAATCTGCTCGCGGCACCGGTCTCGCTCGACCGGATCAAGTTGTCCTGCAACTGGATGGCCGCGTGCGGCGAGCCCGGTGAGGATGCCGCCCTCTATGACACCGTGCGGGCGGTCGCGATGGAGCTGTGCCCCGCGCTCGGCGTCGGCGTGCCGGTCGGCAAGGACTCGCTGTCGATGCGCTCGACCTGGGCCGACACCTCTGGGGAGTCGCGCAAGGTCGTCTCGCCGGTGAGCCTCGTCGTCACCGCCTTCGCCACCCTGCCCGACGTGCGCGGGACGCTGACCCCGCAGCTGCGGGACGGCTCGGTGATCGTCCTCGTCGATCTCGGGGCTGGTTGTCACCGCACCGGGGGGTCGATCCTCGCCCAGGTGACCGGGCAATTCGGTGGAGCCGTGCCTGACCTCGACGACCCGGCTCGGCTCGTGGCCCTTGTGTCGGCCGTGAATGCCTTGCGGGACAAGGGGATTGTCACGGCATACCACGACCGGTCGGACGGGGGACTCTGGGCAGCGGCGTGCGAGATGGCCTTCGCCGGGGGCGTGGGCGTCGAGCTGCAGGTCGACTCGGCGGAGGAGCTCTTCGCGGAGGAGCTCGGCGTGGTGCTCGGGGTGCCCGCCGAGTCCGGGCCGGAGGTGGAGGCGGTGTTGGCCGAGCACGGGCTCGGCGACCTGACGCGGGTCGTCGGCCGCACCGCGCCCGACGGGCAGATGCACCTGGATGTTGGTGGGGAATCGTTGCTGGACAAGCCGATCCGCGAGCTCCAGCAGGTCTGGGACGAGGTGTCGTGGCGCATCTCGGCCCTGCGCGACAACCCCGAGTGCGCTGACGAGGAGCACGCGACGGCCGGCTCGGACGACGACCCGGGGCTGCACGTCGCGCTGACCTTCGACCCGGCGCAGGACATCGCGGCGCCCATTGTCGCGCGGGGCGTGCGGCCCAAGGTCGCCATCCTGCGAGAGCAGGGCGTCAACTCCCACCTCGAGACGGCATTTGCCTTGCACAGCGCGGGTTTCGACACCTACGACGTGCACATGACCGACCTGCAGACCGGGCGAGCCGACCTGCTCGACTTCCAGGGCTTCGTCGCCTGCGGTGGCTTCTCCTATGGCGACACGCTCGGTGCCGGCGAGGGGTGGGCGCGCTCGATCCTCTTCAATTCCGCTCTGGCAGAGTCATTCCACGAGTTCTTTCACCGGCCCGACACCTTTGCCCTCGGCATCTGCAACGGCTGTCAGATGATGGCGGCTCTCGCCGACCACATCCCCGGGGCCGAGGCCTGGCCGCGCTTCACCCGCAACCGCAGCGAGCAGTTCGAGGCGCGCCTCTCGCTCGTCGAGGTGCTCGACAGCCCGTCGATCTTCTACTCGGGCATGGCCGGCAGCCGCATCCCGATCGCCGTCGCCCACGGCGAGGGCCTCGCCGACTTCTCCCAGCGGGGCGACGCCGGCGCCGTGCACCGGGCCATGCGCTTCGTCGACGGACGCGGGCGGGCGGCCACGGCATACCCGGCCAATCCCAACGGCAGCCCCGACGGGCTCACCTCGGTGACCACCCCCGACGGGCGCTTCACCGTGCTCATGCCGCACCCCGAGCGGGTGCTGCGCAACGTCCAGCTGTCGTGGACCGACGGTGACGTCTCGGAGCCGAGCCCGTGGTTGCGGATGTTCCGCAACGCCCGGGCCTGGGTCGGATGAGCGGACCCGGTTGCGGGCTCGTCGTTTTCGACTGTGACGGTGTGCTCGTCGACAGCGAGCGGCTCAACGTCGAGCTCGACGTGCGGGCGATCGGCGAGCTCGGCTGGCCGATCACCCGCGACGAGGTCATCGACCGACACCTCGGCAAGTCCGAGCAGGACGCCCTCGCCGACATCGAGTCGGTCATCGGCCGGCCCATACCCGCTGACTGGGTGGGACGGTGGCGCGGGGCCTATCTCACGGCATACGAGACCGAGCTCGAGGCCGTGCCTGGGGTCGCGACGGCGATCGCCGACCTGCTCGCGGCGGGTTGGTCGATCTGCGTGGCGACGAGCGGGCGACGGCCGACCACCTGGGCCAAGCTGCGCCGGTGCGGGCTCGACCATTTCTTCACCGACGCAACGATTTTCACCGCCGCGGATGTCGCGCGGGGCAAGCCGGCTCCTGATCTCTTCCTCCACGCGGCGGCAAGCATGGGCGCGGTGCCGCGTGAGTGCGTGGTCGTGGAGGACTCCCAGCACGGCGTCGCCGCCGCCAGAGCCGCGGGTATGCCGGTCGTTGGCTTCACCGGCGGCATCACCCCGCCTCACCAGCTCGCCGCCGCCGATGTCGTCGTCGCTGACATGGCCCTGCTGGTGAGGGCGCTGACTGAGGTGCGCGTCCTCGGAGGCCGCTGACTGCCGCGCCCGGTCACCTGGCCGCGGGCCCGCTTGTTGGCGCGAAGTGGGCCGGGCAAGTGCGCAGGTGGGGAGTTGTTGGGGTCGTTGGCGCGAAGTGGGCCGGGCAAGTGCGCAGGTGGGGAGTTGCACCGCGCGGCACGATGTTGGGGCTCAGCGGACGCGCCACCGTCCCGGGTCCGGCGGTGCGGGGGAGCTGACCACATCAGAGGGCGAGAAGGGCCGCGCGCTGGAGGTGAGTCGAGCCACCTCGTCAGGTCTGCGCAGCGTCGTGGGCGTGGGCGCTCCGGCCACGGCACGCGCGAGCCCGCCGAGATCCAGCCCCACCCGGCTCGCCGCCACGACGACATTGCCGAATCGCCGACTCTTGATCACCTCCGGCGCCGCGATGAGGACCGGCTCGGGGAAGGCGCGTTCAGCCACATTGGGCGCGGAGCTGAGCAGTGGGTCGGGGGAGGCGTGCGCCGCCGGGTATGCCGGGCCTGCGCCGGATCGCCGTGTCGCCGGAGCGCGGGCCGCAGTGTCGCCGGGGCCACGGCCGGGCAGCCCCCCGGGCGATGAAACAGCAATCAGCGTCGCGAGAAACCTTGCCACCCAGGGCAATCCGGGCTCGTCAGCGAGATTGGCGACGAAGACTCCATCGGGTGCGAGCACCCGGGCCACCTCGGCCAGCGCCGCCGGTGTGACGAGTGAGGCAGGCACCCGGCCGGCGGCATACGCATCGAGGACGACCGCATCGGCGCTCGCGGTCCGCAAGGCCCGCAACCCCGTCGCCCCGTCGACCGGGCGCACCCGGATCCGGTGCCCCCTCGGCAGCGGCAGCCGCCGCCGCACCGCCTCGGTGAGCTCGGCGTCGGGCTCGAGGACGACCTGCGGCGATCCGGGGCGAGCCCACTCGACCCACCGGGCGAGGGTCATCCCCGCGCCGCCCACATGGGTGACCCGGAGAGGCCCGGGCGGCAGCGACCCGAGGACGAGCGCGAGGTGGCTGACGTAGTCGAAGGCGAGCAGCCCGGGGTCGGCGAGGTCGACATGCGACTGCGGCTGCCCGTCGACGACCACCGTCACCCCGCCACGGTCGTCGGCGTCGAAGCGGATCCGCTCGCTGTCGTCGCCCGGCGGGGCCGCGCGCGAGCGCATCAGTGCTGGGGCACCCACACGGCGAGCGCCCAGGACGACGCGAGGGTCAGCACCGCGATGCCGATGATGAACCACCCGATGACGACATAGGGCGTGCCGCGCTGGGCCCGGGTGGCGAGCACGGCATGCTCCGGGCGCGCGGGATCGACGAGGATGTCGACCTGCTGACCGGGCTCCCAGAGGTCGCCGTGCGAGCCGCTCTTGACGATGCGCTGGGAGCCGTCGGTGCCGGCATACGCGATGTGGGGGTTGCGCAGAAAGAGACCCTCGGTGCCGCCGTCCTTGTCGACGATGGTGCCGACCGCCGGGGTCCAGCCGACGCCCGCGCGACCGCGGCGGCGGCCGACGGCGATCATCCACCAGCCGAGGATGAGCCAGGCCAGCCCGATGAGCCCGCCGGCAAGCTGGCCGCCGTGGTTGATGGAGTCCTCGACGGGCAGGGCATGGGGTCGAGCGAGAAGGGTCTGGAAAGGGGCTGGAGTCATGGCAGCACCAGCGTCTTGGTGGCGCGACGCTCGTGCATCGCGGCATAGCCGTCGGCGATGTCGGCGAGCGGCACGGTGAGGTCGAAGACACGCCCCGGGTGGATCTCGCCGGCCCACACCTGCTCGAGCAGCATCGGCAGCGTCGATCGCACCGGGGCCACGCCACCGCCGATGCGAATGTTGCGGCTGAACATCTCCTCGATCGGCACCGACACGTCGTGGGGCACGCCGACGAAGCCGACCCGCCCGCCGGGGCGCACGGCCTGCAGCGCCGTGCGCATCGACTCGTCGGTGCCCACGCACTCGAGGGCCACGTCCACGCCGAGTCCGTCGGTCACGGCATGCAACCGCGCCACGGCCTCGTCGCCGCGCTCGCCGACGACCTCGGTCGCGCCGAACTCCGTGGCGATCGCCGCGCGCACCTCGTGGCGGCTCATGGCGATGATCCGGGTGGCACCCTGCAGGCGGGCGGCGAGGACGGCGCACAGCCCGACCGCGCCGTCGCCGATCACCGCGACGGTGTCGCCCGGAGCGACCCCGGCCGAGGCGGCGCAATGCCAGCCCGTGCCCATGACGTCCGACAGGGTGAGCAGGTCGGGGAGCTGCTCGGCAGTCGGCTGGCCCGGCGTCGCGACGAGGGTGCCATCGGCGAGCGGCACGCGCACCCGCTCGCCCTGCCCGCCGTCGATCCACAGACCCTCGCGGTCGCGCCCGCCCCACCACGAGCCGTTCTCGCACGAGGTGTGGATGCCGGCACGGCATACGCGGCAGGTGTTGTCGGAGATCGCGAAAGGCGCGATGACGAAGTCGCCCGGCCGCACGCTCGTCACCGCGTCGCCCACCGCCTCGACGATGCCGACGAATTCGTGCCCGATGCGCTGCCCGGGCCGGATGTCATTGATGCCCCGATAGGGCCACAGGTCCGAGCCGCAGACGCAGGCGGCACTCACCCGGACCACCGCGTCGGTGGGCCGCTGCACCTGCGGGTCGGGGACCTCGCTCACGCGGATGTCGAAGGGGGCGTGGAGGGTCGTCGCGCGCATGGTCCCAGTCTCTCGCGGCGGCCGACGGTGGCACCATGTGGGGGTGCCGCCCCGCCGTCGTGTCCCACTCGCCGCAGGTCGCGCCGCCGTGGAGGTATGCCGTGGCGCGGGTTTCGCCACGGCGCCCCGGGAGGCGCTCGCCATGGCGGTGCGCTACACGCTCGAGGAGTTGGGGGAGCGGGCGCCGGGCCGGTCGGTCGAGGTGCGGGTGCCGCCCTTCGGGGTCGTCCAGTGCGTCGCCGGGCCGGTCCATCGCCGGGGGACGCCTCCCTCGGTCGTCGAGGCCGATGCGGCCACGTGGCTCGCGCTCGCGTGCGGGGAGGTGGCCTGGGGCGCAGCCCTGGGGTCCGGGGCCGTGCGTGCCTCGGGGGAGCGGGCCGACCTCGCTGCGCTGCTCCCGCTGGCCTGAGCCTGGGGCGGGGCGAGCGGCCGGTCACCAGGGCTGGTCGCAACTCGAGTCCCCCGCGAGGGACCATTTTTTGCTGCCATTCGACGGTTTGACGACAACAAATGGTCCGTCGGCGGAGGAGGGCGGTCCAGAGCGGGCGGCGGAGGAGGGTGGTCCAGAGCGGGCGGCGGAGGAGGGTGGTCCAGAGCGGTCGGCGGAGGAGGGCGGTCCAGAGCGGGCGGCGGAGGAGATGAGGCGGGTGCCCCACCAGGCCGACGCAGCCCCACGCGGGGGGCCGCGGGCCACCGACATCGGCTGACCTACCCTTGACTCTCGTGAACACCCGCCGCACGCCGCGCCTGCTGCCCTTCCTGCTCACCGGGGCGATCCTCGGCTTCGCCATCGGGGGGTTCATCGGCCTGCAGGGCGGCACGGCGGGCGGCTACTCGGCCACGTCCGCGATGGGCTACCTCGGGCTGCTGGGCGCGCTCTTCGGCACCCTGCTCGGCGGGATCGCCTACCTCATCGCCGACCGCTGAGCCTGCTGACCGGCTGACTTCGGCGTATGCCGGTCCAGCACGAGTCGCCCCGCGAGGAACCATTTCTTGCTGCCATACGACGGTTTGACGACAACAGATGGTCCGTCGGCACGGCCGAGACCGCGGCGAGCGCACGGCATACCCACCTCCGGACGTATGCCGGGCGGGCCGAGACCGCGGCGAGCGCACGGCATACCCACCCCGGACGTATGCCGGGCGGGCTGAGACGGCGGCGAGCACCCGGCATACCCTGTGGGAGAATCCACGGCGTGGCACGAGGTGATGGGCGGCTGACTCACGATCTGCTGCCGGGGGAGCGCGGCCCGCAGGACGCCTGCGGTGTCTTCGGTGTCTGGGCGCCCGGCGAGGACGTCGCCAAGCTCACCTACTTCGGCCTCTATGCCCTCCAGCACCGCGGCCAGGAGTCGGCCGGCATCGCCACCGGCGACGGCCACAAGGTGCTCGTCTACAAGGACATGGGGCTGGTGAGCCAGGTCTTCGACGAGACCTCGCTGCAGTCGTTGCGCGGGCACGTGGCGATCGGGCACTGCCGCTACTCGACGACCGGCGGCTCCACCTGGGAAAACGCCCAGCCGACCCTCGGCGGCACCGACACGACGACCGTCGCCCTGGCCCACAACGGCAACCTCATCAACTCCGCCGAGCTGCGCGAGATCCTCGCCCAGCGCCACGGTGAGCTCGACCGCCACCCCGGTGAGCTCGGGCGCGGCAACACGACCGACACCGCCCTGGTCACCGCGCTGCTCTCCGACCCCGATCGCTCGCTCGAGGCGGTCGCGCTCGATGTGCTCCCGCAGCTGCGGGGTGCCTTCTGTTTCGTCTTCATGGACGAGCACACCCTGTATGCCGCCCGCGACCCGCACGGCATACGTCCGCTGGCGCTCGGCAGACTCGAGCGCGGCTGGGTGGTGGCTTCCGAGACGGCGGCGCTGCAGACCGTGGGTGCTGCCGTGATCCGCGAGATCGAGCCGGGCGAGCTCATCGTCATCGACGCGCAGGGGCTGCGCTCGCACCGCTTCGCGGCGCCGGAGCCCAAGGGGTGCATCTTCGAGTACGTCTACCTGGCTCGGCCCGATGCCGTCATCAACGGCCGGGTCGTCCACGAGGCGCGCGTGGCGATGGGGGCGCGGCTGGCCCAGGAGCACCCGGTCGAGGCCGACCTCGTCATCGGCGTGCCCGACTCGGGCGTGCCGGCGGCCGTCGGCTATGCGCAGGGGTCGGGGATCCCCTTCGGGCAGGGCTTCGTCAAGAACGCCTATGTCGGGCGGACCTTCATCCAGCCGTCGCAAACGCTGCGCCAGTTGGGCATCCGGCTCAAGCTCAACCCGCTGGCCCACACGATCCGCGGCAAGCGCTTGGTCGTCGTCGACGACTCGATCGTGCGCGGAAACACCCAGCGGGCCCAGGTGCGGATGCTGCGCGAGGCCGGCGCGGCCGAGGTCCACGTGCGGATCTCCTCGCCGCCGGTGCACTGGCCGTGCTT
This sequence comes from uncultured Intrasporangiaceae bacterium, assembly GCA_964558825.1. Classification (GTDB taxonomy): domain Bacteria; phylum Actinomycetota; class Actinomycetes; order Actinomycetales; family Dermatophilaceae; genus Phosphoribacter. The sequence goes on from CAZLGB010000020.1 coordinate 21,366, forward strand.
CTACGGCATCGACTTCGCGACCCGCGCCGAGCTCATCGCCACCGGGCTGGGGGTCGAGGAGATCCGGGCCTCGATTGGGGCCGACTCGCTGGGTTACATCTCGCTCGACGGGATGATCGAGGCCACGGGGCAGCGCTCCGAGCGGCTGTGCACCGCGTGCTTCACCGGGGAGTATCCGGTGGCCCTGCCCGAGGACGGACGCATCGGCAAGCACGTGCTGGAGACGCTCCCGATGGACCTCAGTCACTCCAAACGGCATATCGACCCCGAGCCGCAGACCCTCGACGCCGACGGCGTGTCGCTGGGCATGCTGGGTGGCGCGGAGAACGCTCTGCTCCACCCCTGAGCCTTCGCCTCCGAGGCTGGTTCCGCTCCCCTGAGGCTGGTTCCGCTCCCCTGAGGCTGGTTCCGCTCCCCTGAGCCCTGCTCCGCTCCCAACTCACCCTGGAGGTCGGGCGCCGATCTCCGTTGCGCATGGCCCTTGCTCCTGCGATGTATTAACGCCCGGGAATCCGAGCGTTAATACATCGCAAGAGTGAGGTTCCGAGCGCCATTACATCGCAGTATCCTTGTCCGCTTCGGCCCCGGTGGTCGAGCCGCATCGGGCCCTATTTACAGGCCGCTGCGCGCGGCCAGTGCCTGCCCGACCTGCCCCATGAAGACATCCGGCCACAGCCGCAGCCCGAGCAGGTCGATACGCAGCACAGCCTCGCCGGCGATGACGACGGAGTTCTGCCGCAGGTTGTCCAGCGTCACCGAGAAGCCCTCGCGGTGACCTGACCCGTCGATCTCGACGACGAGGCCGCACCGCCACCGCACGTCCAGGTAGATCCGCCCGCGCGGCCCGTGCCGGACCACCTGGCGCTCCGGCTCGGGTATGCCGTGCTCGCAGCAAAGTCGCTTGAAGTCGAGCTCCCCCAGGGACCGAGCACCGCCCGCCAGGTCGGCGATGAGGTGCGCAACAACGCTGCGTCTCGCTCGGTGCTTGCTCGAGCGCAAGGCCACTGCGAGCCCCTGCGGCGTTGCTAGCCCCTGCTGCACCGTCATTGCCAGCACGAGTCCGGCCTGCCGATCACTCGTGGCCCAGTGGGCTGCCCGGACGGCGGCGAGCGGCGCTCGGACTCGTGGCACGCCCACGCTGACGCCCTCACCCGAAGACCGCTCGCCGAGCTTGTGGATCAACACACCATGTGGATGCGGCACATGGTGCCGGTGCACGACCGAGACGTGCACGGCATACTCCGCGAAACCGGTGAGGCCGTGGGCCAGCAGCGCGGAGACGCCGTCGAGCAACGCGACATCGCCGCCAACCTCCCAGATGGCCCGCCACCACTGTTCCCGAGCGGTGAGCGAGCGGCGATGCACGGCAACCGTCTGGGTTCCGTGGAGCCTCCACCGACCCGCCGCCACCTCGCGCTGCACAGCGTTGCGGTCTACGCCTGCGGTGCGCAGTTGCTCCCGGGACACCACTCCGCCCTGGTCAGCAGCGAGCCGATCAGCCAGCTGGCGGCGTTGGCGTAGGCGTTGGCCGGGCGGCTCCAGGCGGGTGGTTTCCATCTCGGCAGGGTGGACGATGCAGCGCTGCAGACGCTTCGCCGTGTCCGGCGCTGTGGACGGTGGGACTCCCGGCAGGACCCATGTTGACGAGAGGCAACGTGTGGACCCGACCGCACCCTCGCGGTGCCGGGGCGGAAGGCCCCCCACGCCAAGTCGCGCGATGTATTAACGCTCGGGATTCCGAGCATTAATACATCGCAGAAGCGTGATTCCGAGCATTAATACATCGCAGCAGCCAAAGAGCCGGGTGCTAATGCCTCGCAGGCCCACGGGAGCTAGGTGGGATGTCCAGGCAGGTTGGACAGCTCGCCTGGACATCACAACTTGGCGGGTGAGAGCCGGGAGTGGGCCAAGGACGCACGAGGCCGCAGCGGACGCGAGCGGGCCGAGAAGCGGACGGCCAAGGGCCCAAGCGAGCGCAGGACCTAGGCTTACCCCCGTGACCGAGCCCATCACGTATGCCGCGGCGGGAGTCGACGTCGAGGCCGGTGACAAGGCCGTCGAGTTGATGAAGGAGTCGGTCCGCCGGGCCCAGCGCCCCGAGGTGCTCGGTGGCCTGGGAGGTTTCGCGGGGCTCTTCGACGCCAGCGCCATCGCCCGGATGACCCGTCCGATTCTCGCGACGAGCACCGACGGCGTGGGCACCAAGGTCGCCATCGCCCAGGCCCTCGACAAGCACGACACCATCGGCTTCGACCTGGTCGGCATGGTCGTCGACGACATCGTCGTCTGCGGCGCCGAGCCGCTCTTCATGACCGACTACATCGCCACCGGCAAGGTCGTCCCCGAGCGCATCGCCGCCATCGTCGGGGGCATCGCACGCGCCTGCGAGCAGGCCGGTGTCGCCCTCGTCGGCGGCGAGACCGCCGAGCACCCGGGGCTGCTCGACCCCGACGAATATGACGTCGCCGGCGCCGCCACCGGCGTCGTCGAGCATGCCGACATCCTCGGCCCGCACCGGGTCCAGCCGGGCGATGCGGTCATCGCCCTGGCCTCCTCGGGCCTGCACTCCAACGGTTACTCCCTCGTCCGGCGCGTCATCGCCTCCGCCGGCTGGAGCCTCGACCGGCACGTCGCGGACTTCGGCCACACCCTCGGCGAGGAGCTGCTGACGCCTACCCGGGTCTATGCCGCCGACCTGCTCGCCCTCGTGCGCGCCCCCGGGGTCGACGTCCATGCCCTCTCGCATGTCACCGGGGGTGGGTTGGCCGCCAATCTCGCTCGAGTCCTCCCGCGCGGCGCCTTCGCGACCCTCGGCCGCGCCACCTGGACGCCCCCAGCCGTCTTCCGGACCATCGGCGAGCTCGGGCGCGTCCCGCAGGCCGATCTCGAGCGCACCCTCAACCTCGGGGTCGGTTTCGTCGCCGTCCTCCCCGCCGCCCAGGCCGATGCCGCCATGGCCGTATGCCGGGCCCGCGGCATACCCGCTTGGGCCCTCGGCGAGGTCACTGACGAGGCGACCACGACCCCCGACCCAGCGCACGAGGTGACGCGGGGGGCCAAGGGCGTCGACGGAGGATCGGTGCAGCTCGTCGGGGCCCATCCCAAACCCTGAGGCGTGTGTCGGCGCGGCAACCTAGGCTGACCGGCATGACCGACATCACCGCATCCGGGCCGGACACTCCCGCCACGGGCATGGACGCCGCCCTCGACCCGCCGGCCCCACCGCGCGTCGGCAGCGAGCGTGAGCTGCTCCAGGCCTGGATGGACTATCACCGCCAGACGCTGCGTTGGAAGTGCAGCAATCTCACCCCCGACCAGCTGTGCGCCCGCAGCGTGCCGCCGTCCAACCTCACCCTCATCGGGTTGGCCCGGCATATGGCCGAGGTCGAGCGCTGGTGGTGGCGGCGCGTCGTCGCCCGCGAGGACGTCGACGACCTCTTCTGCACCCCCGAGCACGAGGACGGCGACCTCGACCTCATCGACCCGCAGACCGTGGCGGCCGACCTTGCCGCACTCGACGCCGAGATCGCCATTGCCGACCGCATCTTCGCCGCGGCCGACCTCGAGGCGCTCGTCACCCATCCCCGGCGGGGCACCGAGTTCAACGTCCGGTGGGTGGCCATGCACATGGTCGAGGAGTGGGCCCGGCACATGGGACACGCCGACCTGCTGCGCGAGCGCATCGACGGCGCCACCGGCTCGTAGGTCGGGTCAGGTCATGCGCCGCACGTCGGGGCAGCCGTCACCCACGGACGGGTCGGCACCCAGGGTGCGTATGCCGTGAGAGGGTCAGTGCGGTCTCGGGTCAGCGCTCAGCGCTGCCCGGAGGCCCACTTTCCGTAGTCATCGTCCACCTCGTCCGCGTCGTCGGCGGCCTCGTCGACGTCTTCGAGGTCATCGGCCTCGTCGTCGACATACCGGTCGTAGCGGTTGGTGGCACCGTGCAGCTCGCGCTCGAGTGCGCTCAGGTCGGTGTCGGGAGAGAAATACTTCAGCTCCCGGGCAACCTTGGTCTGCTTGGCTTTGGCCCGGCCGCGCCCCATGGCGTGACCCCCTCATGCGTCTGCCGGGGCGGCATCGCCCAACCCGTCGGGTCAGACGCGGGGCCTGATCACCGGCGGGTCGCCGCGGAGCGGCCCCGGGGAATGTGTGTGCTCGTGAGGACAACGCTACCTGACGTTGGGGCTTCTGTCCGTCGACCTCCCCTTCGGCCCCCCTCGGGGGACCTCCGAGTGGGGCTCCGGCGAGCCCTTCCAGACCCCTCAAGGCGGAGGCAACGTGGGAAAACGCCCGATTAGCGCTCCATTCGAGGCGTGGGCGTGCGACAGTGGGTCAATCATGTCGCGCGGGAGGCGGCACTCCCGTGTGGGAACGAGAGGGGGCTTGGTGATGATGTCGGCGAGCGAGGATCGTGATCCTCTGCTGACGCCGGGTGAGGTGGCGGCGCTCTTCCGGGTCGATCCGAAGACCGTGACCCGGTGGGCCAAGGCTGGCAAATTGACAGCCATCCGGACCCTGGGGGGACATCGGCGGTACCGCAGCTCGGAAGTGCATCGGTTGCTCTCGGGGCAGTAGCCGCGACCTGACGCGCTCGGGCACGTCGGACTCCGCCGCTGCGGGGGCCTGCGGCATACAGTGGCGCCTGTGAGCGACGCCAGTGAGTCTGAGGTGACCCAGGTCCTGCGGGTGTCGGGGCGCAGCCCTGGAGAGTCGGAGCGGCGCCCCACCTGGATCTCGGTGGCTGGGGCCAAACGGCTCATCCCGGCCATCGTGGGCTCGGTCGTCATTCTCTGGGTGGGGTCGTGGGCGTTCAGCGCCCTGAGCAGCTTCCTCTTCCTGCTGCTGCTCGCCTGGTTGTTGTCCATCGCCATGGAGCCCATGGTGTTGCGGCTCATCAAGGCGGGGATGAAGCGCGGGCTGGCCTCGGCCGTCGTGCTCTTCGGGCTGCTGGCCATCTTCGTCGCCGTCGGCGCGATGTTCGGCAACGTGTTCATCTCGCAGGCTCAGGAGCTCAAGGACGCCTTCCCCGCCGCCGTCGCCCAGGTCGTCGAATGGGTCAACTCGACGTTCAAGACGACCTTCAACATCGACCAGATCTACTCCGCGTTGCAGGTCACGCCGGAGCGGCTCGCCCAGCTCGCCCAGCAGTTCGGCGGCGGTCTGCTCGGTGTTTTCGGTGCGCTGATGAGCTTCGTCTTCAACCTCGTGACGATCCTCGTCTTCGCCTATTACCTGTCGGCCGACAGCATCAAGCTGCGCCAGACCATCGGCTCCTACCTGGCTCCCCGCTACCAGCCGATGTTCGTCACCATCTGGACGATCGCCGTCGAGAAGACCGGTGGCTATGTCGTGTCGAAGGTCATCCTCTCGATGATCTCCTCGACGGCATACGCGATCTTCTTCCGCATCATCGACGTGCCCTTCTGGCTGCCACTCGGCGTGCTCGTCGGGATCACCGGGCAGTTCGTCCCCATGATCGGCACCTACATCGGTGTCGCGGTCCCCTGCCTCTTCGCGCTGCTCAAGAGCCCGATCTCGGTCATCTGGATCGTCATCTTCGCGACGATCTATCAGCAGTTCGAGAGCTACTGGCTCACCCCCAAGGTGAGCAACAAGACGATGGACATCCATCCGGCCGTCGCCCTGGGTGCCGTCTTCGTCGGTGTGGCCTTCTTCGGCCCCATCGGTGCGCTCATCGGCATCCCCGTCACCGCGGCCGCGCTGGCGATCATCGAGACCTTCCGGCGCCGCCACGAGCTCATGCCCGAGCTCGAAGGCCTCGACGACGGGCAGGTCGTCGAGGATCTCGCCTCCGGCACGACGAGCGACTGACCCGCCCGCGCGGCGTCGGATGAGCCCGCAGAACCGCGCCGATCCACCCAGCCGAGTGGCGCCCGAGCCGCCGCCCAGGCGCTTCAACCTCGCCCGCTACTGCCTCGGCCCGGACCCCCTGCGACCCGCCGAACGGGTCGGGCTGGTCGTCATCCACGGGGCCGACGAGCAGGCTGCCGGGGCGGAGGGCGACGAGCGGTGGACCTTCGGTGAGCTCGATCGAGCCGTCCGCCAGGTCGGCGCCGGGCTGCTGGCCAGCGGCTTGCGCCCAGGCGACCGGGTCGTGCTGCGGCTGGGCAACACGAGCGATTCGGCCCTGCTCTTCTTCGGCGCCGCGGCGGTCGGGCTGGTCGCCGTGCCGACGTCGTCGCTGCTCACCGCCGATGAGGTCGCCGTGCTCGTCGCCGACTGCCGCCCCGCGCTCGTCGCGGCCA
>CAZLGB010000021.1:0-26089 GCA_964558825.1 uncultured Intrasporangiaceae bacterium
GCAGCGCGGCGAGCCGGTCGCGCACCGTGCTCGCCTCCTCGAAGCGCTCGGCCCGGGCGAGCTCGCGCATCCGCACGTGGGTCGCCTCGACGAGCGGACGCCCGTCACCGGCCAGCAGCGCCGCGGCCGCATCGGCCAGCTGGAGGTATGCCGTGCTGGACTGGCGCCCGGTGCACGGTGCCCCACAGCGACCGAGCTCGGCGAGCACACACGCCGACCCGTGCGGTCGGGCCGGCAGGCGGGTCGTGCACTGGCGCAACGGCAGCACCTCGTGGACGGCAGCGACGGCCGACTCGGCGGCCGAACGGGAGCCGAACGGACCGGCATACCGAGCGCCATCGGCGAGGTCGGCGCGAACCTCACGGACGATCGACAGCCGGGGGAAGGGCTCGACCGTGAGCTTGACCCACAGCGCCCGCTCGGGCCGGGTCGAGCGGCGGTTGTAGCGGGGCTTGTGCTCGGCGATCAATCGCAGCTCGCGCACCTGCGCCTCGAGCGTGGTCTGGCAGACGATCGGCTGGATCGACTCGGCCACCGAGACCATCTCGGCCATCCGGGTGCGCTGCTCGGAGGCGGTGAAGTAGCTGCGCGCGCGGGCGCGGATGTTGCGGGAGGTGCCGACATAGAGCGGGCGGCCCTTGCCGTCCTTGAAGACGTAGACCCCCGGGGCGGCGGGCAGGTTGTCGGCGAGGAAGCGCTTGCGCCGCTGGGCGGTGGTGACCCGGGAGGTGTAGCTGGTCAGCTCCTCGAGGGTCTGCACACCGACATTGCCGACCCGCCCGAGCAGTGCGTGGAGCACGTCGACGGTGGCCCGGGCGTCGTGCAGCGCTCGGTGGTCGGGAGTGGTGTCGGCACCGAAGAGGGTCGCCAGGGTGGACAACTTGCGATTGTGAGCCTCGTCGGAGCCGACGAGCTGGCGGGCGAGAGTGACCGTGTCGACGACGGGGAAGCCGGGCCACGGGTGGCCGGTCTGGGCGGCCGCGGCCTTGAGGAAGGTGATGTCGAAGCCGGCGTTGTGGGCGACCAGGACGCTGCCGCGGGCGAAGTCGAGGAAGGCCGGCAGGGCCGAGGTGATCCGCGGTGCCTGCGCGACCATCGAGTCGGAGATGCCGGTGAGCACCTGGATGAAGGCGGGAATGGGGGAGCCCGGGTTGACGAGCGTCTGGAACTCGCCGAGCACCTCGCCCGCGCAGACCTTGACCGCTCCGATCTCGGTGATGGCGCACTCGCTGGCCGATCCGCCGGTGGTCTCGAGGTCGACGACGACGAAGGTCACCTCGCGCAGCGGGGTGCCCAGGTCATCGAGGGTGCCCTGGACCATCCGCATGGAGCCGACGCTAGAGGGGTGCACCGACAGGGCCGGGCAGCCACGCGGGAGGGTCGCCCCGGCGGCGCGCGACGAGCACGGGGGAGGGGCTGTCAGACCCTCGTCCTAGCGTGTCTCTCGACGGTGGATCGAGGGTCGGTCTGCCGAAGGATCACCCCGAGCGACCATCCTGCGAGGAGCTGTCGATGATCATCGAGTGCACCACCTGCCCGGTGCGGCAGCTGCGTTGTGACGACTGCGTCGTCACCGTCCTGCACGGCCTTCCGCTGCCCGTCGTCGACGCCCGCCCCGACGACGACGACCTCCCGCTCGACGCGGCCGAGCGCCGCGCGGTCGACCTCTTCGTCGGGCACGGCTTGGTCCCGATCGAGTATGCCGCGACGCTGCGCGCCCGCCGCGATCGGCTGCCCTCGGGAGCCACCGGCTGACCCCTGGGCTGGCCTGACTCGGGCAGCCCGGCGCGCCTACGATGCTCGGATGCTGGTCCGAGGCTTGCGCAGGCGGGCCGGCGCGCTCGCGCTGGCCGCCGGACTGGCCATGGCCGGAGTCCTCGGCGCCTGCACGTCCGCGGCCGGGTCGGACGGCCCTGGCAGGCCGGACCGGGTCTCGGCCACGGGGTCGACAGGCTCTGGCACCGCGGGCTCAGGGGCCGCGACCTCGGGTGACTCGAGCGCCGCCGGAGCGACCACCCTCGACCCGACGATCACCACCGCGGTGACGCAGCTGCTCACCCAACGCTCGAGCGCCCTCGCCCGCGCCGACGCGGCCGCATGGGCCGCGACAGTCGCCGAGCCGAGCAGCGCCGACGGGCGACGCGAGCTGGCCGCCTTCGACACCTTGCAGACCCTCGGTGTGCGCAGCTTGAGCATCGGACCGGTGACCACCACGGCGTGGGCGACCGCCCCTGCCACCGCCACTGCGGTCGTCACGCTCGGCCACCAGATCCCCGGCTTCGACCGGGCCGAGCGCACCAGCCGGCGCACCGTGACCCTCGAGCAGCTCCCTGGCCTCGGGTGGCGCATCCGCAGCTGGCTGGGACCGGCCGATCGGTGGGAGGTCTTCGACCTGCTCGGAGCGCAGGTGGTGCGCTCCGCCGAGGCGCTCGTCGTGGGATCCGCTCCGATCGAGGCGCTGCAGGCTCAGCTGACGGCCGCCCACACCGCGCAGCAGCAGGTCGCGGCCGCGCTGGACCGGCCCGCAGGGGCGGCCGTCATCGTCGCCCCAGCCACCGCCACCGAGGCGGCCCACCTGATCGGTCGCTCCGATCCGGCCGCGATCGAGCAGGTGGCCGCGACGACGATCGGTGACCGTGCCCCCGGACAGGCCGCGGCCGCGGATCGGGTGGTGCTCAACCCGGCGGCCGTGGATCGACTCACCGAGACCGGGCGTCGGGTCGTGCTGACCCATGAGCTCGTGCATGTCACGCTGCGAGCGAGCACCGGACACGATCTGCCTCCCTGGCTCTCCGAGGGAGTCGCCGAATGGGTGGCCTTCACCGGGGTCGATCTGCCGGTGACGGTCGTCGCCGCGCGGCTGCTCGATCAGGTCCGGGCTTCCGGGCCGCCGGCCGAGCTCCCAGGCCCGAGCGCCTTCGACACCACGTCAGGGGACCTGGCCACGGCATACCAACAGGCGTGGTTGGCCGTCTCCCGGCTGGCCGCGATCGACTCGGGGGCCACCCTGCGGGCGCTCATCCGCGAGGTGGGCGGCGCTCCGGGAGACGGTCGGGCCAGCACCGGCGAGCAGGTGCTCGCCGACACCTTCCCGTCGCTCGTGCACCGCTCGCTGGCCGACTTCGTCGCCGACTGGCGGACCGAGCTGGTCGCCCTCGCCCGCGGTTGACGGCGACATCGGCCCCTGCGCGTCGCGCTACCCTGTGCGCCATGGCAGACCGCACCGAGTCCCACATCGTCATCGCCTCCAAACCGGGCGTGGTCCTCGATGTCATCGCCGATTTCGAGGCCTACCCGGAGTGGGCTGACGAGGTCAAGCGGGCGGTCATCCTGTCCGAGGAGGGCGACGGCTGGGCCGACCGGGTCGAATACACCCTCGACGCCGGAGTCCTCAAGGACACCTACACGCTCGACTACGAGTGGGACATCGCCGAGGACGGCACGGGGGTTGTCTCCTGGAGCCTCGTCGAGGCGACGGTGCTGCGGGCCATGAACGGGTCCTACACCATCGCCCGCGACAAGGCCGGCACCAAGGTGACCTACCGGCTGGCCGTCGATCTCAACATCCCCATGCTCGGGATGCTCAAGCGCAAGGCCGAGGAGCAGATCGTCGACACCGCCCTGCGCGAGCTCAAGAGGCGCGTCGAGGGCTGACCGTGAGTGACAACGGGCACGACCCGGTCGGGTCGGTCGCCGAGGAGGCGGCGCGCCTCATCGGGCTCTTCGCCGCGGGCCTGCCGGAGGCGCAGCTGCGCGCGGCCGGCGCGCGCGCAGCAGGGGAGGCGGGGGAGGCGCCGCCGTCCGAGCACGTCTGCCCCGAGTGCGGCCACGACCCGCACGCGGCGAGCACGTTTGCCGCACAACCCAGCCAACCTCCCTCGGTATGCCGGGTCTGCCCGGTCTGTCGCGTGCTCAATGTCGTGCGGTCGATCAGCCCCGAGACCCTCGACCGGATCGCCGACATCGTCGACCTCGTCAGTGACGGGCTGCGTGGTTTCGCGACCAACCGACGCGAGCAGAACGCTCCGGCTGCTGCGTCACCAGGGGGCTCGGCGGCTCCAGCTGCGCAGGGCGCCGGCGACGACCTGGAGGAGACGAGCTGAGCATGGACGCGGCATACACGATCGGGATCGACATCGGCGGGACCAAGGTGGCCGGTGGCCTGGTCGATGCCGCGGGCGTCATCGTGGCGCGTGCCCGAGCCGACACCCCGCACCGCTCCACGTCACCGGTGGTCGTCGAGGACACCATCGTCGGGGTGGTCGAGCAGTTGCTCAGCGGGGTCGACCGCGCACAGGTCGGGGCCGTCGGCATCGGTGCCGCGGGGTTCGTCGCGGCCGACCGCGCGACCGTGGTCTTCGCACCGCACCTGTCGTGGCGGCAGGAGCCGCTGCGGGCAGCACTTTTCGATCGGATCGGTCTGCCGATCACCGTCGACAACGATGCCAACGCCTCGGCCTGGGCGGAGTGGCGCTTCGGTGCCGGCGCCGGTGAGTCCCACCTCGTCATGGTCAACCTCGGGACCGGCATCGGCGGGGGGATCGTCATGGGCGGCCGGGTCGAGCGCGGCCGATTCGGGATCGCCGGTGAGTTCGGGCATATGCAGGTCGTGCCCGACGGGCTGCGCTGCGAATGCGGCAATCGCGGCTGCTGGGAACAGTATTCGAGCGGCAACGCGCTCGTCCGCGAGGCCCGCGCGCTCATCGAGGCCAACTCTCCCGTCATCGAGGACCTCAGCGCCTTGGTCGGTGGCGACCCCTCACTGCTCACCGGGCCGCTGGTCACCGAGGCCGCCCAGGCAGGCGACCGGACGGCGATCGAGTTGTTGGCCGAGGTCGGCAACTGGCTGGGCGTCGGCATCGCCAACCTCGCTGCAGCCTTCGACCCGGGAGTCTTCGTCATCGGCGGCGGGCTCAGCGCAGCAGGAGAGCTGCTGCTCGGGCCGGCTCGCGAGACCTTCCGTCGGCAGCTCACCGGTCGTGGCTATCGGCCCGAGGCCCGGATCGTCGCGGCCCAACTCGGCAACGACGCCGGCGTCATCGGGGCGGCGGATCTGGCCCGCGTCAAGGCTCCGGTGCCGCCTCAACCGCAGGAGGCCGAAGCGCCCGAACCCGCCTCAGCGGACTCGGGCGGCGCCGCTGCGGCGCCGCCCGCCCAGGGCCGTCGGTGGTGGCGTCGCCGGCGCTGACCGCGCCTGGCGAGGAGGTCTGACCGCCTGCCCGGCACGCTCGCGCGCCGAGCTGCCGCCCGTCGTTTCAGACCCGGGCGCCGTCGTCGTCGGGATCGCGCTCGCCGGACCCACGCAGCACGAGCAATCCGAATCCCACAGCGGTGGCCACGCAGCCGAGCAGCACCCACCACCCCGGGTCGGGGTTGTGCGAGAAGACCGTCGCCCAGAGGACCAGCAGCGGCCCGGCGGTGAGCCCGAGCAGGGCCAACCAGTAGGTGGCGTCGTGGGCGGGCGGCAGCTTGGGGCTCGGTGGCTCGAAGTGCTCCTCGACCTCGGGGGCCACATAGCCCCGCCAGCCGATGAAGCGCTCGGGGTCGAGCTCGATGAGCTGCTCACCGGCGGGCGGCTCGAGCGGGGGCTCGTCCGCTCCGGAGCCGGAGCCGGCCGAGCCGGTTGCCGGGGAGTCAGGCAGCTGGGGCCCCACGCTCGCCCCGGGTGGCGACGCGGACGGCATACGCTCCGAGCCGGACGTGGGGGCCGACTCGTCCCAGCCAGCGACGATCGCCGCAAAGCGGGCGTCCAGGTCGTCGTCGCGTGGGTCGGTCACAAGCGACAGTGTGCGCCATGTCCCTGGGCGGCGGGGAATTCCGTCCGACGAGGACGCAGGCCGGATGCCGGGTATGCCGCGTGCCGTGCCGGATGCCGGTCGCGAGCGCCTCGATCGGCGCCACCGGGGACAGGCCCTGCCGGTAGAGTGCTCGCGGTCACAACGAAAGGCCAGACGTGTTCTATTGGTTCCTCAAGATCGTCGTCGTCGGACCGCTGCTCAAGCTGCTGTTCCGGCCGTGGGTCGAGGGCCTCGAACACGTGCCCCAGGAGGGGCCGGCGATCCTCGCCAGCAACCACCTGTCCTTTTCCGACTCGATCTTCCTGCCGATCGTGCTGCCCCGGCGCATCACCTTCCCCGCCAAGGCCGAATACTTCACCGGACGCGGCGTCAAGGGTCGGCTCACGGCGGCTTTCTTCAAGGGAGTCGGGCAGATCCCCATCGACCGATCGGGCGGCCGGGCCAGCGAGGCGGCGATCACCTCGGGCTTGCGGGTGCTGCGCCGCGGGGAGTTGTTCGGGATCTATCCCGAGGGCACGCGCTCGCCGGACGGGCGGCTCTACAAGGGCAAGACCGGCATCGCCCGAATGGCGCTCGAGGCTGGCTGTCCGGTGCTGCCGGTGGCGATGATCGGCACCGACAAGGCCCAGCCGACCGGCAAGAAGCTCCCCAAGATCATGCGGATCGGCATCCGCATCGGGGCGCCGCTGGACTTCTCGCGCTATGACGGCATGGAGAACGACCGCTTCGTGCTGCGCTCGATCACCGACGAGATCATGTACGAGCTCATGCTGCTTTCCGGCCAGGAATACGTCGACGTCTATGCCACCTCGGTGAAGAAGAACGTCCTCAAGGACGTGCAGGCGAGCATGAAGGACGTGCAGGCGAGCATGCAGACGACGGTGCAGACCGCCGTCGCCAGGGCGCGCGAGATCCAGGAGGCCGCCACCCGCGAGATCCAGGAGGCTGCGACCAAGGCGCAGGCCCGAGTGGGCAAGGCGGCGGGCGAGGCGACCGACGGCGCCGAGGCGCCGACCGAGCAGTCCGACCTCGTGGACGACGCGGTGGCCCCGGCCGTCGACGACGTCGTGGCGCCCGCGGCGGACCGCGCCGATGAGACGCCGGGCACGCAGCCGGAGCGTCGCGCGAGCTGAGCGGGCAGGTAGCCTCGCGGTCATGCTGTTGCAGCCGACCCGCCGCGAGGTGCACGAGGGTGACTCCTTGTTGCTCAACGCCCTGTGGCGAGGGTTGCGCATCTTCCGCTTGCTGGCCATCGCGTATGCCGCGTGGGGCGTGAGTGTCCGCTGGTCGGAGATGGCCCATCCCGCGGTCGCGTCGGTGATCCTCGGCCTGCTCGGTCTCATGTCGCTCTGGCTCTACTTCTTGGATCGTCGTGACCTGGCCATCCACCTCGTCGAGCTCGTGCTCGTCTCGGCGGCGGTCTTCTCCACTCGGTGGGTCGACAGTCCGGCGGCCGCGATCGACGGCCAGACGACCGTGGCGGGGGTCTTCCAGGCCGTGCCGTGCGTGTCGATCGGTCTCATCCTCGGCTGGCGTGGAGGCGTCGCCGCCTCGGCGGTCATGACGGTCGTGCTGGTCGCCGTCGTCGGTCACCTCGACTCCGAGCCGGTCGCCAATGCCGGGCTGCTCGTCATGCTCGGCGGCTGCATCGGATATGCCGCCGAGGTCGCTCGCAAGGAGCAGGCCGCGCTGCGCCGAGCACTGGCCAAACAGGCGGAGATCGCCGAGCGCGACCGGCTCGCCCGGATCGTCCACGACGGCGTGCTGCAAGCCCTCGCGTTCATCCACCGGCGCGGCATGGACCTCGGCGGTGAGGCGGCCCGACTCGGGGTCATGGCCGCCCAGCAGGAGCACCAGCTGCGGGCGCTCGCGACCGGCATACCCCTGCCGGAGCTGGAGGCGACGGTCGACGGGCCGGTCGACCTGAGGGTCGCGCTCGAGGCGGCCGCGACCGGCGCTGCGACGCTCGTGGCGCCTCACGAGCCGGTCGACGTCGACCCGCGCCGCGCCGGCGAGATCGTCGCCGCGGTCGAGGCGGCACTGGACAACGTCCGCAAACACGCGGGGCCGGCGGCGAAGGCGTGGGTGCTCGTCGACGATCTCGGGTCGGACATCGTCGTCACCGTGCGCGACAACGGCGTGGGGGTGTCCGAAGATCTGCTGCGCGATGCCCGGGCGCGCGGCCGGCTCGGGGTGTCCTCGTCCATCAAGAACAGAGTGGAGGACCTCGGCGGTCGCGCGAGCTACCTCTTCGGCCCCGGTGGGGGGACGACGGTCGAGATGTGGATTCCCAAGGAGGCGCGCTGATGGCAGGCGACGAGACGCCGCACGGCAACGAGGATCTGCAGGTGCCCGACGGCGCGGGCCTGCACGAGATGCCTGGCGAGGATGATGACGACGCGGGAGAGGAGTCGCTGCCGGACCGGCCCATCACCGTGGTCGTCGCCGACGACCACCCGATGTGGCGCGACGCGGTCGCTCGGGACCTCATCGACGCCGGCTTCACCGTTGTCGGCACGGCGGCGGACGGACCCTCGACGGTGCGCCGGACGGTCGCGGTCCGCCCCGACGTGCTCGTGCTCGACCTCAATATGCCGGGCATGCGCGGCCCCGAGGTGTGTGTCGCGCTGGCTGCCGAGGGTCTGCCGACGCGGATCCTCATCCTCTCGGTGAGCGGCGAGCATCAGGACGTCCTGGCCGCTGTCAAGGCGGGGGCGACGGGTTATCTCGTCAAGTCGGCAGGGCGCGAGGACTTCCTCGAGGCGGTGCGGCGCACGGCTCGCGGGCGGGCGGTCTTCACTCCGGGGTTGGCCGACCTCGTGCTCGGAGAGTTCCGCCGCATGCAGGCCGAGTCGGCGGCTTCCGCCACCGCGGCGGTGCCGTCGTTGACCGATCGCGAGACGGAAGTGCTGCGTCTGGTGGCAACGGGGAAGTCCTACAAGGACATCGCCTCGGAGCTGTTCATCTCGCACCGCACCGTGCAGAACCACGTCCAGAACACTCTCAACAAACTGCAGATGCACAACCGGGTCGAGTTGGTCCGTTACGCGATCGAGCGCGGCCTGCACACCTGAGCGCCGGCAACGACGGAGGCTGCCGCCCGGCGTGAGCCGGGGCGGCAGCCTCCGTCGTCGGTGCGGCGATGCGGCTCAGGCGAGCGCTGCGACCGCCGCGTCGTAGTCGGGCTCCTGGCCGATCGAGGGGACCAACTCGCTGTGGATGACCGTGCCGTCGGCGTCGACGACGACGACCGAGCGGGCGAGCAGCCCGCGCAGCCGCCCGTCGACCATGGTGACGCCGTAGTCGTCGCCGAAGCTGCTGCGGAAGGCCGACGCCGTCGTCACGTTGGCGATGCCCTCGGCGCCGCAGAAGCGAGCGAGAGCGAAGGGCAGGTCCTCGGAGACGCAGACGACCTGGGTGTTGTCCAGGCCGGCGGCGAGCTCGTTGAAGCGGCGCACGCTGGCGGCGCAGACGCCGGTGTCGATGCTCGGGAAGATGTTGAGGACGACCCGGGAGCCCGCGAGGCCGTCGGAGGTCACGTCGGCCAGGTCGGCGCCGGTGACGGTGAAGGCCGGGGCCGCGGAACCGACCGCGGGCAGGTCACCGGAGGTGTGGACGGGGTTGTCGCCGAGTTTCGTGGTTGCCATGGTCGTTTCCTATCACGTATGCCGCCTCGTGGCGGCCTACGCCGTCGCAGCGCGGAGGGCAGCGAGGACCTTGGCGTCGATGCCGCCCGGGACGAGCCGCAGCTCGTAGTTCTCGATCCCCGCCCAGTCGCCGAGTGCGCCATCGAGCCCGGCAGCGTCCGCAGATCCGGTGTGACCGAGCCGAGCCAGGCGCTCGCGCACTTCGTTGCCGAGGGCGCCCGTGAGTGGCTGGACATCCTCCGGCGCGCCGAAATAGAGGTCGTTGAGGTCCAGCAGCCGAGCCAATTCCGTTGCGGCCTGGGGGTGATCGTCGACGCGCAGATCGACGACCACGCCGCACTCGTCATAGCCGGCGGCCACGTCGACGACGTAGATCGCCGCCCCTTGTCGGCCGCGGCTGTCCCCTCCGGCCGCATCGCCCGCGAGCAGCGCGGCGAGCAGGCGCCGGGCGAGCGGCATACCCTCCGCGGCGTGCCACGCGCGCTCCATCTCCGCGACGACCTGTGGCCCGGCCAGGATGTTGCCCTGGATGGCATAGCGGCCTGCGCTCTCGTCGCCGCCGGCCACACCGCCCGCCCAGTCCATGCACTCGGCCCCGGTGAAGGTCGCCGCATCGCACCTGCCGACCACGCCGACCTGGCGGGTCTCGCGTCCGGGATCGGCGGCCGTGATGCGCGCGATGCTGTCGGGGGCGCTCGCCCCGGCGGCGAGCAGCCCGAGCGCGTCGGCCTTGTAGGACACCTTGGCGAAGGACTGGGTCGCGACGGCGCCGACATCCGCCACCGCTGCGGGCACGACCGAGCCGACGGCGAGAAACTTGCTCGCCACCGCGACGCCGTATGCCGTGCCCGTCCCCGCGACGATCGAGAAGGTCATGCGCCCGACCATAGTGCGGACCCGGGCAGTCTTGCGGATTGGGACGCTCTACCCTGTCCCGGTGAGCTCCAACCCCAACGCGGACCTGCACGCCGAGCTGGCGCAGGCGGCACAGACGCACCGTGCCGCCCAGCAACCGAGCTGGCCGGATGCCGGTGCCCTCGAGGCCGCGGTGGTCGAGCTCGCGGCATACCCTCCGCTGGTCTTCGCGGGGGAGTGCGACGTCCTGCGCGACCGGATGGCGGCGGCGGCCCAGGGTGAGGCCTTCGTGCTCATGGGGGGCGACTGCGCCGAGACCTTCGACGGGGCGACGGCCAACAACATCCGCGACCGGATCAAGACCGTCCTGCAGATGGCCGCGGTGCTGACGTACGGCGCGTCGGTGCCGGTCGTCAAGGTCGGGCGGATGGCCGGCCAATATGCCAAGCCGCGCAGCTCCGACACCGAGACGCGTGCGGGGGTGACGCTGCCGGCCTACCGCGGCGACATGGTCAACGACTTCGCCTTCGACCCGGCCGCGCGGGTGCCCGACCCGCAGCGGCTCGTCAAGGGCTATCACCACTCGTCGGCGACGCTCAACCTCGTGCGCGCCTTCACGATGGGCGGCTTCGCCGACCTGCGACACGTGCACGACTGGAACAAGGGTTTTGTCGAGAGCGCGGCAAACGTCCGCTACGAGCGGCTGGCGCACGACATCGGCAAGGCGATGAAGTTCATGGCCGCCTGTGGCGCGGACTTCGAGCGGATGCGCACGACGGAGTTCTTCTCCGCGCACGAGGCGTTGCTGCTCGACTACGAGCGGGCGCTGACCCGCATCGACTCGCGCACCGGCCGGGCCTATGACACCTCGGCCCATTTCGTCTGGGTGGGGGAGCGCACCCGCGAGCTCGACGGTGCACACGTCGATTTCCTTGCGCGCGTGCGCAATCCGATCGGCGTCAAGGTGTCGGCCAAGGCCGATCCTGGCGAGGTCGTGCGCCTCGTCGAGCGCCTCGATCCCGAGCGCGAGCCCGGGCGCCTGGCCGTCATCACCCGGATGGGGGCTGACCGGGTCACCGATGCGCTCCCGCCGATGATCGAGGCCGTCCGCGACGCGGGGGCCACGGTCACCTGGATCTGCGACCCCATGCACGGCAACACCTTCGAGTCGTCCGGGGGTTACAAGACCCGCGATTTCGACGACATCGTCACCGAGGTGCGCGGCTTCTTCGACGTCCACCGATCGCTGGGCACGGTGCCGGGCGGGCTGCACGTCGAGCTCACCGGCAACGACGTCACCGAGTGCATCGGCGGCACTCACAAGGTGCTCGACGCCGATCTCGCGACCCGCTACGAGACGGTCTGCGACCCGCGCCTCAACCATCGCCAGAGTCTGGAGCTCGCCTTCCTCGCCGCGGACATGCTGTCCGCCGACGCCACGGTCTGACGGGCCGCCGATGTCCACGTCGATCCGCGCGGACCTGCTCTCCGACACGCTCACCCGTCCGACGCCGGGGATGCGAGCGGCCATGGCCGCTGCCGAGGTCGGCGACGACGTCTTCGGCGAGGACCCGACGGTCCGGGCGCTCGAGGAGCGGGTGGCCGGGCTGCTCGGCCACGAGGCCGGCCTTTTCGCCCCCACGGGATCGATGGCCAACCAGCTCGGGCTGCGGCTGCACGTGCGCCCCGGCGAGGAGCTGATCTGCGACCGGCTCGCTCACGTCATCCGCGCCGAATTGGGTGCTGCCGCAGTCTTGTCGGGGATCTCGTCGCGCACCTGGGAGGCCCCTCGTGGGTTGCTCGACCCAGCCGGCCCGCTCGGTCTCGTCACCGTCGGCGTCGGGCCCTATCAGGTGTGCACGGCGCTCGTCGTCGTCGAAAACACCCACAACTTCGGCGGTGGCACCGTCCAGCCGCTTGCGGCGATCCAGGCGGTGCGCGCGGGGACCGCGCCGCTCGGCGTGCGGATGCACCTTGACGGGGCGCGGCTGTGGAATGCGCACGCCGCTACTGGCGTCTCGCTCGCGGAGTATGCCGGATCCTTCGACACGGTGTCGGTGTGCCTGTCCAAGGGGCTGGGGGCGCCCGTCGGCTCGGTGCTCGTCGGGTCGGCTGAGGCGATCGCCGAGGCCCGGGTCTGGCGCAAGCGCCTCGGCGGCGGGATGCGCCAGGTCGGCGTGCTCGCCGCGGCTGGGCTGTGGGCGCTCGACCACCACATCGAGCGGCTCGCCGACGACCACGCCCGAGCCCGGCGGGCCGCCGAGTCGCTCGCCGAGGCGGCACCCGGGTGTGTCGACCCGGCGACGGTCGAGACCAACATCCTCATGCTCTCCACCGCCGCCACGGCATGGACGCCGCCAGCCCTGGTCGCTGCAGCGCTCGCGCGCGGCGTCCGGGGGTATGCCGCGGGGCCGTCGCTCGTGCGCTTCGTGTGGCACCTCGACGTCGACGAGGCGAGCACGGCATACGCGATCGACGTGTTGACCGAGCTGCTGCGGCACGGGCCGGTCTGACCTGATCGCATGCGTGCGGCGGCGGCCGGGCAGGCGTGCGGCTCGTGGCGCTGCGCTTTGGCCTGCTGTGGCGCGGGCCTTGGCGTCAACCTGCGCGCTGGCAGGTGGGGGTGCTCGTTGCTATGCATTGAGTCGTGGGTGACTCACGCGCCTGATCAATGCTGCTGCCGGGTCTGGACCACCACTCTCGCTGTCCACGCCGGCCCGGGCCTCGGTGCGAACGTGGTTTGGCCGACGTGGGCGTCGTCCTGCGGGCGACTCGACGCGTCTTGGCCGCGGGATGGACTCTCTTCGATGGTTGCGCGGTCGTGAGTCACCTGCGACTCAATGCATAGCAACGCGCACCCGACCAGCCGATGGGGCCGTCCGTGGAGGACCACCGTGCGGCGTGGCCGTCAGCGCCCCAGCGCCCTCGCCGGTCACACCTCGTGGTGCAGCGCCTCGGGGGTGCGGCGGGCGTCGGCGTCAGGACGCCGGCCGACGAGCTCGACGGTATACATCGCCGCGAGTACGAGCAGCCCCCCGACCACCATCCGCCAGGAGAGCGCCTCGCCGCCGAAGGCCACGGCAAAGCCCGCCGCGAAGACCGGCTCGAGCGTCATGACGATCGCCGCACGAGTGGCCGACATGTGCGCCTGCCCCCAGGTCTGCGCCCACAGCGCGAGCACCCCCGCAAAGGTCGCCATATAGAGGACCTGCGCCCATTGGGCGACGCCCTGGGGCAGCACGATGCCGTCGGGCACGGCGGCCACGAGCGCGAGCGCAGCGATGACGAGCATCTGCACAGCCGACATCCCGGTGGCCCGCTCCGGGGTGGACAGCCGCCCGAGCCCGACGATGTGCAGGGCATAGAGCGCCGCGCAGCCGAGGGTCAGCGCCTCACCCACTCCGACGGCAAAACCGTTGAGCGACAATAGGGCCAGGCCCACGGTGGCGAGGAGCACGGCATACCACGTGCTCGCCGGCACCCGCTCGCGCAGCAGCAGCGCGGTGAAGATCGGCGTCAAGACGACATAGGTGCCGGTGATGAAGCCGGACACCGACGCGTCGGTGTGGGCCAACCCCATCGTCTGGAGGATCTGGGCCAGGCCGTAGAGGGAGCCGAGCCCGATCGACACGAGCCACTCGCGGCGGTTGAGCGCGCGCAAGGGCCGCCAGAAGATCGCGACCATCAACACGGCCGCGATCCCGAAGCGCACGGCAAGGAAGTCGGCCGGCGGCACGGTCTGCACGAGGTCGCGGATGAGGAAGAAGGTCGACCCCCACACCGCCGTCAGCGAGACGAGCAGGATGGTGGCGAGGGTGCGCGCGCGGGCGGGAGAGGGCGTCATGTCGAGGGGGTATGCCGAGTGCTCAGATGACGGTCAGCGTGATCGTCGTGCCCTTGCGGACCATGGTGCCGCCGGCCGGATCCTGGAAGCGCACCGTCTTGAGCACGCCCCCGAAGACCTTGTTGATGACGACCTTGAAGCCCGCATCGGTGAGGATCTTGGAGGCCTCGGCGCTGCCCTTGAGGGTGACGTCGGGCACCGCCACGAGCAGCGGTCCCTTGGACACGACGATGGTCACGGCGTCGCCCTTGAAGAGCGTGCCGTCGGCGGGCGTCTGGGTGATGATCGACCCCGCCGGCACTGTCTCGCTGTTGACCGGATCGCCGCGGGTGACCTTGAGCCCCAGGCCTTCGAGCTGCTTCTGCGAGGCGTCGGCGTCCTTGCCGGTGAGATTGGGCACCGGGATCGGCTCGCGGCCCTTGCTGACGACGATGTTGACCGGGGTGTCGCGCTTGACCGAGGTGTCGAGCACCGGGTCCTGGCTGATGACCTGGCCGGCCGGCACCGTCTCGCTGAAGGCGTCGGTCGCCGTGCCGAGCTTGAGGTTGCGATCGGTGAGCAGCTTGTCGACGTCGGGCCGGGCCACCCCGACGAGCTGCGGCACGGCATAGCGCTCCGGGCCCTTGGACACCTGCAGCGCGACGCCGGTGCGCTTGTGCACCTCGGCACCGGCCGCGGGGTCGGAGCCGATGACCTGCCCCTTGGGCTCGGTCTCGCTGTAGACCTCGGTCACGCCGTCGTGCAGCTCGACGGCACCGAGGGCGGCCTGCGCCTGGGCCAGTGGCAGGTGGGCGACGACGGGCACGGTGCGCATCGAGCCGGGGCCGAGCCCGTCCCACCACCACCATCCTCCCGCACCGCCACCGGCGAGCAGCAGCACCGCGAGCACCCAGGGCCAGCGTCGCCGCCGGCGTCGGGTGGCCGTCGGGGTCGGGCTCGCCTCGGGTCGCCCGGGCTGCGGGCTCGGGGCAGTCGGCTCGGTGTCGTGGGGCGCCTCGGCGGGTGCCGGCTCGGCCTCGACCAGGCGGTATGCCGTGGTCGGAGCGAGCGTCGACAGCTTGGTCGTGGGAGGGGAGGCCGAGTCGACGGCGACCCCGCCGACGGGTCCCAGCGCCGCGGCCGAGCCGCCCGCCGGCTCATCCACGGCTGATTCAGCTGCCGCAGCAGGGGCGCCAGGAGCAGCGGAGGCGGCGACCGGCATACCTCCGAGGAAGACGGGAGTGGCGTCGAGCTCCTCGTCGGAGAGCTGAGCCGTGCCCTCCTGGAGCAGCTCGAGCAGCTCGCCGGCGTCGGCCGGGCGGTCGGCCGGGTCGCGGCGGGTGGCGCGCTCGATGACCCGGTCGAGCTCGAGCGGCACCGTGCTCACCCGGTCGGAGGCCAGCGGCACGGTGCCGTGGACGTGCTGATAGGCCACGTGCATGGGGTTGTCGCCCTGGAAGGCCTTCTGCCCGGTGAGCAGCTCGTAAAGCACCAGCCCCGCGGCATAGACGTCACTGCGGGCGTCGGCGCGATCGGCGTCGAGCTGCTCGGGCGCGAGATAGGAGACCGTGCCGAGCAGGACCCCGGTCGTCGACGTGCGGGTGGTCGAGGTGACCGCCCGAGCGAGCCCGAAATCGGTGACCTTGATCGTGCCGTCGTGGGCGAGCAGGACGTTTTCGGGCTTGACGTCGCGGTGCACGAGCTGAGCTCGGTGCGCCGCCGCGAGGGCGCCGAGCAACTCGCCGAAGACCCCGGTCGCCTCGCGGACGGTCATCGCGCCGTGCTCGGTGAGCCGCTGGCGCAGCGTCTGGCCCTCGACATACTCCATGACGAGGTAGAGCTCCGAGTCGGTCTCCTCGAAGTCATGCACCGCAACGATATTGGGGTGCGAGAGCCCCGCCGCCAGCTGCGCCTCCCGATGGAAACGCGCGACGAAGGCCGCATCGCGAGCCAGGTCGGGGCGCAGGATCTTGACCGCCACCCGCCGCCCGAGGCGCTGGTCGAGCGCGAGGTAGACCGTGGCCATGCCCCCGTCGGCGATGCGCGAGAGCAGCCGGTAGCGACCGCCGAGCACGCGCTCGGCCGTGTCGAGGCCCGCCTCGGAGGTCACGCGCCGAGTTTACGGGGGGTATGCCGTCCGCCCCCGGCAGCCACGCATGTGGCGGCCGGGGCGCTTGTGACGGATGTGACGGATGTGGCTTGTGGCGAATGCGGCCCTGACTCCGATCACGGACTCTTGGTGGCCTCGACGGTGGCGCTGGAGGTCGTGCCGGGCGATGACGGGCCGGGCGGCCCGACCCACGACGGGGACCGCTGGCATTGCACACCGCCCGCCCCGTCCAGGGCCCGGCAGGACAGGACGACCTCGGCGGCGCGCACGTCGTCGGGGACCGCATCGACCACCGCTCGCTCGATGGTCGTCCAGCCGCTCGGCTCGGAGCCGGGTCTGACGGTGCGCTCGGCGAGCAACTCGCCGGTGGCGGGGTCGAGCAGCAGCTCCTGGCGCTCGGCCCCAGTTGGCAGCAAGCCCGCGGTCTCGGTATAGGCGATGACCACTCCGGTGCGGGTGCCGGCGACGCTCTGGGGCGCGGCGAGGTCCACCCCGGGGACTGTCTGGAGCACGGCATACAGGCTGCGGCGCAAGTCCGCCGGCACGATGCCGGAGCGCAGCAGGTCGGCGACATAGACGACCGCCTCGCCATCCACCGAGCGACCCCGACCGGCGGTGTCGGCGTAGAGCCGGGCGCGCAGGGCGTCGACGTCGCGAGGCAGCCCGGCCATGAAGGTGGCATCAGGCACCTGCCATGCGCCACCGGTCACGTTGGGGGAGAGGCCGGTCGACCAGGCCGAGCGCTGGCTCGGGCTGCTGCCGACACCTGGGGGGAAACTCTCGTCCACAAACACAGTCGGCCTGGAGCCGTCCACCGCGACGAACTCGATCCGGCGCTCGATGGTCCCGTCGGGCCAGTAGCCCGTGCGGGTCACCTGCCACCACTGGTCGGCCCGAGCCGGCGGATCGCTCGCCTGGGCGGCGGCCTGCACGAGCACCCGGCGGGCCGCATCGCTCGCCCCTCCTGGCGCGAGCTGCTGGGTGAGCAGGATCGCCGTCACCGTGGCGGCGAGCGCCCCGGCCACCGCGACGGACCGGCGCCCGGGTCGGCCCGCCCGACGGCCGTCCATCCCGCGGTATGCCGGGTGCTCGCCGACGATGGCATCGACGATCCGGTCGGCCTCGGCGGCGGCATACCCGAACAGACCCGCGGCGGGGTCGGCCTGGGCGAGGCGGTCGCGCAGCTGGATGTTCATCGGATCTCCTGAGGTTGGGGGGCAGCGGCGGCGTCGGGCGTGGAGGCCGGGGCGGCCTGGGGCTGGGGGTCGTCGAAGAGGGCGGCGACCGAGTCGAGACCGACCAGCGCCCCGGCGCGACGCATCGCCCGGTGCAGCCGGACCCGAGCCGTGACCGGTGAGCAGCCGAGCGCGACCGCCAGGTCGCTGCCGTCGAGGCCCTCCCAGGCCCACAGGCGCAGCACTTCGGCATCGGTCGGTGACAGCCGGGCGAGCACGTCGGTGACCCGGTCGACCGCATCGAGCCGGTCGGGGACGGCCTCACCGGGGTCGGCCGGAAGCGCCGGACGCAGACCGAAGACCCGAGCATCGAGCCGGGCTCGGCGGGCACTGGCCCGGTGGGCATGGAGGATGACGTGACGGGCGACGCCATAGAGCCAGGGCAAGGGCGGGTCGGGGATCCTCGCTCGCGAGCGTCATGCAACCGCGAACACCTCGGCGACGATGTCGTCGGCGTCCCCGGGGAGACGGCGCACGGCATACCTCAGGACGGCACCGTGGTGGGCGAGGAAGAACCCCCGAAACCACACCTCGTCGCGCGCTGGCGCCATGCCGTCCATGCTCGGTCATTCCCGGCAGGGGCGGCGCTGTTACGGCTGAGCGGACCCGCGATGATGGGGGGATGGAGGAATCGCGCCAGGGCTATCGCTCGCTGGCAGTCGTCAACGGTCTCATCTGTCTGGTCTCGGTGATCGGGTGGATCGTCGGTCAGCCCGACTGGTGGCCAGTGGTGGCAGGCGTGGCCGTCGTGTCCGCGACGGTGGCCGCCGTCAGCGCGATCAGGCTGGCGAAGATGCGCTGACGCGACGTGACGGCCGGCTCGGTCAGCTCGCCGCGATCGGGCCGTAGCTGCGACCGTCGATGGTCGCCGAGCACGACCCGGGGGAGTCGGCGCCGCTCGCCGTGAGGGTGACCCACCCCGTGTCGGTGACTGACGCGGTGCCGTCGCCGGCGTGCAAGGTCGCCGAGACGCGGGCGCTCGTGTGGAAGGTCACGCTCCCGTGGACCCGCTTGCCGGTCAGCGAACACGTCAGCGACACCCCGGTGACTCCCGGGGGTGCCGGGCTGGAGATGGGGGGCTTGGTCGGCGCGGGCGTCGACGCGCTCGGGCGGGTTGTGGGTGGTCGCGTCGAGGTGGCCCGAGTCGTCGTGGCCGTCGTGGCAGCGTCGGTGCTGGTCGCGGCAGGTATGCCGGTCGCGTCGGTCGGGCTCGACGTCCCCGCATCGGTGGTGGGAGACGGCTCGCTGCTCGGCGCCATGCTCGGCCCCGCCGTCGTCGCGCTGGCCGACGAGCTGATGCCGGCGACGCCCGGACGACCACGATCCCCGCCGGACAGCATGGAGACCACGCCCCAGAGCAGCAGCAGGGCCAGCGTGGTGAGCACTCCGAGGGCGCCGATCACGGCCAACCCGTGGACACCCACCGCAGCGCCACCTCCGGGAGAGCGGTGGCGGCCCGACGATGTGGGCAGCGACATCGACATCCGAGTTTAGCCAGTCGGCCATAGGGTTGGCCCGTGGCCGACAAACCTGCTGCCCCTCCCGCCGACCGCGACGAGGACGCCGATCTCGAGTCCCTGGTCGCGTCGTGGCTCTATCTGCCCGACATCGCGCAGCGCTATGGCATCCCGCTGTCGCGGGTGCGGCGGCATATCGCCGATCGCGAGGTGCTCACCCACCGGGTCGGCCCCAACAAGGCGCTCGCGGTGCCCGAGGGTTTCCTCGGCGCGGACGGGCCCCGGCCCGAGCTGCGCGGCACCTTCACCGTGCTCGCCGACGGGGGGATGACCGACGACGAGATCATCCGCTGGCTGCACACCGTCGATGCGACCCTGCCGGGCGGTGGCTCGCCGCTCGACGCCCTGGCGGCGGGTTTCAAGACCGAGATCCGGCGCCGCGCCCAGGCCCTGGCCTTCTGAGCTGCGGGGGGTCGCCAGGCGGCGGCCGGCGGGGCGGGGCCTGCGTCAGGCTTCGCGGGCCGTGCAGACCGCGACGAGCTCGTCGAGCACCGCGGCAGCCTGCCCGTCGAGGTATGCCGTGCCTCGCTCGAGCGCGGCGTGGGCGTGCGCGGCGAGGGTGGCGATATCGGCCTCGACCCGGCCCACGGCGCCAGTGTCGAGCATGATCGTGCGCAGCAGCTCGACCCCGGCGGAGTCGAGGTCGTCGCGCCCGAAGAGCTGCTCGACGGTGCGGGTCGCGGCTGGGCCGGCGGTGTCGAGGGCATAGGCGAGCAGCACGGTGCGCTTGCCCTCGCGCAGGTCGTCGCCGGCGGGCTTGCCGGTCTGGACCGGGTCGCCGAAGACCCCGAGCAGGTCGTCGCGCAGCTGGAAGGCCTCGCCGAGGGCCAGGCCGTAGTCGGAGAGCCCGGACACGGCGGCCTCGGGCACGCCGGCGGCCAGTGCGCCGACGAGCAACGGAGCCTCGATCGTGTATTTGGCGCTCTTGAAGCGGATCACCCGGCGCGCGGCAGCCAGTCGCCCGGCGGTGTCGAGCCCCTCCCAACCACGCGCCGACTCGAGCAGGTCGAGGAATTGCCCGCCCATGAGCTGGGTGCGCATCCGGTCGAAGGTCGCCCGCCCCCGCGCCAGGTGCTCCGGAGGCAGCCCGCAGGTCGCGTAGAGCTCATCGGTCCACTGCAGGCACAGGTCGCCGGCGAGGATCGCCGCCCCCTCCCCGAAGCGGTCGCCGCTGCCGGCCCAGCCCCGAGCCGTGTGCAGCGCGGCGATGGAGCGGTGGGCGGACGGCATACCGCGGCGGGTGTCGCTGCCGTCCATGACGTCGTCGTGCAGTAGCGCCGCCGCCTGGAAGAACTCCATCGCGCTGGCCAGGCGCACGAGGGCGTCGGAGTCGGGCCGGCCACCGCAGCGATATCCCCAGTAGGCGAAGGCCGCCCGCAGCCGCTTGCCGCCGGCCAGCAGCGTGCGGATCGGGTCGACGAGGGCCGTCAGGTCATCGCCGATCTCGGCGAGGATGCGCTCCTGGTGGTCTAGCTCCGCCTCGATGACCGTCTGCACCCGTGCCCGCAGCGCTTCGCGGTCCAGCGGTGCAGTCACGGGTGGGTCTCTCCTTCGGGCGGCAGGCGATGCCGGGTATGCCGGGTGATCGCCCCCAGCCTACGGGGCGTCGCGGGTGCGGCCGGCTCGGAGGGCGGACGCGGGACGGCGCACGGCATACCCCCTCGTAGGCTGGGGGGCATGCGGACACTGCCCCGGCCCGAGCACCTCGTGCGCTCGATCCCCGACGCGCTCGCGCAGGGCAAGCCCTCGATCAGCTTCGAGTTCTTCCCGCCCAAGGACGACGCGGGGGAGACGGCGCTCTGGGAGGCCATCCGCGATCTGGAGAAGACCCGGCCGACCTTCGTCTCGGTGACCTATGGGGCGGGCGGCTCCAGTCGTGACCGGACCATTCGGATGACCGGGCGGCTCAGCCAGGAGACGACCCTGACGACGCTGGCCCACCTCACCTGCGTCGGGCACTCGGTGGCCGAGCTGCGCCAGATCGTCGGCAATTTCGCCGCCGTGGGGGTGCGCAACGTCCTCGCGTTGCGCGGCGACCCGCAGGGGGGCCTGGACCAACCGTGGGTGTCGCACCCGGAGGGCCTCGACCACGCCGAGCAGCTGGTGTCGTTGGTGCGCGAGCTCGGGCCGTTCACCGTCGGGGTGGCGGCCTTCCCCGACCGGCATCCCGAGAGCCCGAGCCTCGATCACGACGCCGAGGTGCTCGTGCGCAAGGCCGAGGCGGGGGCGCAGTTCGCCATCACCCAGTTCTTCTTCACCGCTTCGGCGTATGCCGATCTGCGCGACCGAGTCGTGGCGCGTGGCAGCGAGCTGCCGATCATCCCCGGGCTCATGCCGGTGACCAATGTCAAGCAACTGGCCCGGATGACCCAGCTGTCCGGGCAGCCGGTGCCGCGCGCGGTGACCGAGCGGCTCGAGGCCGTCGCCGACGACCCGGCCGCGGTGCGGGAGGTCGGCGTGCAGGTCGCCACCGAGCTGGCGCAGCAGCTGCTCGCGGAGGGCGCTCCGGGGATCCACTTCATCACGATGAACCGCTCGACGGCCACGCTGCAGGTCTGGGACAACCTCGGGCTGGAAGCGGCGCAATAGGCCGACCGCCCGCTCAGCTGAACGTGCGCCAGGACGCACCTTCTGCAAAGTGGCGCGAAGGAGCCCGGTATTCGTCGGGCTATTCGTCCCGGCGCGGGACGCGCTCGGGGGCGTCGCGCAAGGACCCGGCAGCACTCGGCTCCGAGGTGCCGAGGCGCTCACCCCAGGCGTCATAGCGGGACTTGAAGCGGCGGATGCGCTTGAGCAGGAAGACCACGACGATCGCCCCGATGACCAAGAGCACTCCGGCGATGGCCGCGGCGACCCAGGGGTTGGCGAAGGCCGTCGTCATGACAGCGGCGACGGTGACGTCCTCGGCGGTCGACACGACGATATTGCTCGCCGGCTCTGGCGAGGTGTTGACGGCCGCTCGAGTGCCGGCCTTGACCAGGTGCGAGGCCAGCGCGAGGATCCCGCCGGTCGCGGCGGTGAAGGCGGCGTTGAGGTCGGCGTTCTCGTGACCGAGCAGATAGCCGATGGTCGCCCCGACGGCAGGGCGCACGACGGTGTGGATGGAGTCCCACGCCGAGTCGAGATAGGGGATCTTGTCGGCGACCATCTCGATGACGAAGAGCACCCCCGCGCCGATGAGCACGTCGGTGCGCCCGAGCACGGCCGGTATGCCGGCCACCTGCCAGATCCGCTCGGCGAGCCCCATGATCAGCACGACGGCATACGCGTTGATGCCGCTGGCCCAGCCAGTCGTCAAGACCCAGGGCAGGATCTCTGCGCCCATATCGGTGTCCCTCCCCATGAATGGTCGGCCTGCGCCGTCCGGAGCATTCAACGTCGTGCGGGTCAGGCGCTATCCCGCGAGGAGACTACAAGCTGATAACGGTCGAGGTGCAGACCTGGGCGACGCGATCAAGTGTGCCGCGCAGGATGCGGAAGGCAGGCGGGGCGGCGATGGCGTCGGCATCGGGGAGGTGACGGCTTCGGATTCCGAAGGGCGGTGTGGCGGTCCGCGCCGGGCAAAACCCAGGGCGCCCGACTCGCCTTTCAGGTCACCCCCTGTGGACCTGACCAGTTCGTCGGACGCCCTTGGCTTCTCCCCGTGGGCACACTCTGGCAGAGCTGACGGGGGTGTCGGTATCCGTACGGATACTTATATCGCCCGGCGGCATGACTCATTCCGTAGGTTACTTCAGGTGCCTGAGGGGGATTGGGCGGCGGTTCGTCCGGGTCGGCTGATCAGACCTCATCCCGGTCAGTCGACCTGCGCCGGCGTGCCCTCACTCATCGCCACCAACTGGGCGAAGGTGGTCGGGAAGACCGCGTGGGGATGCCCGGCGGCCGCCCAGATCACCGGGTATGCCGCCAGCGCCTGGTCGACGAGGGTGCGCACCGGACGCAGGTGGCCGACCGGGGCGACCCCGCCGATGGCAAACCCGGTCTGCTCGCGGACGAAGTCGGCATCCGCGCGGCCCAGATGGTGCAGCCCGAGGTCGCGGGCGACCCGAGCGGTGTCGACCCGGTGCCCGCCGCTGGTGAGCACGAGCAGCGGCTCGGGTGGGTCGTCGGGTCCGGGCGCCACGGCATACGCGGCGAAGACGAGCGAGTTGGCGATCTGAGCGATCTCCACCCCCAGTTGGGCCGCGGCCTGGGCGGCCGTGCGAGCGGCGTCGTCGAGGACGACGATCTGGCCGGGTATGCCGGCCGCGGTGAGTGCCGTGCGCACCCGGACGACCGCGGGGTGAGAGAGGACCGGGTGGGGGGTCTCGGTCACGGGAGGTCGCATCCGTCGCAGCCGCCGAGGTCGAGGTCGCAGCCGTCGCCGCAGCCATCGCCACCCCCGATGAGGTCGGCGGCCGAGGAGGCGAAGTCGCCCACGCCGTTGGCGACGCCACCGAGGGCGTCGCCGAGGTTTCCGGCGAGGTCGCCGATGTCGCCGAGACTGCCCAGGGCGTCGAGGCCGTCGAGGCCGTCGAGCAGGGCCAGGCCGCCGCTGCTGAGGCCGTCGGCGAGGTCGGCGAGAGCGGCGATGTCGAACCAGTCGAGGTCGAAGCTCGCGTCGGCCCAACCGGCGGCGTGCGCGCGTGCCGCGACCTCGCCGAAGACCGTGGCCCACCGCTCGGCGACGCCGAAGACGATGGCATAGGGCAGATAGCGGCTGAACAGATCGCTGGCCTCCTCGAAGCGGATCTGGGCCGCCTCGGCCTTGGTGAGGTACTCGCGGAAGTTCATCGTCTGGATGCGCACGGCGCTGCCCTCGGCGGTGCGGGCCGAGCGTCGGCGCGCACCGCGGAAGAGCAGGTAGGCTGCGAGCAGGATCCCGATCGGGAAGGTGAAGCCGACGAGGGTGGCCTCGCCCCGGGCTCGCAGTTGCCAGACCCCGAGGGCCATGAGCGCGGCGGCGATGACGAGCACGGGGGTCATCAGGCAGCCGAGGCGGCGCTTCTCGATCCGGGGATGCTCGAGATACCAGCCGCGATCGACGACCTCGCGATAGAGCCCGACCCGCGCCTCGCGCATGGCCTGGGCGAAACCTGGACCGAGCTGGCGCAAGTGCACCTGGGATCCGGCGGCATAGAGGGGATCGATGAGGGTGCGCTCGAAGGGGCGCAACTGCGCGACGCTGGGCAGTGGGTCGGGCATTGTCAACAGGTAGTCGCGGCCCTGGGCGGCCTTGGCGCGTTTGGCGTCCCCAGTGGGCGGAGGAGGCGGGGTGCTGCCCGGCTGCGCCGGGGCGGCGGGGGGCAGCGTGCCATCGGGCGACAGCGGGTGGATCTGGAAGTAGCCGCGCACCGCGAGATCGATGAGGGTGGCCGAGAGGTCCTGCCGGTCGGCGCTGCCGTCGATGACCGTCCCGGCCAGACCCGGGGTGACCCCGTCTGGCGGGGTGAAGCGCACGGTGACCGGACCGGCATACTCGGTCTGGCCGCGAAAGCCGCCCCCCACCCGCACGCGACGCACCTGGTGACCCACGCCGGGCAGCTCACCGGGGGTGATGCCCTCGAAGATCTCGTCCCGGCTGCGGCGGCGATACCACCAGAGAATGGGCAGGACGAGCAGCACCGGGACGATGCCCAGCAGGATCAGGCCAAGGTCCCCGTCGCGCATGGGCTCACCGTAACGGTGCCTGCCGATCTGCACTTGACAGGCTGTCGGTGGGGGCGGCTAGAGTCTTCTTATTCGAACACGTGTCCGGTTCGTTGTGTGGGAGTTTGGCTCGGGTCGAGACAGCCACCGGCACCTTCTTCAACCAGCAGCCCTGGAGGGGGTCTCGTCGTGGTGCGCCGATATGCCGAGCCGGTGCAGGTCCAGTTGCGGCTGCACCTTGGCTCCGATGGCTCTGATGGCTCTGTGGGGTTCGACCCCGAGCTGGAGGGTGGTGCCGTGGCCCGCCCCGAGAGCTTCCGCTGGCGCGGCCGGGATTATGCCGTGCGCGCCGTCCTCGGGCATTGGCGCGAGCGGCGGGCCTGGTGGAGAGAGGCGCTCGATCCGCCGCCGGGAGTGCCGCACGGCGTGGCCGCCGCGGCCCGTGAGCGGCTGGTCTGGCGGGTCGAGGCCGGGCCGGGGCGGTCGCTGCAGACGGGGGTCTTCGACCTGTGCTGCGACGAGATCGAGCCCGAGCCGCTGTCGGTGCCCGGTGCGACGCTGGGCGCGAGGTGGCAGTTGTTGCGGGTGACCGATTGAGCCGGCCGACCGGCATACACCGTGACGAATCCGACTGCACGAGAAGGGAGGACAGGCCATGAGCGCAGCTGCATCCGAGCCGATGCGCGCACCGGCGCCGGTGTCGGTGACCGTGTTGGAGCTGCTCGACCGGGCCGGGGCGAGCCTGCTGCATGCCAGCCAGACCACCGACGCGGGGGAGCGCTATGTCGGCGCGCATCTGGGTGCGCTGCGGGCCGCGGCTGCCGTGCTCGCCGCTCGCACCAGCCCGTCGGCGCGGTCCCGGCCGCGCAGCGTCTGGGAGGTGCTGCCCCGGCTGGCGCCGGAGCTGACCGAGTGGGCGATCTTCTTCGCCGCCTCGGCCCGGATGCGGGCCGCGGTCGAGCGCGGCGATCATCCGGTGCCGGCGCGCGAGGCCGACGACCTGGTCCGCCAGGCCGAGGTCTTCGTCGAGATCGTCGAGCAGCTGCTCGGGGTGCCGCAGCGGCTCGTCCTGCCGGCCTATCTCGCCCCGGTCACCGCGTTGCGCCCGTCCCGCTGACACTCCGGTCTGCGTGCCATGGGCAGCTTCGTCCACCTCCATGTCGCCTCGGGCTACTCCATGCAATACGGCGCATCGACGCCGGCCGCGCTCGTCGAGCGGGCGGCCGCCTTCGGGCAGCCGGCCCTCGCGCTGACCGACCGCGACGGGCTCTATGGCGCGGTGCGCTTCGTGCAGGCGTGCACTGCGGCCGGCATCGCCCCGATCCTCGGAGTCGATCTGGCCGTGCGGGTGCCACCAAGGCAGGGAGGGCCGTCGGCCGGGCTGGGGCGGCCAATGACGGGTCGGGGCAGCGGGTCCCGGAGCGGCAGTGGCGGCGCGAGTGATGGCGGTGTCGGCGCCGCCGGGCGCACCCCGGT
>CAZLGB010000022.1:0-25677 GCA_964558825.1 uncultured Intrasporangiaceae bacterium
CGGTCCTTGTCGCGGCGCCACAGGTCGCGGACGACCTCGGCGACCTTGATGACGTCGCCGGAGGCGAGCTTCTCGAGGTTGGCCTTGTAACGGCGCGACCAGTTGGTCGGCTCCTCGGTGTAGGCCGCGCGCAGCACCTGGAAGACGCGGTCGAGGCCCTCTTGGCCGACGACGTCACGGACGCCGATGTCTTCGCAGCTGTCCGCGGGGACGTGGATCGTCAGATCTCCCTGGGCCACGCGGAGCTTGAGATAGACCCTGTCCTCTCCCTTGATCGTGCGAGTGTTGATTTCCTCGATCAGTGCCGCACCGTGGTGCGGGTAGACGACAGTGTCGCCGACCTTGAAGACCATGTGGTGTTATCCCCTTTCGCGGCATCCAGGATAACACGAGAGCACCGACAGGCGCACGCCGAGCTGGAGCGTTTGCGCAGGTCAGGGCACTGATTGCCGATCGCGGAGGCGTCACGGCGACGCAAGATGGCCCTTGACAAAGCCCCCCGCGCGTGTATGCCGTGCCCCATGCCATGCCCCACCTCGTCCCCCACGCCGTCCCCACGCCGTGACCCAGCAGCCCCCTGCAGCCCGCCTGCAGCCGGTTCGAGGTATTCCGCTACCGCCTGGCGGTAGCGGAATACCTCGAACCCCGCTGGCCTTGGCTGGCTTGGCCTGCCCGGCTGGCCCTGCTGGCCCTGCTGGCCCTGCCGGTCTCACTCGCCTGCTGGCCTCCACTTTGGGTCTGACTAACCCTGTTGGTCTCACTAGCCCTGCTGGTCTCACTAGCCCTGCTGGTCTCACTAGCCCGGCTGGCCTCACTAGCCCTGCCGCTCTCACTGGCCCCTGCTGGTCTCACTAGCCCTGCTGGCCTCACTAGCCCTGCTGGCCTCACTAGCCCTGCCAGTCCCCGGCCGGCCGGGGCCAGCGGGGAAGCAGGCAGAGCGTGGCGGGCGCCACGCTGCCCCGCTCGCTGTCCCGGTCGGGTGGCCCGCTACGCTGTGCCCGTGATGCGACTCCACCGCGCCCTCGCCGCGTCCTGCACCGCAGCTGCGACGCTCGCCCTGTCCGCGTGCTCCTTCTTCTCGCCGGTGCAGACGGCAGAGCCCTACAACCCGGGTGACGGCGTCCCCGCCCAGCTGGGTGCGGTGGCCGCCCGCAACCTCGTGGTCGTCTCCGACAAGGCCGGCGGCTCGGGCAAGCTCACCGGCGCGGTGCTCAACACCGGTGACGCGTCCGTCCAGGTCAGCTTCCTCACTCGTGAGGGGGCCGACGCCAAGGCGACACCCACCGGCTCGATCTCCCTCGGAGGGCGCGAGCTCAAGACCATCACGGGCGTGAGCTTCGACAAGATCCCCAGCGCCCCGGGCACGATGACCGAGATCTACCTGGTCACCCCTGATGGCCAGCAGATGGTCTCCGTGCCGGTCCTGCCGCCGACTGGGGTTTACGCCGACATCAAGTGACCGCGGGCTCGTCCGGGCCCGCCCGGGCACGGACGAGCAGCCACAGACACCGATGCGGGGCGCGCTGCCAAGCGCGCCCCGCATCGCTGTCTGTGGGTGGCACCCGCGAGTGTGGAGATCAGGCCGCAGCGCACAGTCGGTGCTCGGCGCGCAGCACTCATCCAGCACTCAGCCAGCGCTCGGCTCGGCACTCCGCGTTCGGCGCTGAGTGCTCGGGTGCTCAGCCCTCGAACTTGTAGCCCAGCCCACGCACCGTGAGGATGTAGCGCGGGTTGCCCGGGTCGGGCTCGATCTTGGCGCGCAGCCGCTTGACGTGGACGTCGAGGGTCTTGGTGTCGCCGACGTAGTCGCTGCCCCACACGCGGTCGATGAGCTGCGCGCGGGTCAGCACCCGGCCGGAGTTGCGCAGCAGCAACTCCAGCAACTCGAACTCCTTGAGCGGCAGCGGAGTGACCGCGCCGTCGACGGTGACGACATGCCGCTCGACGTCCATGCGGACCGGGCCGGCCTGGATGCTCGCGGGGGTGCCCTCGTCGGGCTCGGACAGCCGACGCAGGACGGCCCGCACGCGGGCCAGCAGCTCGCGCGAGGAGTAGGGCTTGGTCACGTAGTCGTCGGCGCCCATCTCCAGCCCGACGACCTTGTCGATCTCGCTGTCCTTGGCGGTCAGCATGATGATCGGGACGCTCGAGCGCGTGCGCAGCGCACGGCATACCTCCATGCCCGACAAGCCGGGGAGCATGAGGTCGAGCAGCACGAGGTCGGCGCCGTTGGCGTCGAAATCGGCCAGCGCCTCGGGGCCGGTGGCCGCCACCGACGTCTCGTAGCCCTCTTTGTGGAGCAGATAGGA
The DNA here is from genome assembly GCA_964558825.1 of uncultured Intrasporangiaceae bacterium. GTDB lineage: Bacteria > Actinomycetota > Actinomycetes > Actinomycetales > Dermatophilaceae > Phosphoribacter. Next base: position 2,310 of record CAZLGB010000022.1, read on the forward strand.
CAGCGGGTCGGAGAAGGACTCCTCGTCCTCGACGATGAGAATCCGGCTCATGCGGTCCTGACCTCTCTGGTCTGGTCGGTGTGGGTCGCGGGGTCGGCCGTGGCGTCGGCTCGGGATGCGTCAGGCGCCGCGGCTCCGTTGACCGCGGTGATGACCGGGATGGTGCCCGTGGTCGACTCGTCGTCGGGGCCGTATGCCGGTGCCGGCAGCCGGATGGTGAAGGTCGAGCCGCGCCCGACCTCGCTCCACACGGTGACGTCGCCACCATGGTTGGCGCAGACGTGCTTGACGATGGACAGCCCGAGACCGGTCCCGCCGGTGGCGCGCGAGCGCGCAGCGTCGACCCGGTAGAAGCGCTCGAAGATGCGCGAGAGCTCGATCTCGGGGATGCCCTGGCCCTGGTCGGTGACGATGATCTCGCGGGCGCCGTCGGGGGCGAGCAGGGTGCGGATGGCCACCCGCGTGCCCGGGCCGGAGTAGGCGACGGCGTTGACGACGAGATTGCGCACGGCGGTGACGAGCAGCTCCTTGTCACCCCAGACCCATGCGCCGGCGTCCGACCGGACGACGAGATCGATGTCGCGCTCCTCGGCCTGCACGCGCACGTCGTCGACGGCCCGCTCGACGACCTTGGCGAGGTCGACCGAGACGGGCTCGGACAGCCGGTCCTCGGACTGCAGCCGGGACAGCTGGACGATGTCGCTGACCAACTGGTCGAGCCGGCGGGTCTCCTTGCGCATCCGTTTGGAGAAGCGGGCCACCGCCTCCGGGTCGTCGCGAGCGTCGCGCACCGCCTCGGCGAGCAGCATGAGCCCGCCCACGGGCGTCTTGAGCTCGTGGCTGACATTGGCGAGGAAGTCGCGGCGGACCTCCTCGACGAGGTAGGCGTGCGAGCGGTCCTCGACGATGAGCAGTGCGTGGTGCGGGCCGAGGCGAGTGGCGCGCGCTTGCACGACCCGGCGAGCGTCGACGCTGAGGCCGCGCGGCAGCCCGAGCTGCTCCTCGACCACGCCACCCTCGGCGAGCGCGCGACGGGCCAGGGCCAGCAGCGGCGGGTGGGTCACCGTCGTGCCACGGACCAGGCCATGGGTGACGGCCGTCGGCGAGCAGGCGACGACCTGCTGGCGGGAGTCAAGGACGATGCCGCTGGACCCGAGGGCGGCGAGCAGGTCGGTGACCTCCATCGGCAGTTCGTCGACGTCCACGACGGGCTGAGGTGCCACGACCGGCGCGGCCGTCGCGGGGGCGCGACGAGACCCCACGGCATACGCGATCGCCCCGGCGACCAGTGCGCCGAAGACGGCCGCGAGCACAACCTCCACGGCCCTAGGCTAGAGGCCAGCAGCCGGTCCGCAGCCCGTCCCCTGCCTGCGCACGTGAAGTTCACCTGGGAGCGAGCGGCTGTTCACGAAACGGTGGGACCATACGCGCCCGCACGATCATGGAGGACCGCTGCATGAACGACCTGTTCCTCAAGGAGCTGCAGTCGATCTCCGAGCGGCTCGTCGACATGACCCGCCTGGCCGGCTCGGCGATGTCCCGGGCGACGACCGCCCTGCTCGACGCCGACCTGCACCTCGCCGAGGACGTCATCGCGGGCGACCGCAATCTCGACCACGCCCGCGAGGAGCTCGACACCCTGGCCGTCGACGTGCTCGCCCGTCAGCAGCCGGTCGCCACCGACCTGCGCATCGTCGTCACCGCATTGCGGATGAGCTCGGACCTCGAGCGGATGGGCGACCTCGCGCGCCACGTGGCCAAGGTGGCGCGGCTGCGCTATCCCAACTCGGCGGTGCCCGCCTCGATGCGGGCCCATGTCCTGGAGATGGGGCAGGTCGCCCAGCTCGTCGTCGCCAAGGCCGGATCGGTCATCGCCGCCCGTGACATCGACGGGGCCGTCGCCCTCGAGCAGGACGACGATGCGATGGATGTCCTGCACCGCAGGCTTTTCACGATGCTGCGCACCGTCGAGCTGCCGGTCGAGACGGTCGTCGACCTCACCCTGCTCGGGCGTTATTACGAGCGCTTCGCCGACCATGCCGTCTCGGTGGCGCGACGGGTCGTCTATCTGGTCACCGGCGAATACCACTCCGAGGCCTCGGTCGAGCACGACGGCGCTGACGATGCGTCGAGCCTGGCGCGGTTGCGCCAGACGTTGCAGGGCGGCCACTGACGCGGCCCCTTGCTCCGGAACGCGAGCGGGCGGCATACCTCGGGGGTATGCCGCCCGCTCGTCACGTGCAAGGCACCCGGCGCCCCCCACCCGACGCCGCCCACCCGACGCCGCTGCCCGATCCCGCACACCCGATGCCGCCACCCGATGCCGCCACCCGATGCCGCCGCCTCGACGTGTCTGCGGTCGGTGCTGACGTGGTGCCTCGCGTGAGAGCGCACCTCGGTCAGAAGGGTGGGGGGTCGTCGGCTGTCCGCTGCTCGCGCCACGCTCGTTGGCGGGCATCGTTGAGACCGGCCTTGATCGGTCGGAGGATCCGGTGGAGCTCGGCGTCGGGGTCGGGGGCGCGGTGCGCCACGTTGAGCTCGCGCCAGCGAAGGCGGTGCACGCCGATGCCGGCGCGCCGGCATTCGATCGCTCGGGCGTGCTCGCGGACCACGTCCACTACGACGCCACCGAGCGAGTCGGGCTGGCAATCCTCGTGATTCGCGTTGGGGGTGGGGTCGGCGTCGTTGATGGGGTCAGCAGGTGCGGGCAGCATGAGGTGCTCGAGACGGTCGATCGGGTGGGTGAGGTGTTGCCCGCCCAGTGGATCGGTCCAGGTGACGGTGGCGTCGGGGTGCAGCCGCACCCGCCAACCGGGGGCTTGTTTGATCCGGTGATGGCGCCGGCACAGGCAGATGAGGTTGACGGCGGCGGTCGGGCCAGCCGGCCACGGGGTGACATGATCCAGGTCGCAAAACACTGCCGCGATCGAGCATCCGGGGAACCGGCAGCGCCCATCACGAGCCTTCACCAACGCTCGCAGCCTCTCCCCCGGCTGGTATGCCGTGCTCGTCAGCTGCCCGCCGGGGTCCACCAGCGCCCCAGTGCTTGGTGCGCACGCCAACGTCTTGCAGGTCTTCGCCGCACTCGTGGCCTGTTGCAACCAATCGCGTGGCACCAACCGTGGCTCGCTCGACCCGGTCAACACCACACTCACCAGATCCCCGATGGCCGGGTCCGACGCACCAGGACCCGACGCATCAGGAGCGGACGCACCAGAACCCGACGCAAGGGGAGCGGACGCACCAGGAACCGACGCACCAGGACCCAACGCACCAGGACCCGACTGGCCAGGAGCCGACTGGACAGGAGTCGATGCAATGGGATTCGTTGGAGCCGGATCGGCCGCTGGCTGTCCCTGACCGCCTGTGACGGCAGCCGTTTTCACACCCCCGGACGCTCTCACCAACCGGTCGCTGCCCCGCCGTGCTGCCCTGGCTGACCCTCGATCGGGGCGGGTCGGCGACAGCGCGGGCGAGCCACTCGGCCGCGACAGAGGCGCATCCTCAGGTGCGCCAACACCCGGTCCGGGAACACCCGGTCCCGAAAGAGACACGCGCGCCTCATCCGGCGCGGCAACAGCTGCTCCGACAGCAGGCGCGGGGACACCTTCACCCGAAACGCGCCCAGGCGCGGATTCGGTTGCGGCAAGGGCGGATTCGAGGGTGGTGGTGAGGTGCACGGCATACGTGCCGGTCGAGTGGCCGGTGACCAGATCGGTCAACGCCTTCCCCCGAGCACGCTCCAGATCGGCGCAGGCAGCGTCGGCGACATAACGGCGAGCCAACTCATCGATCGCTGCCCACGCCGGAGCAGCCTCCTCCACCGGCACCCGCGCCAACCACGCATCCACCCCCGGATCAGCGACCCACCGGCGCAACCCACACTCCCGCCGAGCCGCCACCGTCCGCTCCCGCGCATGCTCGGGCGACACCCGCGCCAACACCCGGCGGGTGCGCCGACGCAACACCGGGCCCGGCTCCCCCACATACCCGACGATCTGGTCGAGGACCTGCTTCACCACGTCGGCAGGGAACCCGGCCAACTCGCTGGCAACCACCCCAGCCCGGTAGGCATCCACCTGCCCGGCAGCCATCTGCTCATGCAGCGCCCCCAGGCCGCTGGGCACCCGCGGGTCACCCGGACCCGCGCTCGGCGCCACCCCAGCAGCCAATGCCACCGCCTCATCGACCCGAGCCTGCGCATGCTGATGACTCACGCTCAACGTGGAGGCCACCAGATCAGGTCCATCCAACGACACCCACCCCGGCGCATGCACCCGCTCAGCCGTTGAGCCATCCGGTGCCCACACCCACTCGATCGCCACCATCCGAGCGATCGCCGCATCCTGAGCCGCCGACAGTGTGTTGAGCATGCCCTGGCAGGCGGTCACCAACTCGGCCCACTCCCCCTGCGAACGAGTCGACGTCGGCACCGAACACGCCGCGAACACCTCAGCGGCGAGCGCGCGTGTTTGCTCGATGACCGTCGCCATGCCTGACACGCGGCTCACCTCCCCCTGAGGTCTGTTCGTGCCCTCACTCTATCAGACACGCGTTCGATTGGTCAAGAGCGGGGTGAGCTAATTTCGTTGCCCTGCATGAGGATTAGCGAGCCGCGACCACACGTGTGCCAGCGCTCGAGCCCAGCTCAAACCCCGGAGCCAACGACCACCAAGGCAACTCAACACACGAGTCCGAAGCCAGCCAGCCCGAGCACCGAGCACCGAGCACCCAGCACAACTCACGCAACGCCGGATCCACCGAACACCAGGGAGACCCAGCGCAACGCCGGAGCCACCGAGCACCGAGCACCGAGCACCGAGCACGCCACTGCGAGGCAGCCCCACGCGATGAGAGAGAGCGACACACAGACACCGCTGCGAGTCAGCGACGGACGCCGAGGGCAACACGCGACTCCCCGGGGGCAACACCCAACACCCGACACGCGACTCCCCGGGGGCAACACCCAACACCCGACACGCGACTCCCCGGGGCAACACCCAACACCCGACACCCGACTCCCGCGGCAACACCCGACACGCGACTCCCCGGGGGCAACACCCGACACCCGACACGCAACTCCCCGCGGCAGCACCGGCAACACGAGCGGGCGGCATACCCAGAGGTATGCCGCCCGCTCGCCTCGTGCGCGAAAACCCTTGTCAGCGGCCCTGATTGGCAACCGCAGCGGCCGCAGCGGCAGCGGCCTCGGGATCGAGATAGACCCCTGGCCCGGTCGGCATGAAGTCAGACCCGATGTCATAGACGAGGGGCTGGCCGGTCGGGATGTTGAGCTCGGCGATGTCGGCGTCGCTGATCCCGTCGAGGTGCTTGACGAGCGCCCGCAGGCTGTTGCCGTGAGCGGTGACGAGCACCGTCTTGCCGTCCGCCAGATCGGGACAGATATCGCTCTGCCAGTAGGGCATCATCCGCGCGATGACGTCCTTGAGGCACTCGGTGCGAGGGATCTCGATGCCGGCATAGCGCGGGTCGCCGGTCTGCGCCCACTCGTTGTCGAGGTCGATCGGCGGCGGCGGGGTGTCGAAGGAGCGCCGCCACAACATGAACTGCTCGTCGCCGTATTTCGCCCGCGTCGCGGCCTTGTCGAGCCCCTGCAGCGCGCCATAGTGCCGCTCGTTGAGCCGCCAGTTGCGCTTGACCGGGATCCAGTGCCGATCCGCGGCGTCGAGAGCGAGATTGGCCGTCGTGATCGCCCGCCGCAGCACCGAGGTGTGGACGATGTCCGGCAGCACGCCCTTGTCCGCGAGCAGCCGACCGCCACGCACGGCCTCGGCGCGGCCCTGGTCGTTGAGGTCGACATCGACCCAGCCGGTGAAGAGGTTCTTGGCGTTCCACTCGGAGTGGCCGTGCCGCAGCAGGATGAGGGTGTGTGCCATGGCTCAACCCTATGACCGCGCAGGTATGCCGGGCGCGGGCTGACCAGCGTCCGTTACGTCACGCTCGGGTCGGGCCCACCGTCAGCCCGCACCGGGGTCTGCGCCGGCACCCAGGTCGGCACCCAGCTCCGCGTCGGACGCAAGGGGACCCACGGCATACGCCAGGTCGTCCTCGGAGCCGGAGAGGATCGAGCGGAAGGCCTCGAGATTGGCGAGCGACTCGCCGCGCGCGACCCGCCATGCCCACTCGCGGCGCATCGACGTGATGAAGCCGAGCACGAGCAGGTCGTTGAAAGGCTCGTCAGCCGCCTCGAGCACGGCCCCGAAAACCAGGTCGAGCACCCGCGAGTCCAGCCCCGCCGTCGGCACCTGCCCGCGCACATACACATCGCCCGACGAGTCGATCGCATAGGCGAGCAGCGGCCGACGCATGACCCGGCGCAGCAGATAGCGATAGACCTCGACGTGATTTTCGTCGGGGTTGCGGATGACGAAGGCGCTGATCGAGGTGAGCTCGTCGCGCACCAGCAACGAGACGACCGTCTTGAGCTTGCGCTCCCCCGGCAACGTGACGACGAATTCGCCTGCACGCGAGCCCAATTCCCAGCCCAGCTCTGCCTCGGCGAGGTATGCCGTGAGCCGCTCGCCGGCCGCGGCAGCAGCCGCTCCCCCGCCCGACGCCCCGCCCGCGGGCTCGGTCACGGGATCACCAGCGCCGGCACTCCCTCCAGGGTGCTGGCCTCGGTGATCGGGGTCGGGGTCTGCGTGCGGCATGCCTCACCGTAAACCCGCAACAGCCGCGCCGTCGTGGCATCCCAGCCGAAACCGGCGGCATGGCGCACCGCGCGCCGCCCAAGATCTGCGCGCCGAGCCGGATCGGCCAACAGCCGCTCGAGCGTGTCCGCCCAGTCACCGACGTCATGCCCGGTGACGAGCACGCCACCGTCGCCGACAGCGGTCGGCAGGCCACCGACGCGCGCCGCCACGACCGGAGTGCCGCAGGCGAGCGCCTCGATCGCCACGAGCCCGAAGGACTCGTTGTGGGACGGCACGGTGACCAGATCGGCCGCCCGATACCACTGGGCGAGGATCGGGCGCGGCACGGGTCGCACGAATCGGACGTATGCCGTGAGCCCCAGGTCCGCAGTGAGCTCGGCCAGGCTCTCGGGATGCTCGAGGCCCGAGCCACTCGGGCCGCCGACGATGGCGACGACGAGGTCATCGGGTGTCCACTCGGGGTGTCGGTCGAGCAGCCGACGAGCAGCCCGCACGAGCAGGTCGGGGGCCTTGAGCGGTTGGATCCGCCCGACGAAGAGCAGCACTCTCGCCTGGGCCGGCAGCCCCAAGGCCGCCCGAGCGGCAGCTCGGTCGCCCGGGGTGAAGACCTCCAGGTCGACGCCGGGCGGCACGACGCTCACCTTGGCGGGGTCGGCGGCATACAGGTTGACCAGTTGGCAGGCCTCGTCGGCCGTGTTGGCGACCAGCCGATCGGCCGCCTCCACGACCTGCGCCTCGCCGATCTCGCGGCCGCCCGGCTCAGGGGTGTCACCGTCGGCGAGCGCAGCGTTCTTGACCCGGGCCATCGTGTGCATGGTGTGCACAAGGGGCGTGCGCCAGCGATCGGCAGCGAGCCACCCGACCTGGCCGGAGAGCCAATAGTGCGAGTGGACGAGGTCGAACCAGCCCTCGGGCCGCGCCGCGCCCTCGCGCATCACGCCGGCGGCGAAGGCACAGAGCTGACCCGGCAGGTCGTTCTTGGAGAGCCCCTCGTAGGGCCCGGCCAGCACGTGCCGCACGGTGACTCCCGCCACCAACTCGACGGTCGGCGGCAGGGCCCCGGTCGTGGCCCGGGTGAAGATCTCCACCTCGCGCCCGGTCCGGGCCAGTTGCTTGGCGACCTCGGCGACGTAGACGTTCATGCCGCCCGCGTCGCCCGTGCCCGGCTGCTCGAGCGGCGACGTGTGCACGCTGAACATCGCGATCCGGCGGATCTGCTCCGGCGTCACTGCTCCCCGATCTGCTGCTGAGGGTCCGTCTCGAGCGCCACGCCGGCGCCGGCCGGCGTGGCGGTGGTGCACCGGCGGGTCGCGTCGGCATTCAGCGACAACGTCGACACCCCTGTCGGGAATTCCCGACCTGGCCGGTCCGGGCGACAACCGCACGTGCTGGGCCGGTGGTCCGGCTCAGCCGGGCCGCGCCCACCCTCTCGCCCATTAGAGCAAGCGGTTGCCCGGCGGGTTTTCCGAGTTCGGACCACCCCTCCACGCCTGAGTAAGCGGTTGCCCGGCGGGTTTTCCGGGTTCGCACCACCCCATCACACCCGAGTAAGCGGTTGCCCGCCGGCGGGTTTTCCGGGTTCGCACCACCCCATCACGCCCGAGTAAGCGGTTGCCCGGCAGGTTTTCCGGGTTCGCACCACCCCTCCACGCCTGAGTAAGCGGTTGCCCGGCGGGTTTTCCGGGTTCGGACCACCCGGCATACGCTGCGGGCGTGTCGAGCCGCAGCAAGCCCCAGGGGCGCGTCACGCGTGGCACGACCAATCCCAACCGGCTGCGCCGCTGCGACCGGTGGCTCGCCGGTCCGCAGGCGTGGCGGCTGCGGGCGCCGGTCGACCCGCCGATCGTCGTCGATCTCGGCTACGGCGCCGCCGCCGTGACGACCCTCGAGCTGCACGATCGGCTGGCCCGGGTGCGCGGCGACGTCGAGGTGGTCGGGCTGGAGATCGACCCCGAGCGGGTCGCGCTCGCGCGGCGGCAGGTCGGCGCGGGTCGGCGCGGGGTGTCCTTCGCCCTCGGGGGCTTCGAGCTGCCGCTGCCCGGCGGCACCTCCCCGACGATCGTGCGGGCCTTCAACGTGCTGCGCCAATACGACGAGCACGAGGTCGGGCCGGTCTGGGAGCAACTGCGCAGCCGCCTCGCCCCGGGCGGGCTGGTCGTCGACGGCACGTGCGACGAGCTGGGCCGGGTCGCCACGTGGGTCAGCCTCAGCGCAGCGGGCCCGGTGAGCCTCACCCTGTCACTGCGCTTGGCCGGGTTGGCCGCCCCGTCGATCGCCGCCGAGCGGCTGCCCAAAGCCCTCATCCACCGCAATGTCCCCGGCGAGCGGGTGCACGGCTTCCTCACCGCACTGGATCGGGCGTGGGCGTATGCCGCGCCGCATGCGGCATACGGCGCGCGGCATCGCTTCCTCGAGACCGCTCACGAGCTGCGGGCCAACGGGTGGCCCTTGCTCGACGGCGCGAGCCGGTGGCGCCTGGGTGAGCTCACGGTCGCCTGGGAGGCCGTGGCGCCCCTCGACTGAGTCTCGACACGCGGCGCGATGCGCGAACCTCAGCTCGACAGGCGACGGGCCGGGCAAACCTCGGTCTCGAAGCGCGACGGACGAACCTCAGGCTCGACAGGCGACGCGGCGAGCAAACGGGGCGATCACCAGGGACCGTAGGGACCCTGGCGCCCTCCGCCCTTGCCAAGCACCTGACGCAGGGCTGGGCGCACGTCGGCGAGATAGACCCCCGCCCCGACGATCGCCGCCACGCCGAACATCGACAGCGGCGAGGTGACGAAACCGACCAGAGTGGCCACGGCGAGAATCGCCACCCAGAAGTTCTTCGTCCGCTTGCTCGCGGCGAGGAAGGCATCCGGGCGGGTGCGGGCCGCGTCGATGAGCGCGAAGACCTCCAGGCCCAAGGCCACGAGCCCCAGCACGGACAGCACGAGCGACTGAGCCGAGGAGATGGTGCCGATCATGGTGCAGCCTTTCCGACGGGCGACGCGGGGTGCGTCGTGGGTCAGACGTCAAGGACCAGGGTGACAGGTCCGTCGTTGACCAAGGAAACCGACATGTGGGCGCCAAAGGTTCCCGTGGCGACCTGCAGGCCGCGCTCACGCAGAGTCTCGACGAGCGCCTCGACGAGCGGCTCGGCCACCGGCCCGGGCGCCGCAGCCGACCACGACGGACGACGACCCTTGCGCACATCGGCATAGAGGGTGAATTGGCTGACGACGAGCACGCCACCGCCGACCTCCTCGACGGACGCCTCGCCCTCGAAGATCCGCAGCTCGGCGATCTTGCGCGCCAGCCACGCAACCTGGGTCGGACCGTCGCCGTGGGTGACCCCGACCAGGGCGAGCAGGCCGGGCCCGTCGATGGCTCCGACGACTTGCCCGTCGACCTCGACGCTCGCGCGGGTCACCCGCTGGATCACCGCCCGCATGACGCCCGCGGATCCGTCAGATGCCGGTCGCGACGATGGCGCCGACGGGTTGCCCATGGCCGAGCACCGGGGCGTCCTCGAGGGCGGCATACCCGGCGGGCGAGCCGGCCCCGATCCGGCGCAGCACCGCGGCGAGCACGACCGGCTTGGCCCGCATGTGTCCGTCGGCGATCTTGACGGCGACGCCGCGACCGTCGGCCAGCCCCACGGCATACACCGACTCGGCGCCGTCCTTGGCGATGAGCCCCTGCTCGGGCGGGGCCTCCCGGATCAGCGTGGTGACCTGGCGCCGCGTGCCGCCCAGGTAGTCGGGATGGGCCCGGATCGCCGCGGCGATGAGCGCGCCTGGCGAGCCGGCCGGGCTCGCGGCCAACTGCCCGAAACCGTGCGCGAGCCCCTGCAGGGGTATGCCGTGCTGCGGCGCCCCACAGCCGTCGGTGACGATCGCGCCCACGTGACCCGCCTGGCGCTCGAGCGACGCCGTGATCGCCTGCTGGACCGGGTGCTCGGGGTCGAGGTAGGTGCGGACGTCCCAACCGCGAGCGGCGCTCGTCGCGAGCATGGCGGCGTGCTTGCCCGAGCAGTTCTGAGCGAGCGAGGTCTTGACCCGCCCCGCCCGGATCCAGCCGTCACGCTCGGTCTCGTCGACGGGGTAGTCGGGGGTGTTGCGCAGGTCGGCCTCGCCGAGGCCCGCTCCGTGGAGGATCTCCAGGGCGGTGCGCTGGTGGAAATCCTCACCCGAGTGGCTGGCGCAGGCCAGCGCGAGCTGATGCGGCTCGAGGCGCAGACCCAGCTCGAGCATGGCCAGCGCCTGGAGGGGCTTGTTGGCCGAGCGCGGGAAGATCAACCCGCTCGGATCGCCCCAGGCCGCCTCGATCGAGCCATCGGGCGCCGTGACGACGACGCTGCCTCGATGGACGCTCTCGACGACGCCCCCGCGCACGACGTGGGCGAGGATCGGCGCCTCGGTCAAGGCTCGGGAGACCGGTTGACGCAGGGTGATGGAGGGCTGGTCCGGGACCGGTGTCGAAGGCACGCCCGCAAGTATGCCGGTGCACCGGGTTTGCGGGGTCGTCTCACCCGGTCGGCCGGACACACGGCATACGCCGGTGGGCCGGCCCCATCGGGACCGGCCCACCTCTGTGCACCCCGCGAAAGGGGTCTTAAGCGGCCCCGACTCGCGGGGCGTGCGACCTCACACGCCGCACGCCCGCTCGGGGCCGCGACATCAGTCGCCGACCTTCTTGGCCGCGGCCTTGGTGGCAGCGGTGCTCTTGGCAGCGGTCTTGCGGACACCGGTGCCGGCAGCCTTGGCGCGGGCGGTCGTCTTCTTGGCGGCGGTCTGGGCCGTCGTCGTGGTCCGGCGAGCAGCGGCGCGGGTGCGAGCGGCCGAGGCCTTGACCGTGTCAGCCGTCGACTTGGCGTCGGCGACGACCGTCTCGGCGACCGTCTTGGCGTCCTTCTCGACCGTCTCGGCGACCTTGGTCGCGACGACCTTGGCCTCGCGGCTGGCGGTCTTGATGGTCGCGACGGCGGCGTCCTGGGTCTGCGCGGCAGCCTTGCGAGCGGTGGTCACCGCGCCCTTGCCGGCCGACACGGTCGTGTTGACCTGGGCCTTGAGGTCCTTGCTCGACTGCTGGTTGCGGATCCGGGCGACGAGGGCCTCGCCGCGCTCGGCGAGCTCCTCGACCGTGGTCTGGGCCTTGGTCGCGAACTCGATGCCGTGGCCGATGGCGTTGGCCGGGGCGCCCTGGGCGTTCTTGGAGGCCTTGGCGACCTGCGAGGAGACGCGCTTCTGCGCCTTCTCCATGCGCTTGACGACGGCCTGCAGCTCCTTGTCGAGGTGCTTGACGTCGATGTCCTTGGCGGCGGCGACGACGCGGTCCTGCGCGTCGCGCAGCTTCTCGACGGCCAGGTCGGTCGCGCCGACGACGGCCATCACCTGGACGCGCGCCTCGGACTGGGCCTTGCGCAGGTCCTGCTTCATCTCATCCATGCGGTTCTTGCGTGCCATTGGGGTGGTCCTCTCAGGGTCGTGGTGACACGTGCTTGGGGGTGCGGGGTGCCGCGGGCTTGGCGCCCGTGGTCGCGGCGCTCGGGGCCGCTGCCCGCGGTGGCGTCGCCCGGCCGGAGCGGGCCGACGGCGCCTTCGGGGAGTTCTTCGGAGTGCTCGCCGCGACCTCGACCACCGCGGTGGTGGCCGGGCCGACGCTCGGTTCAGCCGCCGGCTCGCCCGTCGTGTCGACGAACGAGCGGTAGACGTCCACGAGCACCTCCCGTTGCCGCGCGGTCAGCCGGGGGTCCGCCGCGATCGCGGCGAGGACCGACGGCGTGGCCTCGGGTCGGTCGGCGACCTCGAGGATGCCGGCGCGGACGTAGAGCGACTCCGCCGACACCTGCAGTCCTCGGGCGATCTGCTGCAGGATCTCGGCGCTGGGCTTCTTGAGCCCCCGCTCGATCTGCGACAGATAGGGATTAGAGATCCCCGCCAACTCCGACAACTGCCGCAACGAGAGCCGCGCTGCCGTGCGCTGCTCGCGCAGGTAGCCGCCCAGGTCGTGGACGAGGTTCGGAGTCATGACTCCATTGTGCTTGCTCTAGTTAGCATTTTGCAAACTGGAGGCAGCGTGAGGTGTGCCACAGGGCGTCGCGCGCGGTGGCGAGCCGCCCGGCATACACCAGGGGTATGCCGTCAGCGGGCGCGACGGTCCTTGATCCCCAACAGCGCGCGCGCCTCGGTCGTCGACAGCGGCGGGCGCTGCATGAGGCTGGCCAATTCGGCTGCGCGCGTGACCAATTCGGCGTTGTGCTCGACAGCTCGACCACGCGAGTAGACGAGGTTGTCCTCCATACCGACGCGCAGGTGCCCGCCCGTCGCGAGCGCCGTCGCGGCGATCGGCAGGTGCCCCCGACCGATGCCCGTCGCCGACCACGAGGTCACCTCGGCAGGCAGCATCGCGACCCCGGCAAGCAGCGCTTGCGGCGTCGGCGGGAGGCTTCCGGGCACGCCGAGGACGAAGTCGACGTGGACCTTGCCGCCGAAGGGCAGCCCGCACGTGTCGATGAGCCGGCGCAGCGCGTGGACGTGACCGAGCTCGAAGAGCTCGAACTCCGGCACGATCTCGCGCTCCTGCGCCCGCCGGTAGAGGTCGACCATGAAGCCCCACGGGTTGAGGAAGACGTCCTCGCCGAAGTTGGTCGTGCCGCAGGTCAGCGAGCAGGAGTCCGGGTCGGCGTCGAGCACGGTGAGCCGCGCCTCGAGCGGGTCGTGGACCGAGCCGCCGGTGGACAGCTGCACGATGAGGTCGGTCGCCTCGCGCACGGCGTTGACCGCGTCCTTGAGGTATGCCGCGTCGAGCGTCGGGCGGTGGTCGCGGTCGCGGACGTGGATGTGAATGAGCCCGGCACCTGCGGCCTCACAGCGCTTGGCGGTGTCGACCAACTCGTCGAGGGTGGTCGGCAGCGCCGGCACGTCGGCCTTGGCCGACTCGGCTCCGGTGGGTGCGACGGTGATCAGGGTGCCCTGGGCGCTCATGGTTGGCGATTGTCTCAGACTGCGAGACCCGGTCCAGACCGTGCTGACGGCGCAGGCGCCCCTGCCCGCCACGCCCTCACGGAGCGACGATGACCTCCTGGGTGGCGGCGACGCCGTCGACAAGACCCCCGGACAGCGCCGCAACGTCCGAGTCGCCGTCGCCGACGCCGTCGGCGCCACCCGCACTGGGCGCCCCGCCCAGCCCGGCACCCCCGACGACGAGCTCGGCATCGACGGGGACCGAGCGCTTGACCAGCGCCAGCCCGATCGGCCCGTCCTCGTAGTGCCGGGCCACCGAGGTGAGCATGCCGACCTGCCGTCCGCCGAGCGACAAGGCGGCACCCCGCTCGGGCAGCACGTGCCCCGATCCGTCGAGGTGCAGGAAGACCAAACGCCGCGGCGGCCGCCCGAGGTTGTGGACCCGCGCCACGGCCTCCTGCCCGCGATAGCACCCCTTGTGCAGGTGCACCGCGGTGCGCAGCCAGTCGACCTCCTGCACGAGCGTGCGGTGATCGGTGTCGAAGCCCATCCGCGGTCGCCAGGCCGCCACCCGCAGCGCCTCGGCGGCCCACATCCCGACGAGCGGCCGATCTCCGACGGCGTCCTCGAGCGTGGCGCGCGGGACGATCACCTCACGCCAGCGCCGCGTCTCGCCCGGGTGCCCGTCGACCGGTCCGTATGCCGCGATCCGCCCGGCACGGCCCGAGGGTGCCTCGTCGACGACGCCCGGCCAGGGGTCGACCCAGGCGATGGGCTCGCCCGGCGCCGACTCGGCCCGGAAGGGCTCGCCGAGCACGGCATACTCCCCCGAGACGTCGGCGACCTCGACCCGCAGCATGAAGCGCATCCGCTCGAGCCACGCGACGAGGGCCGCCGCGGTGCCCGGCTCGAGGGTCAGCCACGTCGTGTCCCCGTCGTCGACGACATGCAGGTCGTGCTCGACGTGCCCCTGCGGGGTGAGCACGAGCGACTCGGTCGACTGGTGCGGCGCGAGGTCGAGCAGCGCCTGGGTGGTCATCGAGTTGAGCCACGAGAGCCGATCGGGACCGGTGACCGTGACGACTCCTCGGTGGGACAGGTCGACGACGCCGAGCCCCTCGGCCAGCAGCCGCTGCTCGCGCATCGGGTCGCCATAGTGCGCGGCGACGGCCGCATCCACCCCTGACCCCGCCACCGCACCCGGCCGCGCGAGCAAGGGCGAGGGGGTGATGAGGCCCGCCGACTCAACCACTCCGCTCATCCTGCAAGGGTATGCCGCGCAGCGGTCTTCCGGCTCCGCCCGCTCGCCGCTCCTGTGGGCCGAGAGGAGCAGCGCCTCAGCCGACGCGCTTGAGCTGCGCCGACAAGTGCGGCGTCATCGGCTGCCCGACGGCCGCCATGTCCATGGTGTACATGAGGTCGGAGTCGACCAACCCATAGAGCCGGGTCGCCGCGTTGTATTCCTTGGCGTGCGGCGAGCGCACCACGGCATCGGTGCGCAGCGTGATCCGTGCCGGCTCCATCGTCCCCTCATACATCTCGATGATCCCCGTCGGATGACTGAGCAACAGCTCGACCTCGCGCCCGTCCTCCCCAGGCCGCCAGAAGCCCACCTCGACCGCCGCCGGGCGCACCCGTTCACCCGACTCCGAGTCGAGGATCCAGGCGCGCGCCTCCCACTGCAGGAAGCCCCGCCCGTCGTGCCAGCAGTGGATCTCCTGGCCGAAGTGTCGCGACTCGATGGTGGGGTAGCCGAGCACACCGGCCCCCTCCCAGCGTCCGATGAGCCAGGCCAGGGGCCGCAGCCGCTCCGGCAGGTCGACGTCGAGCTCGAACATGGACCGAAGCCTAATCTGTGCCCATGGCTCGCACGCTCGTCGTCAAGATCACCACCGGCTCGGACACCACCGCGGGCGTGGAGCGGCTGGCCCAGGCCCTCACGGTCGCGACGACGGCCCTCGCGGTCGGCATACCGACGAGCGTGTGGCTCACGGGGGACGCGAGCTGGCTCGCCACCCAGGGGTATGCCGAGCGGCTCACCCTCGCGCACGCCGCGTCCTTCGCCGAGCTGCGCGACGCGCTCTTGAGCGTCGAGGCGGTGACCGTGTGCGCCCAATGCGCCGCCCGGCGCGAGCTCACCGAGGCCGACCTGCTGGCCGGAGCGCGGATCGCTGGAGCGGCGAGCTTCGTCGAGCAGGTGATGGCCGAGGGCGCCCAGGCCCTCGTCTACTGAATCGGCTCTCCGCGCGGGTCAGCCCGCGGAGATCCCGACGGTGCCGGCGAGAGCGAGCACGAGCACCCCCGTGCTGAGCACCGAGAACACCGCGACCGCAAGCGCTCCCCCACTCGTGAAGACCGCGGGCCGCGCGCCGAAGACCCGTCGCACCGACAGCGAGAAGGACGCGACAAGCACTCCGAGCCCCAGCCCGGCAGCGCCGGCGATCCCCGCGAGGCCGGCCAGGACCCATCCGACGATGCCCCCGACGATCATCACGCTCCACAATGCCCATCGGCGCAAGGCGGCACGCGGGGCGGACAGGGCCTCGACGAGCGCCGCCGCAGCGACTGCGGCCATCGCCACCCCGACGTATGCCGGGCCCCGAGCCGCCAGTGCCAGCGGCGCGAAACCGGCTCCGGAGGCGAGCGCCAGCAGCCCGGAGAGGGTCGCGGCCATCCCCACGGTGAGCCGGTCGCGCCCACCCGCGTGAATGAGCTGGAAGAAGAAGACCGCAATCATCCCGGCCGCGACCGACACCGGCAGCCAGGTGAGCCGCTGCGGGCCGGTCGTCAGCCCGACGGCGGCCGCCATGAGCAGGCCTGTGACCGCGAGCACCCCGCCGAGAAGGGCCGGGCGGGCGGGCTCCAGCAAGGCCATCCACCCCGCAGCAAGGGCCAGCGCGCAGACCCCGAGCAGCACGGCGACGCCGGTCGGCCCGACGAACACGGAGAGGACGACGGCAGCCGCCGTCACGAGCACGAGCCCGGTGACCAAGCCCGGGGGCTGGGTCGAGTCGACCTCGTCGAAGCGGCCCGGGACGGCCCGCCGAGCACCGTCAGCCGACGGAGATGGGGTGGCCGCGGACCGAGCGCTCACGGGAGACATCGTGGCATCAACCTCCGGCGAACGGGGGTAGGACCTCGACGACCGCACCGGACGGCACGGCGTCGCTCGGTCGGGCCGCCCGACCATCGACGAGGAAGCTCGCCACCCGCAGCACGACGACGAGGTTGGGATGGCGGGCCAGCGCTGCGGCCGCGACTGCCCCCACGGTCGGCCCATCCGCCCCGGCCGGCACGTCGAGCGATTCGCGCTCGACGCCCGCCGCGGCCCGAGCCCCCGCCCAATAGCGCACCGACACCGAGGCGGAGCCCGCGTCGTGACCCGACGGCATACCCGACACGGGGCGACCACCTCCTTGGCTGCGCCCAGCGGCGCGGACGAGCAGCCCCGGACGGGGGCGGCCGATCTCATCGTGCAAGCGCCGCCCGCGGGGCGGGCGCGCCTCGATTATCCTCGACCCGTGGCCATGCTGCTGCTGTTGACCAGCACCTTGGCGTCCAGCGCCGAGGTGTTGCCGGCGCTCGGGCTGCTCGGCCACCAGGTCCGCATCCTGCCCGCCGAGCCATCGGCACTCATCCAGGCACCCGCCGGCGATGCCGTGCTCGTCGATGCGCGCCGCGATCTCGCGCACGCCAAGTCCCTGTGCCGGCTGCTGCGCACGACCGGGTTGTCGGCGCCGCTGCTCGCCGTCCTCACCGAGGGTGGCCTCGCCGCGGTCAACACCGAATGGGGTCTGGACGACCTGCTGCTCGACACCGCCGGCCCGGCTGAGGTGGATGCCCGGTTGCGCCTGGCCATCACCCGGGTCGAGGCCGACGCTCCGATCGACAGCGGCCCGATCCGCGCCGGTGACCTCACCATCGACGAGGTGACCTACTCGGCCAAGCTGCGCGGCCGGGCGCTCGATCTGACCTACAAGGAGTTCGAGCTGCTCAAATTCCTCGCCCAGCACCCCGGCCGGGTCTTCTCCCGCGCCGCGCTGCTGCAGGAGGTCTGGGGCTACGACTACTTCGGCGGCACGCGGACCGTCGACGTCCACGTCCGGCGGCTGCGGGCCAAGCTCGGTCCCGAGCACGAGACACTCATCGGCACGGTCCGCAATGTCGGCTATCGCTTCGTCTCGGAACGCCCTCGGGAGACCGTCGACGCGCAGGTGTGAGCGCGTGAAAGCATGCGGGGTATGCCGTCCGGTCAGCACCCCTCTCCGCTCGCCCACGCCGCCGTCACCAGCGCCCCACTCGGGGTGCGCTCACTGCGGCCCGAGCGCGCCGCGCAGGTCCGCGCGCTGGCTGCTTCGGCCGAGAAGGTCGACGGGGTGTCGGCCCTCTCCGAGGCGTTCGTGCTGGGTTTGGCTCCCGGGTCGGGTGCCGCCCACCTGCTCGTGTATGCCGGCGAGGAGTTGCTCGGCTACGCCCAGCTGGCCGACGCGGACGCTCCGGACACGGCCGTCGAATTCGTCGTCCACCCCGAGCACCGCCGCGAAGGCATCGGCTCGGTGCTGCTGGCCGCACTGCCGTCGGCCGCCCGGGTCTGGGCCCACGCCGGCAATCCCGAGCACCCGGCGATCCGCGCCTTCGCCGATGCCCGCGGGCTGGTGCCCATCCGCGACCTGCTCGTCATGGAGCGCTCACTCGCCGAGGAGCTGCCACCGGCCGAGCTGCCCGAGGGGCTTCGGGTGCGCCCCTTCGAGCCGGCTCGAGATGCCGAGGACTGGGTCACGACCAATGCCGCGGCCTTCGTCGACCACCCCGAACAGGGGCGGATGACCCTGGCCGATCTGCAGGCCCGGATGGAGCTGCCGTGGTTCGACGCGGCGGGCTTGCTGCTCGTTGTTCCTGAGGGATCCGACCTGCCCGAGGACACGCCGCCCATTGCCGCCTTCCACTGGACCAAGGTCCACGAGGACGGGCGGGGCGAGGTCTACGTCGTCGGAGTGCACCCGGCATACCGAGGCCGCGGACTCGGGCGCACGGTGACGCTGCTCGGGCTGCATCACCTGCGCGAGCGGGGCATCGAGCAGGCGTTGCTCTACGTCGACGACGAGAACACCGCGGCCCGTCACGTTTACGAAGAATTGGGTTTCCGGCTGCTGAAAAGGGAGACGATGTTCACGCAGACGTCGGCGTCCAACAGTGGAACCATGTTGTCCATGAGCACCTCGACCGACGCCGTTGCGGACGCCAGCCTCGACACCACAGACCTCGAACCGACGCCCGCCCCGTTGACCGCGGCAGGCGTCGAGCGACGAGTTCCCACGCGCGGGCCGAGCGGACGATTCGTGCGGGCCGAGCACCAGGAGGAGCTGCCCTCCGACCGCTTCCTCGAGCGGGAGATCTCCTGGCTGCAGTTCAACGAGCGCGTGCTGCAGATGGCGATGGACGAGTCCATCCCGCTGCTCGAGCGGGCCAAGTTCCTCGCGATCTTCTCGAGCAACCTCGACGAGTTCTTCATGGTCCGCGTCGCCGGGCTCAAGCGGCGCATCGCCACCGGACTGGCCGTGCGCTCAGCGGCCGGCTTGGAACCCCGTGAGTTGCTCGATCGCATCCAGACCTCGGCCCAAGAGCTCATGCGGCAGCATTCGTGGGTCTTCTGGGCTCAGGTGCGCCCGGCGCTGGCCGAGCAGAACATCACCATCGTCCAGTGGAAGGACCTCACCGAGGACGAGCAGGTCCCGCTGCACGGGCTCTTCCGCGAGCAGATCTTCCCGGTCCTCACCCCCCTGGCCGTCGACCCGGCCCACCCGTTCCCCTACATCTCCGGCCTGTCGCTCAACCTCGCGGTCGTGCTGGTCAACCCCTCGACTGGCACCGAGCACTTCGCTCGCGTCAAGGTCCCGCCGGTGCTGCCGCGCTTCCTGCGCGTGGCCGACGGCCACGAGGCCGAGGGCGGCGCCCACGGGGCCCGCTTCGTCCCGCTCGAGGAGGTCATCGCCGCCCACCTCGACCAGCTGTTCTCGGGCATGGAGGTGCGCGAGCACTACACCTTCCGGGTCACCCGCAACGAGGACCTCGAGGTCGAGGAGGACGACGCGGAAAACCTCCTGACGGCCCTCGAGAAGGAGCTCACCCGGCGCCGGTTCGGCCCGGCCGTGCGCCTGGAGGTCGAGGAGTCGATCGCCGACCGCGTGCTGGACCTGTTGACCCGCGAGCTGGGTGTGAGCGCGGCTGAGACCTACCGGCTGCCGGCGCCGCTCGACCTGCGCGGGCTCTTCCTGCTCGGCGACCTGGACCGGTCCGAGCTCAAGGACCCGCCGTTCGTGCCGATGACCCACCCGGACCTCGCCCCCGCCGAGAGCTCCAAGGCCGGCGACATCTTCGCCGCGGTGCGCGCCAAGGACGTCTTGCTGCACCACCCCTATGACTCGTTCTCGACCTCGGTCCAGAACTTCATCGGGCAGGCCGCCGCCGACCCGCGGGTGCTGGCCATCAAGCAGACCCTCTATCGCACCTCGGGCGACTCGCCGATCATCGACGCCCTCATCGACGCGGCCACCGCCGGCAAGCAGGTGCTCGCGGTCGTCGAGATCAAGGCCCGCTTCGACGAGGTCAACAACATCAGCTGGGCCCGCAAGCTCGAGCACGCCGGCGTCCACGTCGTCTATGGGGTCGTCGGCCTCAAGACCCACGCCAAGCTCTGCCTCGTGGTGCGCCAGGAGGCCGAGGGGATGGTCCGCTACTGCCACATCGGCACCGGCAACTACAACCCCAAGACGGCTCGCCTCTACGAGGACCTCGGTGTGCTGACCTGCGACCCGCAGATCGGCGAGGACCTCTCCCGGCTGTTCAACCAGCTGTCGGGCATCGCCCCGCGCAGCCGCTTCCGCCGCCTGCTCGTCGCCCCGCGCACCGTGCGCTCGGGACTCATCGAGTGCGTCGACGCCGAGATCGAGCGCCACCTCGAGCACGGCGACGGGCGCATCCGGTTGAAGATGAACTCCGTCGTCGATGAGCAGCTCATCGACTCGCTCTACCGCGCCTCCCAGGCCGGGGTCCCGGTCGAGGTGTGGGTGCGCGGCATCTGTGCCATCCGTCCTGGAGTGCCGGGGGTCAGCGACAACGTCAAGGTCCGCTCCACGCTCGGACGCTTCCTCGAGCACTCCCGAGTCTTCTGGTTCGGCGGTGGCGGCCACCCGCAGGTCTACATCGGCAGCGCCGACATGATGCACCGCAACCTCGACCGGCGCGTCGAGGCCCTCGTGCAGATCGTCGACCCCGGTCATGTCGAGGAGCTCACCGAGATCCTCGAGATGGGGCTCGCCGACACGACCTCGCGCTTCGAGCTGGGCCCCGAGGGATCGTGGACCCGGGTGCACCTCGACGCCGAGGGCGCCCCGCTGGCGGATCTGCAGACGATGATGTGGGAGTACCACGCCAAGCAGCGCCGCCGCGCTCGACGCCGATAACCTGCACCTCGTGCAGACGATCAACGCGGCGGGCACCGTCCCGTGGCGCCACCGCCAGGGTGCCCTCCAAGTGGCACTGGTCCACCGGCCGCGCTATGACGACTGGTCCTGGTCCAAGGGCAAGCTCGAGGCGGGTGAGTCCTGGGTGGTCGCCGCCGCGCGGGAAACCCATGAGGAGACCGGCCTGCGGGTGGCGCTCGGTATGCCGCTGCCCGACACGAGCTATCGCATCCTCGACCGTGAGGGCGTGCCGGCGACCAAGCATGTGCGCTACTGGGCGGCCCAGGTGGTCGGGGGCCACGGGCGGCTCGAGCACGAGATCGACGAATTGGTGTGGCTCGACGTCGCGTCGGCCCACGAGCGGCTCGATTACGCCCACGACCGCGAGCAACTGCGCGCAATCCAGCGCGCCGCGCTGGCCGGCACGCTGACGACCCGGCCGCTCGCCATCGTCCGACACGCCCTGGCCCTCCCGCGCGGGGCGTGGCATCGCGAGGACCCCGACCGTCCGCTCGTCGCCATCGGGGTGGACCAGGCCTACCACGTGGCCCACGTGCTCGCGGCATACGGGATCGCCGTCGTCGAGTCCTCACCCTCCGAGCGGTGCATGGCCACCGTCGCGCCGTATGCCGCGGCGGCCGGCCTGCAGGTGAGCACCCGCAACCGCTTCTCCGAGGAGGGCTTCCAGGACCGAGGCAAACGCCCGGTGCGCAAGGGCGTTGCCCGGTTGCTCGCCGGCGGGCAGCCCGCGGCTCTGTGCAGCCACGGACCGGTGTTGCCGACCATCCTCGGGGAGTTGGCCCGGCACCTGGCCGACCCCACCGAGCTCGCGCCGGGCACCGAGGCCGTCTTCACCGAGGTGCTGGACCTGGGCCTGGACAAGGGCGAGGTCTTCGTCGTCCACCTCGTGGGGCAGGGCGAGGACACGCGCATCGTCGCCGCGGAGCGGATCGCCCCGAACCCCTCATGAGGCCGACGCCCGGGTCACGGGCGCCGCGGGCCGCCGTCGGCGAGCTCAGCCGACGACGAGCCCGAGTGCCCGGTCGATCTCCTCGAGGGTGAGGCGTCGGGTGGGGAAGCTCGATGCGGCGACGACGAGGTCGGCGACCAGCTCGATCTCCTCGAGCATGATCTCGTCGGGCACATGCAGGTCCGCGCCGTCGGGGTTCATCTCTTCACGGTAGGCCGCGCCAGGGGTCGCATGGGGAGAATGCCCCAGAGCGGCACCGATCATGCGCCGACCGGTCTGTGTGACGCGACGGGTGGGTGCGTCGGGCCGGGAGCGCCTCACGGCGCGTGGCCGCTCGTAGCGGCTATCAGTGGGACCCGGGGCTACCGCGGCCCGACGCGGGGGCAACAATACCTCGGCAGCGCGGTCCAGACATGGGCTGTGCGCGATCCGGGGCGGCGTTCCTGCAGGTCGGCGGGCGGCCACGACCCCCTGGCTACGCGGCCACGACCCCCTCGGTCTGAGCGCCGATCACATCAATTGACCTGACCGCCAGAGGTCTGCCGCGCTGTCGAGATCGTCAGCCGTGGTCAGCAGGGACGCAGCCGTGTGGGCCGCCCGCTCGCCGGCGGTGTCCTCGGCGCGCCCGGCCGAGACCACCCGGCAGAAGGCGGCCGCCCGGTGGAGAGCGACGGCCAGGTCGCCGGCGAAGACCCCGCGCAACACCTCGTCGAGCACCTGCTCGAGCTCTCGGGGACCGGGTGGTTCCGCGGCCCCCGCGACGACCCGGTCGACAGCCGCGAAACGCAACCCAGCGGCATACTCACGGCTGGCCTCGTGCGGCGAGTTGCGCACCCACTCGCGCAGGGCGTAGAGCCGCCACAGCGTGCCCGGCAAGCTGCGGGCCGGACGATCCGCCCACAGATCGGCGAGGGTGGACAGCCCGATGTCCTCGACGAGGGCGACCAGCCGCGCGGTCAGCTCGGGATCGGCGGCGGCCCGTCCGGCGTGGACGAGCACGGCTGCGCTCTCGTGAGCGACATCGATCTGCGCCACCGGATCGACCGTTCCGCCATGAGCCTCGAGCGCTCCGGCATCGAAGAAGAGCGGCCGGCGGGGTCGGCCGACGGACTCGGGTGTGCCGCCGTCACTCACGTGCGGGGCTCCACCGGGCGGCGCAACGTCCGCAGCAGTCGCATGGCCAAGGCTCCCACGAGTGCGCTGCCGGCGAGCCACAGGCCAAGCACACGGGCAGGGGCCAGCGGATCCGGAGGGATCCGCACGGGCGTCGCCGCCGTGGCGCCGGCTGCGGTGCCGGCGGCGGCATGCCCG
>CAZLGB010000023.1:0-25643 GCA_964558825.1 uncultured Intrasporangiaceae bacterium
CAGCTCGCGCGTCGCCCGCTCGTCGTGGACGACGAGCGCGGGCACGAGTGCCGGACCCGAGACGAGCACGCGGTCACCGTCCCAGTCGACCGCGGCGTTGGCGCTGCGCTCGGACCCGGTGCCCAGCGTCGTCGGGACCGCGACGAGGGGGAGCGCAGCTGCTGCGGTCACCCGCATCGGGCCGGGCCGCGGGACCGCGTGAGCGCTGCCCGCGTCGGCCTCGACGAGGGCGCGGGCGGCGAGAGCGGCCTTGGCACGGTCCATGGTGGCTCCGCCTCCGCAGGCGATGACGGCGTGGCGATCCTCGAGCAGACGGTCGAGGGCCAGCGCATCGACGAGCGTGCCGGGGCCCGCCACTTCGGTGACCGCGTGGCTCACTCCGGCCGAGCCGAGCGAATGGCAGAGCGCATCGGTCAGCGCGGAGTGGGTGACCGCCGTGTCCACGACGACGGCCACGCTGGAACGACCGTGCGCCCGCAGCCATGGCGCCACGTGCTCGACCTCGGTCAGCGTGCGTGCCGGGATCCGCTCGGCTCCTGGCCCGCCAGGTCGGTTCATCCCAGGCTCACCAACTGGTGCTCACGCTCGAGCGAACGCGCGCCGAGTTGCACGAGCACGACCGCCAGCGCCCACAACACGGCACCCGCCAGCAGGGCGACCCACCAGACGAGCAGCAGCACGCCGGTGGCCTGACCGATGGTCACGAGGATCAGCGGCAGCACGCAGACCCCTGACACCTGGTATGCCGCTTGGACCGTGCGTGCCCGCGCCGAGACGATGACCACGAGGCCGAGGGCCGCGGCCGTGAAGGCCGGCCCGAACCACAGGACGGTGACCAGCCACGGCAGGGTGGGCAGGACCGGCCGCCCGAGGGTCGGGGCCAGCAGGAGGTCCGCGACGACGGCATACGCCAGGTGGGCGAGCAGCCCTAGGGCGGCGGCGGGGAGCAGGGCGCCGAGCAACTTGCCGACGAGGATCTCGCGATCGGAGGCGGGGGTGAGCAGCAGCCCCTCGAGGGTGCCGCGCTCGCGCTCGCCGGCGATGGAATCGGTCGCCAGCACGGAGGCGGCCATGAGCGGCACGATGACGAGCAGGGGCGGGATGATGTAGGTCGCCAACAGGGCGGCCAGGGCGGCACCGTTGGTCCCCTCGATGCCGGGCAGGACCCCGGTCGGGAGAGCCTCGAGGAACCTCCGCAGCGACTCCGGCGCCTGGTCGAGGCGACTGGCCAATCCCGTGATGAGCGAGGTCACGGCGACCAGGACGATGGGGACGGCGATCATCGGCCCGGACACCCCGGGGTTGCGCAGGACGGACAGCAGGTCACGACGAGCGATCGCGATGACGGCGGGGCGGTTCATGACGCGCTCCTCGGGGAGGTGGGGATGGTCGGCTCAGGCGCCGCGCCGTGCAGTGACAGATAAAGGTCGGTGAGGGTCGGCTCGGTGGGGCGGACCGCGCGCAGCCGCGCGCCGTGGGAGACCAGCGCGGTGACCAGGTCGGCCACGGCGTCACCGGCGACGCCGCGGACGAGAGCGCTCTGCGGCCCGGTCGCCTCCCAGCTGGCACCGGCCGGCAGCACGCCCGCGAGCAGGGCCGGAGTGTCCAGCTGCAGCTCGACCGTGTGTGCCGAGGTGGCGCGCCGGGCGAGCTCGCTCGGGGGACCCTGGGCGATCACCTGGCCCTCCTTGAGGATGAGGACGCGGTCGCAGACCTCGCTGGCCTCGGCCAGATCGTGGGTGCAGAGCACGACGGTGACGCCGCGGGCACTGCAGTCCTTGATGAGCGTGCGCACATCGCGGGCCGCGACGGGATCGAGGGCCGACGTCGGTTCGTCCAGCAGTAGCACCGACGGGCCGGGGAGCAGCACGCGAGCAAGGCTCAGGCGCTGGCGCATCCCCTGGCTGAAGGTGGCGACCCGCTGGTCGGCATGATCGGTCAGCTCGAACTCCTCGAGCAGCTCGGCAGCTCGAGCGCTCGCGTGCGCCCGCTCGAGTCCGAAGACGCGGCCGACGAAGTCGAGATTCTCACGGGCGGTCTGGCGCAGGTCCAGCACGCCGTTGGCCGGCAGCACACCCAGCCGACGGCGGACCCAGGGTCCGTCACCGATGGGATCGCGTCCGAGCACGCGCACCGTGCCTGCCGTCGGGTGCAGCAGGCCGGCGATGAGTCGCACGATGGTGGTCTTGCCGGCGCCGTTGTGCCCGAGCAGGGCGACCACCTCTCCGGTCGCCAGCTGCAGGTCCACCCCGTCGACGGCTCGGGTGCCCTGGGGGAACACCTTGACCACCTGGTGGACCTCCACCGCAGGCTGGGATGCGTCGCCATGGGTCAGGTCATCGATGGGCGAGGTCATGGTCGTCACTGTCGTCCTCTCCTTAGGAGTTGGGTTGGTGGCCGACATCGACACGCCCGAAGGTCCGGGCGCCGGCGTGGCGCAGGTGCGGGGCCGATCGGGTGCTGTGTCGCCAGGGCGCGGCGGCCGCCACGAGGGCGAGGGCCGTGAGTCCGACGAGGACGAGTGCGCCAGGGAGCAGGTCGGCGAGCTCGACCTTCCCGGAGAGCAGCTGGGTGGGTTGGGCCAAGGTCGTGGGCGACCAACGCCGCACGGCCGGTGAGCTGTCGAGCAGGCCGAAGACGAAGACCGCGCCGGACACGACGAGGGTGCTGACGAAGGGGCTGTTGGTCCGGAAGGCGAGCGCGCCGGCGATGCAGCTCAGCAGGAGCACGGCCACACATTGGACGACCAGGGCCAGGACCGCTCGGCCGAGGTCGGTGCCGTCGACGAGCAGCACCGTCTCGTAGAGCGCGCACAGTCCCCCCACCAGCGTGCCGGCGAGGGTGAGCACCGCAGCGGTGCCCAGCCGGGGGAGGAGCACCTGGCTCGGACGCTGCACCCGGGTGAGGTAGTGGATGCGCACGGCCGGATCGGCGCCGAGCGCAACCATCGACCCGACGACATAACAGGCCACGAGCAGGGCGAGCTGGGCGGCATTCTTGAAGTAGGAGGCGATGAGCCCGTCCCACGTCGGATCCGGGACGACCACCTGGATGCCGTTGCTGTTGAGTCCGGTGAGCAGCTCCTTGAGGTGTGCTGCGAAGAGCGGTGAGGTGAGGCCGGAGAAGGCGAAGACCGCCACGAGGACGAGCAGCCGCCGCGAGCGGGTCCACCGGTGCAGTTGCAGGGACATGGGTGCTCCTAGGCCGCGATCCATTGGGTGAACTCGGCCAGCAGGCTCGAGCCGTGGCTGATGCTGCGCAGGTCCTGCGGGTGGGCGGCGAAGTGACGGAGGACCAGCGGGGTGGCCGCCTCGTCGACGGCGAGCGAGTGCGGACCCTCGCCGCCCGGACGGACCTGGTGGCCCGCAGCCGACAGCAGCGTGGTCAGCTCGGTCAACGTGCGGGTGCCGACGATGGTCAGCGCGTGATCGGTCGTGCGGGCCGCGAACCCGGCGCGGGGACCGGCATACGTCAGCCGTCCGTGGTCCATGACCGCCAAGCGATCGGCGACCTGACCCACGTCGTCGAGGATGTGGCTGGAGAAGACGACGAGCAGGCGAGAGCCGAGCTCGGCGATGAGAGAGATGACCGCGTCCCGGCCCAGTGGGTCGAGCGCGCTCGTGGGCTCGTCGAGGAAGAGCACCGACGGCTCGCGACCCAGCGCGGCGGCGATGCCCAGGCGCTGCTTCATCCCGCGGGAGAAGCCGCCCACCAGTCGCGAGCCCACCTCCGCCAGACCCACCTGGGCGAGCAGGTCGCTGGGCTCGGGCGACGGAACGCGACCTCGCCGCCGCCCCAGCCGGGCCGACTCGACGAGCGTCTCACTGGCCGTCAGATAGGGGTCGAAGCTCGGAGTGTCCGGACAGTAGGCCATCGCGTCGGCGGGCCCGGTGACCCGCACATAACCGCGGGTCGGTCGTTGCAGCCCCATGACGGTGTGGACGAGGGTGGTCTTGCCGGCGCCGTTGGTGCCGATGAGCCCGCAGACCCCGCGTCCCTCGAAGGTGGCGGACACCCCGGTGAGAGCACGCACCTGGGCGAAGGTGACGTCGACGTCGACGACGTCGATCCGCACGTCAGCCGACATCGCCGGACCTGCGCCCGAAGATGAGGTAGGCCACCCCGCCGAGGGGGATCGAGGCCGTGCAGATGATCGCCCACGCCCACTTGGGCAGGTGACGGGTGCCCTGCGATCGGGCGATGTCCACGTAGCAATAGGCGAGGAAGCCGAGGATGACCAGGGCGAGCGGGATGAGGGCGAGGGGCTTGTTCATGCGGAGACTCCAATCAGGGCGGAGGCGATGTCGTCGAGGTCGCGGATGGCCTCGAGCGGTCCGTGGGTGAGGGCGACCCCGGTGACGTTGATGACGACCTCGTCGACGCCGACCTCGGCGAAGGAGGCGAGCTGCTGGGCGATCTCGCCGGGGCTGCCGGAGAGGATCACCCCGTGGCGGACCAGGGCGCGGGCCCCCGAGATCGGGTCGCTGACGTCGATGTCGAGGCCGGCCCGGTTGAGCATGTCGACGTAGTGCGGCCGGGAGAGATGGCCGCTGGAGCCGACCTGGGCGATGAGCTCCAGGCTCCGGCCGGGCCGCGCAACGGCGCAGTGGACGTGGGAGACGAGCCGGGGGCGTGCGGGTCCGGCCAGTGCGGGCGCGATGACGTCCCGGAGATAGCCGTGCGGGGCGAGCCAGGTGATGACGAAGTCGGCGACGGAGGCCGAGCGCCGGGCCATCGCCGGGCGCAGCACACCGGTCCCGATCTCGACGGGCGCGTGGGGCAGCTCGGGCAGCTTGGCGTGCATGCGCAGGCGCGGGTGGTCGCTGCGTGCCACGTCCCCGGCGAGCAGCGCCTTGACCAGGCGCGCATATTCGACGGTGTATGCCGCAGGGTCGGCCAAGGGGGATCCCGTGGTTGAGGCGACGAAGTCGGGATCGGCCGAGCCGTAGGCGATGGAGACCGGCTGGCCCAGCAGGACCGCGAGCGAACGTGCCTGCAACGCAGCGTCATACGGCGTGCGCAAGGCAGCCAGCGCCGTGCCGATGCCCACGGGCACGGCAGGCACGGCAGCCGACAGCGCCAGGTGCGACTCGATGGTGAAGGACTGGCCCATCCACAGCCGGGACAGTCCGTGCGCGTGGGTGAGCGCGGCGAAGGCGCGGATGGCCCGGGGCTCGGCCGGCTGCTCGGGGTAGAGGACGGAGTAGAGCATCAGCGGACCTCCCCGCCCGGGCGCTGGAGGTTGCGGGACACGTCGTCCGGATCGATGTTGGCGACCACGCATGCCTCGGTCAGGGCAGCCGCGAGATCCACCGACCCGGCGCTGTCGAGCACGGCCATGACGGCCTCCGCGATCGCCGTGCAGCGGTGCTCGCCGAAGGACCGCCGGTGCTGGCCGGGGCGGGGATCCATCGGCTCGTCGGCGACGAAGAGGCCGGGGGTCGCGGGTGCGCACAGGGGCGATCCCGGGAGGTCCGTGACGTCGTGGGCGGCCAGCACCGGCGCGAGCAGGCCGGGGATGTCGTCGTCAGCCGGCGCGTAAACGACGATCGCGTCGCGACGCGGATAGGCCCTCCGACGGGAGAGGATCTTCGTGCGGAAGGGTCCACCATGCGCACGCAGCTGCTCGACGATCTGCGCCCAGACCGCCACCGCCGTCGCAGGGTCCTGCTGTGGGCTGTAGTAGCGCACGAGTTCGGGCGCACCGGTGGCCCCGGAGTCGGGGGTGTCCGCCACGAGCATGTAGAAGCCGGGGGAGAGCCGAGGGCGGTGGCTGGGGATGACCAGGCTCGGGAGGCTCGGGAGACTCCCGGCCCTTGCCGGTCCGGACCCTGGCGCCGAGGCCGTCATCGACCCGGTGCTCGAGGCGACGGTGAGCCGCACTCGGTGGAGCTCGACCAGCCCGGGCCGATCCGCCACCGGACGCACCGGGACCCGCAGGCCCGGGTCGGGGACCGTCGCCCGCAGGAGCTGCTCGAAATCCGCGTCGGCCAGCACGGCCTCGGTGGCGAAGGCCTGCGGGTTGCCGACATGGACGACGCCGTAGAGCCAGGTCGTCAGCAGGGCCACGGCCGAGGGCGCGGTGGTGGGCAGGTCCACGGACGCCTCACCAATGGTCAGGCGCCTGCCCCGGACGTCCAGCTGAAGGCTCGCCGCCAGCGCGCGTGCGCTGCGAGCCGAGTGGTCGGCGCCCTCGATCCGCGGGATCGTCACGTGGTCAACGAGGCTCATCGACGGACTCCAATCCGAGTGCGGCAACAATGGATTCGGGGGAAACGAGGGCTTGGCGCCCGATGCCGGCGACGGCCTTGTCGACGGCCAGCAGCCGGTGCGACATCGCGGCGCGGGCCAGCACCCGCTCGATCAGGGCCCAGCCGAGGTCCTGACCGAGGCGCCGGCTGTCGATGCGCCGCCCTCCGCCCGCGGCATACCCGGTGAGGAAGGCGCGGACCGCGGGGGTGAAGGCGACGAGCGCGGCATGGGTCCGGGCGACCAACGCGGCGTGTAGCTCGCCCGGCAGGCCCCCCGGCGCTCCGGTGGCCGCGACTCCGGTGAGCAAGGCCTCGAAGAGCATCGGGCCGAGGACGCCGGCGAGGTCGCGGGTGAAGGCTCCCGGACCCCACTCCTCCCAGTCGATGATGTGCACGCCCTGCTCGTCGATGAGGTATTGGTCCGGGCGCAGGTCGCCGTGGATCACCCCGCCCACGGGGTCGTGCACCTGGGCATCGACCCAGCGTCGCAGGGCGTCGTGCAGGACCTCGTCGTGGTGGAAGAGCGTCCAGCACTCCAGCTCTGCGCCGCTCGCCTCGGCATACTGCTCGGGCGTCAGGGCGGTGAAGAGGGCGAGTGGGTCGACCCCGCCGAGGTCGCCCGGGCTCGCCGACTCGGGGCGGCCGGCCGGCAGGGGTATGCCGTGCGCCGCCGCGATGGCCGCGCCGCAGTCGTGCAGGACGGCACTGAGGTCGCTCCACTCGCCGCGTGCGTCGATGAAAGCCTGCAAGGTCTGCGCCGAGTCGAGGTAGGCGAACCAGACCCCCCAGGTGTCGCGCTCGACCCGGGTGATCTCCGGGGCGAGCGCCAGGCCGTGGTCGTCCTGGACCCGCTGCCAGGACAGCGTGTTGTCGAAGCGCCGTTGCCGGTCCGCCGCAAGGCCGTCGAAGCGCTTGTGGATGGCCAAGCCCCCGGGCTCGACGACGACGTGGGTGGTGTTGCGCCCGGCGCGGCGGGTGTCGGTCAGGGTCTCAGTAGGCATGGACGCTCCTCGGGTTGGGCAGCGGGGTGTGGGGGTCGTCGACAGTGAGGGTCCGCAGGTAGGACTCGGCGGCGGTGAAGGCGTGGATCTCCTCGATCGTCCCGAAGGGTGTGTCGTCGTTGACGGCGAAAGCCATTGCGGCCGAGTCTGATTCGTGGGCCAGGTGCCACACGCCGGCTAGCACGCCCGGGGCCGAGCCGCCCTTGAAGCGCACGGCATCCCAGCCGAGGCCGGCGCCGCCCGTCGGTGGCCAGGGGGACCAGGGTCGCTCGACGATCCGGTGCATCGCCGTGGTGACGGCCCGCAACGGGAGGAAGTAGTCGTCCCCGGCCAAGTGGGCGACGGCGTCGGCCGTGGTGCCGAGACCCGACCAGGTCTGGCTGGCGGTCCGCATCTGCTGCGCGAGCGCGACCGGCACCCCACAGCTCATCGCCGTGCGCCGCACGCTCTCGATCCCCAGCCGCGCGGTGAGGATGTCGCTGGCCGTGTTGTCCGAGCGCAGCGCCGCCAGGGTGGCCAGCTCGGCGAGGGTGAGTGAGGCTCCGATATGCGCGGCCGAGAGGCCCGCGCTCGCCGGCGCCAGGTCCGCCGCGCGCACGATATGCCGTTCGGTGAGATCGACGCGGCGCTCGACCACGGCATCGAGCAGGCTGAGGATGACGAAGACCTTCGCCAGGGACGCGACGGCGCGGATGCTGTCGGTGTCATAGACCAGACGGGCGACGCCGGCGCTCTGGCGGTGCACGGTGACGGCAGCCAAGCTGTCGAGTTGGATGAGGCGCTCGCGCAGCTCGCGCGCCGAATGAGCCGGAGCCGCGGAGGCGACGATCCGGAAGCCGTCCAAGGTGCCGGCATCGGTCGTCGTGATGAAGAGCTCGGCCCCGACCTCGCGGGCCGACTGGACGGTCACCCGGGTGAGCCCGTCGGGTCCGGTGACGTCGCGATCGACGATGCAGGGGTGACTGAGCCGGGTGCCCTCGAGCACCGCAGCAAGGACCGCGACCTCGGAGTCGGTGCGTCCGTGGCCTGCCACCTGGCGGACCTCTCCGGCGGGCACGGAGGTGGCCCCGGTGATCCACTCGAGCACGCGGTGCAGGACCCGATCCATGAGCTGACCCTTCTGTCCGATGTCTGGAGGGGGGGTTTCCGGGCCGGGGAGCGCTCGCCCCCCGGCCCGGATGCAGGACCGATCAGGTCCAGGACCACGACCACGAGAACGACCACGACCAGCTCACGCTCACGCTGAGGCTGAGCGAGGTGCCGACCGTGCCGAGCGTGGCGTCCGTCATCGACTCGCGCTGGATCTCCAGCGGCGAGGCGTATGCCGTGTAGCCGTCCAACAGACCCTGGGTAAGGCTCTCGGACATTGGGTCCAACCCCTTCCTTATCTGGTGTTGTGAAGCTGTCTCCGGTTCGGTTTCCCGGCGACTGCTCACGACCGTCACACGGCTCCACCACCGGCTGGAAGGGCTTCGCGTGACCCAAAGCGGCCATGGCAACGAGCGGCCACTGCGCGGTGGGTGAACGGTGGATCCCGGCCCTGCTCGGGTGGCTGTGGCAGCGACCGGCCATGGCACGTTGATGCTCAATCACGTTGCTGCGCAAGCGATCTCAGGGCGGTCAAGATCGCCTCAGATGTCAATCGGCATCTGACAGATTCGCACAAGGAGAAGATCATGACGATCAACAACGCTGCTGTCAGCCTCATCGACGAGCTCACCGACCAGGAGCTGTCCGGGGCCGAGGGCGCCCAGGCCGGCGGCCTGTTCACCATCCCCGGCACCTACACCATCGGCTACATCTGCACGTTCTCCTGGGAGTGCAGCGGACGTCTCTGCAGCTCGTGGTTCTGAGCTGACCCGGCCGCGGTGCCGGCCGGACCGAAATCCGGCCGGCACCTCGGAAACTCCCCGCCCCGACAGGAAGGACTGCCCCCATGACAACAACGACGGCCGATCCGGCCACCGACCCCCGTTACGCGTGGTTCCGGGAGGCAGGCGACGCGGAAGCAGTGGACGCTTTGCTCTTGCGGGTGTCCGGGATGACGTTGGCCGAGCTGGCCTCGGCCGCACCAGCCGAGCCTGGGCCGCCGCCACGGCATACCGCGCACAGCGCCCGTTTCCTGCAATGGCTGCGGACCGGACCGCGTGTGCCGTTCATCGGCTTCAACGTCGCGGTCGTCGCCGATGAGCTCGATGACCTCGCGCGGCTCGTCGAGCACGCGGAGTCGGTCGCCGATCCGATCGAGCTCGCTCGGTCACTCAGCCTCGCATTGCTGGCCGACATCGAGCGGATCCTCCTGCGCGCGCAAGTGCACCTGCTCCACGAGCTGCGTCCGACGCTCTCCGGCGACACCAGTGAGCAGCGCTTCGACTCATTCGAGGCATTCCTCGAAACGGATTCGGGCGCAGCGCAGTTCGCCGATCGTTATCCCCTGGCGGTCCGACATGCCCGAGAGTCGGCGGCGGGATTCGTGGCCAACATCCGCCGGGTGATCGAGCGACTCGGGCGGCACCGCGACCAGCTGCGCGCGCTCGGCCTCGACCCAGCAGCGCGGCTGACCCGGATCGTGGCCGGCGCGGGTGACCGCCACGCAGGCGGTCAATCCGTGTGCGTCCTCACCTTCGAGGGGGACCGCCGGGTGGTGTACAAGCCGCGATCGCTGGCGATCGACCGTAGTTTCGCGACGTTGCTTCAGCGCGTCGCGGCGGCAGACCCGGAGTTGGCCCTGCCGGCCGTTCGTGTCGTCGATGGTGGCGATTACGGATTCGCCGAGTTCCTCGACACCGCCGAGACGACCCCACCGGTGCGGCCGTTCTTCCGGGCGGCCGGGCGGCTCATGGCCCTGCTGCATTTCCTGCGCGGCAACGACCTGCACTTCCAGAACTTCCTGCTCAAGGACGGCGCTCCGACGTTGGTGGATGTCGAGACCCTGTTCGCCTCGGTCCGCCCGCAGGGTCGCTCGGTCGATCTGCGCGCCGTCAACGCCCTCGGAGACACCGTCCACTCCACGGGGATGCTGCCCTCGATCATGGAGGACCCCCGGGGCGACCGGCCCGGGATCGACGTCGGCGCTTTGGGCTACCGGCCCGACCAGGTCTCGCCCTTTTCGACCCTCGTCGTCGAGGGTCCCTTCACCGACACCATGCACCTGCAGCTGAGCAATCTCCCCAGCACGCTGCCCTCGCCCTTCCCGACCGACGCCGACGTGCTCGAGGAGATCGACGATGTCCTCGAGGGCTTCACCGCGATGTACTCGTGGGTCATCGAGCATCGCGACCTGATGGCCGCTTGGGTCGACGAGCTCTTCAGCGACGTCCGGCTGCGTTTCCTCGCCGAGAACACCCAGCGCTACATGCGCACGCTGCGGCTGGCCACCAACCCCGAGGTCCAGGCGCAGCCGGCGTCGTGGACCGCGCTCGCTCATCGCATCGCTCTGGTGCGTGACGGTGTCCCCGAGGCCGTGCTGCGCTCGGAGGTTCGTCAGCTCCTCGACGGGGACGTGCCCTACTTCAGCATCGTCGGCGGGCACCGCGACCTGTGCGACCCCGCGGGCGTCTGCGTGCCCGAGCTGTTCGTCGAGAGTCCCGTGCAGGGGAGTATCCGGGTCATCCGAGCCGCCGACGTCGAGTCGCTGGCCCTCAATCGCTGGATCGTCCGGCTGAGCTACATCGCCCGGCTGCCGCGGTCGGCCGACCGCACCGACTTCCAGCTGGAGCGGGAGGGAGTGCTCGGTGAGCCGGCTCGGTCGCCTGACCACCGTCTCACCCTGGGCGGACGGGCGCGGGACACTGCACTGCGCACTGTCGAGGAGATCTGCGAGCGGATCCGGCGGGTGCGCCTGCCCGCCGAGGACCCCTTCCCGGCGACCTGGCTCGGCGCCCTCATCAGCCCGACGGCATACCAGTATTGGAAGGTCGGCGAGCTGGGGATCGATCTGTATGCCGGGTCGACCGGCCTCGCCCGCACCCTCGTGCTCGGCGGGATCGCCCTGCAGCGCCCGGCGTGGGTCAACGAGGGGTCGGACTACCTCGTGGCGACCATCGAGCGTCTCGACCAGAGCGACTCGTCCCTGAGCGGATTGCGCCGCGGTGCCGTCACGGGTGTCGAGAGCTTGGTGCGCACCGCCGTCGACCTCGCCCAGGTGCTCGGTGATGACGATCTCGAGCGACGAGCCACCCGGCTCTGGGCCAGAGCGGTCGCCGAGCCATCGCCCGATCGCCCGACGGACGTCATGCTGGGGACGGCAGGGATGCTCGGCGCCAGCGTGGGAATGGCCGCTCGGGCCGCAACTCGCGAGCCCGCGGTGTTCGCCGCGGCGGCCCATCGTCTGCATGGGCGCCTCGTCGCCGACCTCCAGGACGACGGGGTGCGCACGCTGGCCGGCGGCGACCCGCTCGCCTACTCGGGCTATGCGCACGGGCTCGGCGGCCTCTATGCGCAACTCGGGCGGTATGCCGTGCTCCCGGGCAGCGCTCCCGTCACCGGTCTCATCGAGGACCTGCTCCAGCGCGAGGTCGACTTCTTCGACGAGCAGATCGAGCAGTGGCGCTTCGGGGATCACGGCAGCACCGGCGCCTTCGGATGGTGTCATGGGGCGCCGGGACTGTTGCTGGCCAAAGCCGAGTTGCGACAGGCCCAACCGGGTTTCGCCGATCGGCTCGAGGCCGACATCGAGCGGTTGGTGCGGATCAGCCGGACCAAGGCCTTCGGGCACAACCTCTCGTTGTGTCACGGTGATCTGGGCAATCTGTGGGTGCTGCGGCACGTGGCCGCGTTGCTGGGCGACGAGCAGCTGGCGAGCGAGGTGGCCGAGGGGGCCGACCGCTATGTCACGGACGTGCTCCCGGTGGCCATCGAGAACCGGCTCAATCGCCACTCGATCAACCACTCGCTCATGTTGGGGCAGGCGGGCGTCGCATCCTTCCTGCTCGACGGCTATGCGCCCGAGGCTCCGGCAGCGCCGGTGTTGTGGTTCGGCTGATGCGCACCTACACCCAGCTCACCCAGTCCGAATGCGGACTGGCCTGCGCGGCCATGCTCATGTCGCACGGGGGCACCGGGCCATCACTTCGGCAACTGCGCGAGGACCACGAGCCGGGGCGCGAGGGCATGACCGTCAAGCAGGTCATCGAGGTGCTGGCCCGGCGCGGCTACGTCGCCAAGGCCTTCCGGGTGAGCGGCGCGACTCGACCCCTGCAGCTCCCGACACCCTTCATGGCGCACTGGCGGCGCAGTCACTTCGTCGTCGTCACGGGGATGAGCGCCCGCGGGGTGCGCCTCGTGGACCCGGCCGTCGGTCCCGTGCGAGTCGCGTGGGAGGAGTTCGAGCAGGACTTCTCGGGTCTGGCGATCAGGGTCGTCTCCCGGCCGTCGGCGGGCATCGCCACGTCGCACGAGCCCAGCCCGTGGACGGTGCTGCTTCCGTTCATCCGCGCCAGTTGGGTGCGGCTCGTGGGTCTCGTCGTGGCGACGCTCGCCTCGGTGGGGGTTACGACGACGCTCCCGGTGCTGCTCGGGCGGGTGGTCGACGCCAATGGCGGGTCGGGCACGGGGGGGACGGCGGTGAGCTGGACGGTCGGTGCCGCGCTGCTCGGCGTGCTGCTGACCTCACTCGCGGCGATGGTCACCTCGGTCACCGCGTCGGTAGCCGTGGGCCGCCGTGTCGAGAATGGAGTCTTCGCCCACCTGCTGCGGCTGCCCTACCACTTCTATACCTTGCGCTCTCAAGGCGACCTGCTGCATCGGCTCTCCACGGCCAAGGAGTTGCGCGGGCTGATCACCAGCGACATGGTCTCGGGGGCGGCCGGCATCGCGCTCGTCGCCGGGACCGGCGTTGCCATGGCGTCGATCTCGCCGACCTTGTGCCTGACCGCGGCGTTGATGTTCGTCATCGTCGCCGGCCTCGTGCTGGTGACCCGAGGCCCGATCGGTCGCCTGACCGACCGCGAGCTGCGGTCTGCGGCGATTGGGAATCAGGTCCAGATCGATGCTGTCGCGACCGCGTCGATGGCCAAGACCACCGGATCCGAAGGCGTCCTGCTCGACGCGTGGGTCGACGCCAACGAGGGCACGCTCACCTGGTCGCGACGCCGCTCGCTGCTCGAAGGCACCGTCAACGCCATCCTTGGATTCCTCCAGGCGCTGGGACCGGTGGTCATCACGGCTGGGGCGCTGGCCGGCATACTCCCCGCCGCGGGGGCGAGCCTCGGGCAGGTGCTCGCCTTCCAGGCGCTGGCGGCCGTGTGCTTCAGTCAGGCGGGCGTCGTCGGCCGGCTGGTCGTGCGGGCAGCCAGCGCCCGCGCCATGCTCGCGCGACTCGGGGACATCCTCGAGCAGGCCCCCGACGACACCTTCGCTCACGGGACGCGCACCGTCGTGGAGCTGGACGTCACCCTTCGTGGGGTGAGCTTCGGCTACACCCGCACCGGGCCCCGTGTGCTGCGTGAGGTGGACCTGCACATCCCCGCCGGCTCGATGGTGGCCATCGTCGGGTCTTCCGGGTCGGGGAAGAGCTCGCTGGCCCGCGTCGTGGCGGGCCTCTATGCGCCGTCGGCCGGCGCGGTGCTGTTCGGCGGGCATCCGTTGGGCTCGCACCGGCGCGCCGACTTCTACCGTCAGGTCGCCTTCGTCGAGCAGCACGCCGTCCTGCAGAACGCGACGATCGCCGAGAACATCGGCTGGGGGACGAGCGGGCTGTCGGCGGACGAGGTGCGTGCGGCGGCCCGGATGGCCGGCATCCACGACGAGATCGCCGCCATGCAGTTGGGCTATGACACCTTGGTCACGCGGCTCGGTGAGAACGTGTCGGGTGGCCAGCGGCAACGCATCCTGCTGGCCCGAGCGCTGGCCCGATCTCCACGCATCCTCGTGCTCGACGAGGCGACCAGCGCCTTGGACCGGATCAACGAGGAGGCTGTCATGACGCGCCTGCGGGAGTGCACGATGACCCGCATCGTCGTGGCACATCGACTGGAGACGGTGCGCGGGGCCGATCTCGTCGTCGTCGTCGAGGGAGGCCAGGTCGTCGAGGTCGGCCCTCCCGCCCAGTTGTTGGACGAAGGCGGGGCCTTTGCCCGCCTGCATGGGGCCGACCTGTCGGCGCCCGAAGGCATCCGGGGCTGAGCTCCCCATGCGTCGGCGGTCGGCGCGGTAGCCCGCGCCGACCGCCCGGTCGGTTGCCGAGCCCCGAGATCAGGCGACGTCGCGCTTGAGCGTGAGGATCGTCCCGACGATGGCCATGACCGCGGCATAGGTGGCGAGCACGAGCGCCCCACCCCACCAGGGGAGCGCCGCCACCGCAGTCCCGTTGGGCGACTGCGAGAGTGCCTCGAGGGTCGCAAGACTGGCCGACGACGGAAAGAATCGGGCCACGTCAGCCCCCCAGGAGGCCATGCTCAGCAGGAAGGCCAACAGTGGTTCGACGATCCAGGCGACGCCGATCGCGATGAGCAGGGCCGCCACCTGGTTGGGGATGAGGATGCCCACACCGAGGCCGATGAGCGCCCAGAGCCCGAGCACCAGCAGGCTCAGCGCGAGGGTGCGCCAGATCGAGCTGTCGGAGAAGGGCTGGTGGCCCTTGATCGACAGCACCGTCGCGCCGACCGCAACGGACGAGATGATCGACAGCACGCCGTAGAAGCCGCCGACCCCGAGTAGAGCCACGACCTTGGCGCCCATCACCCGGGCGCGATGCGGCGTGGCCAGGAAGGTGGAGGTGATCGTCTTGTGGCGATACTCCGATCCGATGGCCATGACTCCGGTGGCGAGGGTGATGAGATAGGCGACCTGGATGCCGCCCGTGTAGACGCTGCGGGCCAACGCTGCGTCGTCCACTTGCGGCGCCCCCGGCGTCGCGGCGATCGCATCGCTTGTCAGGAAGAACGCGGTGAGTCCGGGGAAAAGAAGTCCCGTGGCGACGACGGCGATGGCCAGCCCCCACCACATCCGGGTGGTGAAGGACTTGAGCAGCTCGGCTCGGATTGTGCGGATCATCGAACGCCCCCTTCGTTCGGGAAAGGCTGGCTGGGGGCGGGATGCCCAGGGTCGGTGGTCGTGCCGGTCGGTGGACCGGGCGGCGCCCCGCCGGCAGCCGGGGAATCGGTGGACGGCATACCGCCGGAACGATCGTGGTCCTGGGTGAGCCGGAAGTAGAGGTCCTCGAGGTCGCTCGCCGACTGGCGCAACTCGTGGATCGCGACGCCGCCCCGGAAGGCGAGCTCGCCCACCCGGGCCAGGTCCGGCGTCTTGACCGACAGCGCACCGTCGGCTGTCGGCTCGCCGACCAGGCCACCGGCGAGCAGGACGCTGCGCAGCGCGTCTCGGTCAGCGGCCCGGACGATGACGGTGGCGTCGCCACGCAGGGAGGCGAGGGGTCCCTGGGCGATCTTGCGGCCGCGGCCGATGATGACGACGTCGTCGACGGTCTGCTCGACCTCGGAGAGCATGTGGCTGGAGACGAGGATCGTCTTGCCTTGGCCGGACAGCACGCGCAGGAACTGACGCAGCCAGCGGATGCCCTCGGGGTCAAGACCGTTGGCCGGCTCGTCGAGGATGAGCACCTGCGGATCGCCGAGCAGGGCAGCGGCCAGGCCGAGGCGCTGGCGCATCCCCATCGAGTAGCCGCCGGCGCGCAGGCGGGCGGCGTCGGACAGCCCGACCAGGCCGAGCAGCTCGTCGGCGCGCCCGAGGGGGACGCCTCCGGCGGTGGCGAGCACGCGCAGGTGGTCGCGTCCGGTGCGCCCGGGGTGGAAGTTGGTGGCCTCGAGCGCCGCCCCGACGGTGCCGAGCGGGTCGGGCAGGTCGTGATAGGCGACCCCGCCGATGGTGGCGGTGCCCGCGGTCGGCCGCACGAGGCCGAGCAGCATCCGCAGGGTGGTCGTCTTGCCGGCGCCGTTGGGGCCGAGGAATCCGGTGATGCGCCCGGGCTCGACGGTGAAATCGAGCTGGTCGACGGCGGTCAGCGACCCGAAGCGCTTGGTCAGTCCCGAGACGGTGATCTGCAGTCCGGAGTGGGTCGAGGCGGGCGGGTGGGCGGTCGCGGTCATGCGCAGGTCACGTCCCCGTGTCGTGTGGTCATGGGTCCATCCAATCCACTGGCGAGCACTCTCGCATCCGGGCGCGCCCGAATCTCAGGGTGCTCTCAGGGTTTTCCCGGTCGCCGACGAGGGGGTATGCCGGGTGGTCGCCACCCGGCATACCCCCTGGGCGCGGGCTCAATCGGTGGTGTGGGCGGGGATCTCGTCGTGGGGGTCCGCGGGGTCGAAGATGCCCTCCTCGAACCACAGGTGGCGCCCCTTGAGCAGGTCGAGGGCGAGGGCATATTGGGCGGCGTCGTCGTTGTGCCAGAGCCGCTCGAAGAGCACGTCGACGCGGCGGCGGGCCTGCCGGCAGAAGATGTCGGCGAGGGCGGTCGCCTGCTCGGCCCGCTCGGGATGCTCGGTGCCGATGCTCGCGGCCCGGACGATCGCGCAGGTCATCGCGAAGAGCTCGGCGCCGATGTCGACGACGCGGGCGAGCAGCGCGCCCTTCTGCTCGAGCCGGCCCTGGTGGCGGCCCATGAGATAGAAGGTCGACCGGGCCAACTTGCGGCTGGCCCGCTCGATGAAGCGCAAATGCGTTGCCAGATCGCCGAATTCGGTGAAGCTGCGCGGGTTCTGACCGTCGCCGGTCGCGAGCTTGGGGAACCACCCGGCATAGAACTTGCCCGCCTTGATGCCGGCCTTTGCCAGCTCCTTGGGCTCCTTGGTCGTCAACAGGTCACCGGCAGCCTGCAGGTGGGTGTCGACGGCCTCGCGGGCGATGAGCAGGTGCATGACCTCGGTCGAGCCCTCGAAGATGCGGTTGATCCGCATGTCACGCAGCAGCTGCTCGGCCGGGATGGGGGCCTCACCGCGGGCCTTGAGTGACTCGGCCGTCTCGTAGGCCCGACCGCCCCGGACCTGGACCATGTCGTCGACGACCTTCCAGCCCTGCTCGGTCGCGTAGAGCTTGGACAGGGCCGCCTCGATGCGGATGTCATTGCGGTGGTCGTCGGCCAGGCGGGTGACGACATCGACGATCGAGTCGAGGGCGAAGCTCGTCGCGGCGATGCTGGCCAGCCGCTGGGCCACCTCGTCGTGCTTGCCGACCGGCTGGCCCCACTGGTTGCGGGTGACGGCGAACTCGCGGGCGATCTTCAGCGCATAGCGCGTCGCCTCGGCGCACATCGTCGGGACCGCGAGGCGGCCCTGGTTGAGCGTGGTGAGGGCGATCTTCAGGCCGATGCCCTCCTTGCCGATGACCGCGTCCGCGGGGACGAAGACCTCCTCGAAGACCGTGAGGGAGTTCTCCAGGCCGCGCAGGCCCATGAAGGCGTTGCGGGTGACGACCTTCACCCCGGGGGAGGAGGTCGGGACGATGAAGGCCGTGATGCCGCCCTTGTGGCCCTCGGACCGGGGCACCTTGGCCATGACGACGACCACGTCGGCGACGGTGCCGTTGGTGGCCCAGAGCTTCTGACCGCTGAGCAGATAGCCCGAGCCGTCGTCGGTCGGCACGGCTTTGGAGCTCATCCGGGCCGGGTCGGAGCCGACATCCGGCTCGGTGAGCAGGAAGGCCGAGATCGCCCCAGCGGCGACCTTGGGCAGCCACTCGCGCTTCTGCTCCTCGGTCCCGAAGCCGCGCAACGGCTCGGGAAGGCCGATCGACTGGTGGGCGCTGAGCAGCACGGTGAGCGCCGGGTTGAAGGTGCCCATCGCGGCGAGCAGCTTGTTGTAGGTCCGGTTGGACAACCCCAGGCCGCCATACTCCTTGGGGATCTTCACGCCGAAGGCCCCGAGGGCCTTGAGCCCCTCGACGACCTCGTCGGGGATGCGCGCATCCCGCTCGATCTGCAGCGGGTCCGCGTGGGCCGCGAGGAAGTCGCGGACCTTGGCGA
Source organism: uncultured Intrasporangiaceae bacterium (assembly GCA_964558825.1). GTDB lineage: Bacteria > Actinomycetota > Actinomycetes > Actinomycetales > Dermatophilaceae > Phosphoribacter. The sequence goes on from CAZLGB010000023.1 coordinate 18,171, forward strand.
CGAATTCGTCGCCCTCGCGCTCGTCGTCGCGGTCCAGCGGCGGTTGCGGGTGGACCAGGTCGAGGCGGAAGTTGCCGAGGAACAGCTCCTTGCCGAAGGAGGGCAGCTTCCAGTCGGTCTCGCGGCCCGCCTCAGCGACCTGGCGGGACTCGGTGTAGGAGGGGGTGCTCGTCGGGGTCGGCTGCGTCGTCGTCACCCTCGCATCATGGCGCGGGTATGCCGTGCGCGGGAGGTTTCGTGGCCAGCCTGACAACCAGCCTCATCACCCGGCTGACCACCCGGCATACGCGCGGGGCGATCGACGAACAGGCCGCGGGCGGGGGCAGTCCGCCGCGGACGGCCGTGGCGCCAACCGGCGCCCGCCCCGGTTATCGTGAGCCCACTATGGGTGAGTGGCTGCTCGTGCTGCTCGGCGGCGTCCTGACCATCGGCACCGCGATCTTCGTCGCGACGGAGTTCTCGCTCGTCGCGTTGGACCGGCCGGCGGTGGCGCGGGCGGTCGCCGCAGGCGACGCGCGGGCGCGCACCGTGCTCGCGTCCTTGCGGGAGCTGTCCACCCAACTGTCGGCCGCCCAGGTCGGCATCACGCTGACGACGCTGCTGCTCGGCTACCTGGCCCAGCCCTCGCTCGGCCGGCTGTTGGCGATCCCACTGGAGCGGCTGCTGCCGGCCGAGACGGCCGACTCGGTGGCCACGGGGACGGCGCTGGTCCTCGTCACCCTGCTGTCGATGGTCTTCGGCGAGCTCGTGCCCCAGTTCCTCGGCATCTCCGCCCCCCTGCAGACCGCCAAGGTCGTGGCGGTGCCGGTGCGGATCTTCTCGGGACTGGCCCGTCCGCTCATCGCGCTGCTCAACGGCTCGGCCAACGCGGCGCTGCGCGCTCTGGGCGTCACGCCGCAGGAGGAGCTGTCCGGGGCCCGCACGCCGCAGGAGCTGGCCAGCCTGCTGCGCCGATCCGCGGAGGCCGGCACGCTCGGCGCGGACACGGCCGAGCGGGTGAGCCGGTCGCTGGACTTCTCCGACCGCACGGCGGTCGACGTGATGACCCCTCGGGTGCGGGCCAGCTCGATCGGGCGCTCCGCCAGCGCGGCCGAGGTCGTCCTGCTCGCGCGGCATACGGGGCACTCGCGGTTCCCCGTCGTCGGCACTGGGTGGGATGACGTCCAGGGACTGGTCCACGTCAAGTCCGCCGTCGCGGTGCCGGCAGACCGGCGCGAGGACGTCGAGGTCGCCGCGCTCATGGCCCCGGTCGTCAGCGTGCCGGAGACGATGCGCCTGGACTCCTTGCTCGTCGAGCTGCGGGCCAGCGGCCTGCAGCTGGCGGTCGTCGTCGACGAATACGGGGGCACGTCTGGTCTGGTCACCCTCGAGGATCTCGTCGAGGAGCTCGTCGGTGAGGTGGCCGACGAGCACGACACGGCCGGCGTGCCGGGTCGTCGGCTGCGCGACGGGTCGTGGTCGGTCTCGGGCATGTGGCGACCCGACGAGGTGCGCCAGCGGATCGGCGCCACGGTGCCGGACGGACCGGCATACGAGACGCTGGGCGGCTTCCTCATGGAACGGCTCGGCCGGGTCCCCGCGCGCGGTGACTGGGTCGACGTCGCGGGCTGGAGGTTGCAGGTCGCCCGGATGGAGGGACGGCGGGTCGCCCGCGTGCGGGTGCTCCCGCTCGCCGACACCGCGGCGGGCCTTCGCCCAGGGCACGAGAGCGGGGAGGGCGCCGGATGAGTCAGGCCCTTGCTCTGTGGCTCTCCCTGGCGCTGCTGCTCGGCAATGCCTACTTCGTCGGGGCCGAGTTCGCCGCCATGGCCGCGCGCCGGTCGGCGCTCGAGCCGCTCGCCGAGGCCGGCAGCCGACGGGCGGCCACCGCGCTGCTCGCCCTCGAGCAGCTGGGGTCGATGCTCGCCACCGCGCAGCTCGGCATCACCGTGTGCTCCGTCGGGCTGGGCTCGCTCGCCGAGGCGGCCCTGCACGAGCTGCTCGCGCGGATGCTGCACGGGCTGGGCTTGAGTGAGCTGTGGGTCGACGGGCTGGCCCTGGCCGGAGCGCTGCTCGTCGTCGTCTATCTGCATGTGGTCGTCGGGGAGATGATCCCCAAGAACCTCGCCCTCGCCGGGCCCGAGCGAGCCGCCATCGCCCTCGTGCCGAGCCTGCTGGCGATCTCGCGGGTGCTGCGCAGCGTCGTGCATGTCATGGAGTCGCTCGCCAAGTGGCTGGTGCGCGGGGTCTTCCGGGTCGAGCCGCAGGACGAGATCGCCTCGAGCTTCACCCTCGACGAGGTCGCGCAGATCGTCGAGGAGAGCCACCGCGAGGGTTTGCTCGGCGAGCGCCGCGAAGGGCTGGTCCGCTCGGCGCTGGAGTTCAGTGACAAACGCGCCGTCGAGGTCGCGGTGCCGGTCGACCAACTCGTGGCCGTCAGCAAGGGGGTCACGCCCGCGCAGATCGAGGCGCTCGTCGCGCACACGGGCTTCTCCCGCTATCCCTTCCTCGACAAAGAGGGCCTCGTCGCGGGCTATGTCCACCTCAAGGACGTCCTGTATGCCGTGGACGCCCAGCGCCGCGAGGAGCCCATCGGCCGCAAGCGGGTCCGTCGGCTCGTCACCGTCGGCGAGCAGGACGAGATCGAGGACGTGCTCGCGACGATGCAAGCGGCCGGCACCCACCTTGCCCGCGTCGTCGATGCCGTCGGCACGGTCACCGGGGTGGTCTTCCTCGAGGACGTCATCGAGGAGCTGGTCGGCGACATCGCCGACGCGTCGCAACGCTAGGCGGCAGCACGCGGCATAGCGCAAGCTCCAGCGGGCCTGTCAGGCAGCCTCCGGCGGCATCCGGCGGCATCCGACGGGATCCCGGCGGCGTCGCCGCCGCGTGTGCGGCTCGCCCTGCGCGCGCGAGACGGCGAGGTGGCGTAGCTTCAGCGGCCATGACCTTCGCCCAGTTGGCCCTTGTCTGCGCCGTGGCGATCATCGGCCCGGTCCTCTCGCTCCAGCGCTTCATGCACCTGCCCGTCGTCATCGGGGAGCTGGCCGTGGGGCTGGCGCTCGGGGCATCGGGTTTGCACGTGCTCAACGCCCAGGATCCGACCTTCACCTTCCTCGGCGATGACGTCGGCTTCGCCCTGGTGATGTTCGTCGCGGGCTCGCACGTGCCGATCCGCTCCGAGGGCCTGCGCGCCGGCTTGCGCTCCGGGCTCGCTCGCGCCGCGGCCGTCGGCGTCCTCGCCGTGCCCGCCGGGTTGGGTCTGGCCGCCCTCTTCGGCACCGGCCACGGCCTCTTGTATGCCGTGCTCATCGCCTCCTCGTCGGCGTCGATCGTCATGCCGAGCCTGTCCGGACTGCCGCTGACCGCACCGCCCATCGTCGCGATGCTCGTGCAGATCGCGGTGGCCGACGCCATGTGCATCGTCCTGTTGCCGCTGGCCGTCGACCCCTCGCAGGCCCCGAGCCGCGCGCTGGGCACGCTCGTGCTGGTCGTCGCCGCAGGCGTGCTCTTCCTCTTCCTGCGGTGGGCCGAGAACTCGGGCCGTCGCCACGCGGTGCACGATGTCTCCGAGGATCGCGGCCTCGCGCTCGAGCTGCGCACGTCGCTGGCGATCCTCTTCGCCATGGCGGCCCTCGCCCAGGTGCTGCATGTCTCGGTCATGCTCGCCGGATTCTGCGTGGGCCTGGCGGTCGCGGCGATGGGCGAGCCGCGCCGGCTGGCCAAGCAGCTCTTCGCACTCACCGAGGGCTTCTTCGCGCCGCTGTTCTTCGTCTGGCTGGGCGCCAATCTCGATCTCGGACAGATCGGCCAGCACCCGTCGTTGGCGGTGCTCGGCGTGGCCCTCGGGCTCACCGCGGCCCTCGTCCACGGCCTGCTCACCCTCAGCCGGCAGCCGCTGCCCCTCGCCCTGGTGACCTGTGCTCAGCTCGGGGTGCCGGTGGCGGCAGCGACCCTCGGTCGCACGCAGGGCATCCTTGCTCTCGGCGAGGATGCCGCCCTGCTCGTCGGGGCGCTGGTGACCATCGCCGTCGTCGCGGCGGTGAGCGGTGGGGTGGCCCGCATCGCCGGGACGGGCGCCCCGGAGGCCGGCGCAGCCAAACCCCCCAAGGCCACCAAGTCGCCCAAGCCGGCGCACTGAGCCACCCGGCCCACACACGACGTGAGTCCCCGGACCGATCAGGTCCGGGGACTCACATGTGGTGCCCCCAGCAGGATTCGAACCTGCGCCACCGCCTCCGGAGAGCGGTGCTCTATCCCCTGAGCTATGGGGGCTCAGACCGGCCGATCCGGCCGGATGCGGCCAATAACGCGAATTTGTTGAACAAACTCACGCCGTTTGGCGCACCCGCAGGAGGGTAGCAGCCTAGGCTGCCTTCCATGGAACCGGCGTGGGGGACGCCCGTCGGTCGGAGGGGTCTGGTCGTCGTCTGCGATGACACCGAGTCGATCCGACGGCTGCTGCGTATCAACCTCGAGCTCGATGGCTTCGAGGTCATCGAGGCGTGCGATGGAGCGACCGTCATGGACGTGCTCGGACGCCTGCGCGACCAGCGGTCGTTGCCGCATGCCGTCGTCCTCGACGTCGAGATGAGCCCTCAGGACGGGTGGTGGGCGCTGGCCCAGATCCGGGCCTGCCCGCGGCTGGCGAGCGTCCCGGTCGTCATGGCGACGGCCGCCCCGGTGTGTGAGGACCGCGAGCTCATGCACGATCGCGGGCTCGATGCCTGTGTGCTCAAGCCCTTCGACCCCGACCAGATCCTCGCGCTCGTCGATGGATTCGTCCGCGAGGGCCGGGCCTTCAGCCCGATGGTGCGGTGAGCCTGGCGCAGGTCGCCGATGCTGTCGCGGCGGCTGCAGCGGCCTTGTCCGGCTCCACCGAGCTGGCGGCCACGCCCCTCGAGCGCACGACGCAGAGCCCAGGCGTGTGGTGCACCGCGGCGGCCGCGCGCGTCGGGGTGGACCCCGGTGAGCTCGCGGCGCGGCTCTCCGGCCACCCGCTCTTCGACGGGGCGACGGTCGGCCCGGGTGGGCTCGTGCGCGTGCGGTTGGCCCCCGCGACCGTCGTCTGCGCCCTGCGCGAGCTCGCCGAGGGCAAGGGTATGCCGCCCGCGCCCCCATCGTCTTCGCCGCCATCGTTATCGCCCCCGTCGGCATCGGCCGCAGAGGACCCCGGGGCGGATGTGCGGCGCTTCGAGGCGGCCCGGACGGCAGGGGGAGCGCCCGCGTTGCCCGCGAGCCTGCTCGAGCGGCGCGTTCTCGACAATCCCGTCGTCACGGTCCAGCTCGCCCATGCGCGCGCCTGCGTGCTGGCCGATCGTCACCCCGCCACCGTGTGGACGAGCGAGGATGCCGCGGCGGGTGAGGCGGCCGGCATCGGTGACCTGCGGGTGTTGCTCGATCCGCTCGACCGCAGGGTGGTCACCGAGGTGCTCGATGCCCCACGGCGGTTGGAGTTGCACAAGGTGCGGCCGCATGAGACCGCTGCGACCCTGCAGGCCGTGGCGACGGCATACCTGCCCTGGTGGGAGGGCGTCACGCGCGGTCCCGCGGCTGAGCTCGAGCCCGCCCGCGTGCTGCTGTCGGCGGCCGCCCGTGGTGTCTTGGAGCGTGGAATGGCCCTGCTCGGGGTGAGCGCCCCCGCGAGGATGTAACCCATGCGTGCGCACGAGGCCGGAGTCCTGCACGCGGAGGGCTATGGCGGACCTCCGCTGTATCTGCCCTACCCCTCCGACGTCATGGAGCTGCTTGCGCCGCTCTGGCCGAGCTCGATCGGGCGCGACGAGCTGGGCCGGCTGACCGTCGCCGGCCTCGACGTCGTGAGCATCGCCCGCGAGCACGGCACTGCGGCATACGTGCTCGACGAGGAGGACTTCCGGGGGCGCGCCCGGGCCTTCCGCGACGAATTCGCTACTGCCTTCGAGGGATTGGGGGGTGCCGACGTCTATTACGCGGGCAAGGCCTTCCTCTGCAGTGCGGTCGCCCAATGGATCGCCGCCGAAGGTCTGCACCTGGACGTCTGCACCGGCGGCGAGCTCGCCGTGGCCCGCCGGGTGGGCTTCCCCGGGCATCGAATTGGCCTGCACGGCAACAACAAGAGCACTGCGGAGATTCGCGAGGCGTTGAGCTACGGGGTCGGGCGGATCGTCGTCGACAGCGCTCACGAGATCGAGCGGATCGCCGCCGTCGCGGCCGAGCTCGGGGTGATCGCTCCGGTGATGATCCGGGTGACGGTCGGCGTCGAGGCCCACACCCACGAGTTCATCGCCACCGGTCACGAGGATCAGAAGTTCGGTTTCAGCCTCGCGGGGGGCATCGCCTTCGAGGCGGCGCGCACGATCCTCGCCCGCCCCGAGAGCTTCACGCTGCTGGGCCTGCACAGCCACATCGGCAGCCAGATCTTCGACACCGGCGGCTTCGAGATGGCCGCGCGTCGGCTCATCCGGCTGCACGCCCAGATCGCCGACGAGCTCAGCGTGCACCTGCCGGAGCTCGATCTCGGCGGTGGCTACGGCATCGCCTACACCTCGGCGCACACGCCCATCGCCACCGGCCTGCTCGCCGAGGAGCTGGCGGCGATCTGCGCACGGGAGTTCAAGGCGATCGGCGACGGCGACAACCTGCGCGTGCCGCGGGTGTCGATCGAGCCGGGCCGGGCGATCGCCGGACCGAGCACCTTCACCCTGTATGAGGTCGGCACCGTCAAGGCGGTGTCGCTCGACAGCGGGCACACCCGCACCTATGTCTCCGTCGACGGCGGCATGAGCGACAACGCGCGTCCGGCGCTCTACGAGGCCGACTACTCGTGCACCCTGGCCAGCCGCCACTCCGAGGCCCCGCCGATGCTCAGCCGGGTCGTCGGTCGGCACTGCGAGAGCGGCGACATCGTCGTGCTCGACGAGTATCTGCCCGCCGATCTCGGCCCCGGCGACCTCGTCGCCGTCCCCGGCACCGGCGCCTACTGCCGGGCCCTCTCCAGCCAGTACAACCACACCCCGCGGCCCCCCGTGCTGGCCGTCCGCGACGGCCGTGCGCGGGTCATCGTCCGGCGTGAGACCATCGACGACATCCTCGCGCTCGACGTCCCCGACTGAGCGATCTGCGCGGATCCCAGACCAGCTAGGAGCCACCCCACCATGGCGGACGAATCCATGGCGCACGCATCCGGTGCCCCGTTGCGCGTCGCGCTGCTCGGCTGCGGCGTCGTCGGGACCGCGGTGGCGCGGCTGCTCACCGAGCACGCCGACGACCTCGCCGCGCGCGTGGGTCGCCGGCTTCAACTCGTCGGGATCGGTGTGCGCCGCGCCGGCCGCGACCGCACCGCAGCCGGGGTCGACCCCGCCCTCTTCACCACCGACTCGGCCGAGCTGGTCACCCGCGCCGACATCGTCGTCGAGGTCATCGGCGGCATCGAGCCGGCCCGCACCCTGCTGCTGTCGGCCATGGCCCACGGCGCCTCCGTCGTCACCGCCAACAAGGCGCTGCTCGCCGAGG
>CAZLGB010000024.1:0-1277 GCA_964558825.1 uncultured Intrasporangiaceae bacterium
TAAAAGGTAACGGAGGCGCCCAAAGGTTCCCTCAGCCTGGTTGGCAATCAGGTGTTGAGTGTAAGTGCACAAGGGAGCTTGACTGTGAGACAGACATGTCGAACAGGGACGAAAGTCGGGACTAGTGATCCGGCGGTGGCTTGTGGAAGCGCCGTCGCTCAACGGATAAAAGGTACCCCGGGGATAACAGGCTGATCTTGCCCAAGAGTCCATATCGACGGCATGGTTTGGCACCTCGATGTCGGCTCGTCGCATCCTGGGGCTGGAGTAGGTCCCAAGGGTTGGGCTGTTCGCCCATTAAAGCGGTACGCGAGCTGGGTTTAGAACGTCGTGAGACAGTTCGGTCCCTATCCTCTGCGCGCGCAGGAAACTTGAGAAGGGCTGTCCCTAGTACGAGAGGACCGGGATGGACGAACCTCTGGTGTGTCAGTTGTTCTGCCAAGAGCACCGCTGATTAGCTACGTTCGGAAGTGATAACCGCTGAAAGCATCTAAGCGGGAAGCATGCTTCAAGATGAGGTTTCCATGGGGTTTACCCCGAGAGGCTCCCAGCTAGACTACTGGGTTGATAGGCCGGATGTGGAAGTGCGGTAACGCACGGAGCTGACCGGTACTAATAAGCCGATAACTTGACTACAAAGAAGCTACGCGTCCACTGTGTGGTTCCCGAGGTACGGTCGGGAACGATTGATATCTCCATAGAGTTTCGGCTGTCATAGCGAAGGGGAAACGCCCGGCTCCATTCCGAACCCGGAAGCTAAGCCCTTCAGCGCCGATGGTACTGCACTGGTGACGGTGTGGGAGAGTAGGACGCAGCCGGACATACTTTCAACAGGGCGCCCCCGGAGTCATCCGGCTGGGCGCCCTGTTCGTATGTGTCCACTCGAGCACTCACTAGGATGGGTGTTCGGCAAGCGTGAGCGGGAAGGCGAGACCGATCGTGACCCCAGGTGAAGGCTCCGGTCAGGACCGCCGTCGCAGTGGCGGCGGGAGTCGTTCCGGTGGCCAAGGCGGCAACGGTGATCGTTCCGGCGGGGGGCCGAGGTCGAGCGGGCCCAGTGGCCGAGCTGGATCAGGCCGAGCCGGATCTAGTGGCGCTGAGCGGCGCGCAGGCGCCAGTGACGCACGTGGCGGCTCTCGTTCTGCGGGGGAGGGCAGGCCTGGGCGTGGCGTCCCGAGCGAGCGTCCGGAACGCAGCGCGAGCGGTTGGCGTCCCGAGCGAGGTTCTGCGGGGGAGGGCAGGCCTGGGCGTGGCGTCCCGAGCGAGCGTCCGGAACG
>CAZLGB010000024.1:1377-25342 GCA_964558825.1 uncultured Intrasporangiaceae bacterium
CAGCGCGAGCGGTTGGCGCCCCGAGCGAGGTTCTGGCGGTGCGCGGCCTGAGCGTGGCGCGGGCGGTCCGGGCCCCGACCGGGGTGCACCCGCGCCTCGGTCGGACCGTAGCGGTGCGGGGCGCCCCGAGCGAGGCGGCGCCGGCCGGACGACTGATGCTGCAGGGGAGCGACGTGGCGGACCCAGGTTGGCCCCCAAGACCACCCGCAAGCCCGAGCCTGCTATCCCCGAGGACGTCACCGGCAAGGAGCTCGATCGGGAGGTGCGAGCCCAGCTGCGCACGCTGAGCTCGGAGAACGCTGCCGGTGTGGCCGGCCACCTCGTCATGGCCGGGCGCCTGCTCGACTCGGATCTCGACGCCGCACTCGCCCATGCGGAGACCGCGGTGCGTCGCGCCGGCCGGGTCGCCGCGGCTCGAGAGGCTTTGGGCGTCGTGGCGTATCGGCAGGGGGACTGGGCCCGCGCCCTGGGAGAGTTCCGCACCGTTCGCCGGTTGTCGGGGTCCTCACACCTGCTCCCGCTCATGGTCGATTGCGAGCGCGCCTTGGGTCGTCCCGAGCGCGCCCTGGATCTGGCCGCCTCTCCGGAGGCCCGTACTCTCGCCTTGGCGGAGGCCATCGAGCTGCGCATCGTCGTGTCGGGCATCCGCCGCGACCTGGGCCAGGCTGCGGCCGCCGCGGCGGCCCTCGAGGTTCCTGCGCTGACCAAGGGTGGGCGCCAGCCGTGGCTCGCGCGCTTGCGTTATGCGTATGCCGAGGCGAAACTCGCGCTGGGGGACGTCAACGGGGCGCGCGAGTGGTTCGCCCGTGCCGCAGACGTCGACGCGGAGCTCGAGACGGACGCCGCGGAGCGACTTGAAGCGCTCGATGGCGTCAGCTACGTCGATATCGACGACGACACAGGCGACGACACAGGCGACGACACAGGCGACGACACAGCCGACGACGCTCACCCCTGATGAGCGAGAAGGCGCTGGTCGCGGCATACGACGTCCTCGCCTGTGATCTCGACGGGGTCGTCTACCGGGGCGGGCGAGCCGTGCTGCACGCGGTCGAGACTCTCGCGGGGCTCGGCGACCGGGTGTCGGTGCGCTATGTCACCAACAACGCCTCGCGATCGCCGGCGGACGTGTCGGCTCAACTGCAGCAGCTGGGCCTCCCCGCCGGGCCGGAGTCGGTGCTGACCAGCGCTCAGGCCGGCGCCCGGCTGTTGGCGTCTCGATTTCCGGCGGGGACCGAGGTCCTCGCGGTCGGGGGGCCCGGGGTGGCCGCTGCGCTGCGGGAGTTCGGCCTCGTTCCCGTTGATGGCGGACGGCCCCGGGCGGTGTTGCAGGGTTGGGGCCCCCACGTCACCGTCGAGGAGCTCTGCCGGGCCGCGATCGCCATCTCGCGCGGTGCCATGTGGATCGCCACGAACCTCGACCTCACCCTCCCGACCGCGGACGGCCTGGTCCCCGGCAACGGCAGCCTCGTCGCCGCCGTCGCCACGGCGACCGGGCAACGGCCTGAGTCGGTCGGCAAGCCGCAACCCGCCATGTATGCCGAGCTGGTCCAGGCCGTGCCCGGCCGGCGCCCGCACCGGGTCTTGGCCATCGGTGACCGGTTGGACACGGACATCGCCGGCGCGCATGCCGCGGGACTGGATTCGTTGCTCGTGCTCACCGGTGTCCACGGACTGCGGGAGGTGGTGGACACAGCGGTGTGGCCACGCTTCGCCGCGGCCGATCTACGCGCCCTGCTGCGACCCATCCCGCGAGTGACCCGGACCGGACTCAGCTGGGCGACCGAATCGCTCACCGTCTCAGTCGTGCGTGGCGAGAGCACCGATGTCGTCGTCGACACCGGCGTCGACAGAGGGAGTGCGGTGAACCGAAACACGTTGGCAGCCATAGGATTACGGCTCCTCGCCGACCTGTCGGAATCCGGCCAAGCGTCCCCCGGTGAGCTGGCGGCGATCGCGGCGGCGTTGGACCGTGGCGCACGTCATCCCACGGACGCGGCCCACGAGCAGTAGCGTGGGGGCAACTCGCGAAGGAGGAGTCATGTCGTTCGACAGCATCCGTGGTTATGTGAATCTCGCGTCGGGGATCACCGAGGCGACGCGGGCACGCGCCATGGAGGTGGCCCAGGGTCTGATGTCCATGGCCAGCCGCAACCCGGGTGACATGGCTACCTCGGTCACGGCTCTGGCCGATGACGTGCTGGCCCAGGCCAAGAGCAGCCGCGAGATGTTGATCAGCCTGGTCCGCTCCGAGGTCGCCGACCTCATCGAGTCGTCGAGCTCGTTGGTGAAGATGGCCGATCTGGACAACGTGCGCGCCGCCGTCGGGCAACTGGGCGAGGAGCTGGAGTCGCTGCGTGGCCAACTCGGTCCGGACACTCCGGCCAAGCTGTTGTCCGGGGGCGCGGCGATGATGACGACGGTCGCCTCCCGTGGGCGGCGGCGTGCGGCCCCTGCCGCCGACCCGGCCCCACGTGCGGCCGCCGCCGCAGCACCGGCCAAGGTGCGTCGGGTTCCGCCTCGTCCCCGTGGCGCTGCGCTGGCCGAAGACCACTCCGCCACGGCAACGCCGTCGGTGCAGAAGGTCGCCAGCGAGCCGACGCCTGCCGAGCCGGCCGCCGTGGTGCGCCAGCTCAACGCTCCGGCGAAGAAGGCTGCGTCCGCGAAGGCTGCTGCGGCGAAGAAGGCTGCGCCCGCGAAGAAGGCTGCGCCCGCGAAGGCTGCTCCGGCGAAGGCCGCTGCGCCCGCGAAGGCCGCTGCGCCCGCGAAGAAGGATGCGCCCGCGAAGGCTGCTCCGGCGAAGAAGGCCGCTCCGGCGAAGAAGGCCGCTCCGGCGAAGAAGGCTGCGCCCGCGAAGGCCGCTCCGGCGAAGAAGGCCGCTCCGGCGACTGAGGCGGCTGTCGAGCAGGCCGCCCCCGCGACTGCGCCGGAGCAAGCATGAGCGAGGCGGACGCGGCGGAGCTGACCGTCGCCTCCTCCGAGCTGCCAGACGACGGCGCCCTCTTCCCCCACCTCAGCCCGCCACCGCGCACGGGCGACGCCGCCATCGACGATGCGCTCGGCCAGCTCCACGACATCCCGGCAGCCGATCTCGAGGGCCAGGCTCGGGTCGGCCAGCAGGTGCTCGACGTGCTGCGATCCCGCCTGGACGACCTCGGCGCCCACTGAGCCGACGCCCAGCAGGCCGCCGCTGTCGCCCATGCCCACCGCCTCGCCGACCGACGATCGCGCGCGCGAGCGCCCGACCCGGCTGGACAGCGAGCTGGTCCGCCGCGGGCTGGCCCGCTCCCGCGGGCATGCCCAAGAGCTCATCGACGCGGGTGCGGTCACGGTGCTCGACGTCCGCACGCCCAAGGCGTCGACCCCAGTGTCGGGCGACACGCCCATCGAGGTCGACTCCGGAGGGAGCGAATGGGTCGGGCGGGCGGCATACAAACTGCTCGCCGCCCTGGACACCTGGGGGCCGCAGGGGCTGCACGTCGCGGCCCGTCGCTGCGCCGATGTCGGCGCGAGCACGGGCGGCTTCACCCAGGTGCTGCTGGCCCACGGGGCGGCTCAGGTCGCGGCGATCGACGTCGGCCACGGTCAGCTGGCACCCGGCGTCGCCGCCGACCCGCGGGTGCGTGAGCTGTCCGGGGTCAACATCCGCGACGCCGATCCGGCGACGCTGGGCGCGCCCTTCGACCTGGTCGTCGCCGACCTCAGCTTCATCTCCCTCACCCTCGTGTCGGCCCAGCTCGCCGCTCTGGCAAGCCCCACGGCGGATGTCGTGCTGCTGGTCAAACCACAGTTCGAGGTCGGCCGGTCGCGGCTCGGCAAGGGCGGTATCGTCCGCTCGGCCGGTCATCGCGCTGCCGCCGTGCGCGCCGTGCTCGACGCCGTCCAGGGGCATGGTCTCGCCGTCATCGCCGGCCGACCCAGCCCGGTCACCGGCAATGGGGGCAATCGTGAGTATCTTGTCTGGGTGACAGCGCGCCCGGCGCCCCGGCTGGGCCCCGCCGACCTGGAGAGGCTCGTGGCCGACATGCTCGATGCGGAGCCGACCCGGTGACTCGACGCATCCTGCTCGTCACCCATCCGCGTCGACCCGACATCGCCGACATCACGCGCGGGGTGGCAGACCGGCTGGCCGCCGCGGGTCTCATTCCGACGATGACGGCCACCGATGCCCGCGTCTTCGGCACGGCCGACCCCGGCCCCATCGACGTCGTCACCGACGAGGACCCCGCCCAGGGCTGCGAGCTCGTCTGCGTCCTCGGCGGCGACGGGACGATCTTGCGCGGCGCCGAGATCGCGCGGGGCACCGACACCCCACTGCTCGGCATCAACCTCGGCAAGGTCGGCTTCCTCGCCGAGGTCGAGATGGCCGACCTGCCCAGCACCGTCGACCGGATCGTCTCCCGCGACTACACCGTCGAGGAGCGGATGACCCTCGACGTGACGGTCAGCCACGCCGGCCGAGTCGACACCCGGACCTGGGCGCTCAACGAGGTGAGCATCGAAAAGGCCGCCCGCGAGCGGATGCTCGAGGTGACCGTCGAGGTCGAGGGGCGTCCCTTGTCGACGTGGGGCTGCGACGGGGTCATCGTCGCGACGCCGACCGGCTCCACGGCATACGCCTTCTCGGCGGGCGGCCCGGTCGTCTGGCCGGATGTCGAGGCGATCCTGCTCGTCCCCAACTCGGCGCACGCGCTCTTTGCCCGGCCAGTGGTCGTCGGGCCGCGGTCGCGACTGGCCATCGAGGTCATCCGCGATGCCGAGGGCGCGGGCGTGTTGTGGTGCGACGGTCGCCGTCATGTCGACCTCGCCCCGGGCGCTCGCATCGACGTATGCCGCTCGGCCGTCCCCCTGCGCCTGGCCCGGCTCTCCAGCGCCCCCTTCACCGACCGGCTGGTCGAGAAGTTCGACCTGTCGGTGGCGGGTTGGCGGGGGACCGGGCCTGCTCGGGGGGCCGAGACTGTGGACGGCGCGTCCGCTGACACCGCCGGCGCCTAGTCTGGTCCGGTGCTCCAGGAGATCCGCATCGGCGGCCTCGGCGTCATCGACGAGGCGGTGCTGCGCCTGCACCCCGGGCTGACCGTGCTGACCGGTGAGACCGGTGCCGGCAAGACGATGGTCGTGCAAGGTCTCGGGCTGCTGCTCGGGGCGCGGGCCGACAGCGGTCTGGTCCGCTCCGGCCGCCCGCTTGCGGCGGTCGAGGGTCTGGCCGTCGTCGCCCCCGGACACCCGGCCCGGGCGCGCGCCGAAGAGGCCGGGGGAGTGCTCGACGGCGACGAGCTCGTGCTCGCCCGCACGGTGAGCACCGAGGGTCGCTCGCGCGGCTTCGTCGGCGGTCGCTCGGCGCCGGTCGGCGTGCTCGCCGAGCTCGGCGAGTCGCTCGTGGCGGTGCACGGGCAGGCCGACCAGTGGCGGTTGCGCCGGCCCGACCAACATCGTGACGTGCTCGACGCCTATGGCGGAGCGCGCGTCGCCGCCGTGCGCACGGCATACGCCCAGGCGTATGCCGGGTGGCGCGCCCTCGTCGGCGAGCGCGACCGGTTGCGCTCGCTGGATCGTGACCGGGCTCGGGAGGTCGACAGCCTCGGCGCCGCGCTCGAGCAGATCGCCGCGATCGATCCTCGCCCGGGGGAGGACCAGGCCCTGCGCGAGGAGGACAGCCGACTGGCTCACGCCGAGGGGCTGCGCAGCGGGGTCGCCGAGGCCCATGCCCTCGTCACCGGTGAGGACCCGAGTGCCGAGGGTGGTGATCTGGGCGCCGGGATCGCCGAGCTGCTCGTGCGCGCCCGGGGAGCCCTCGGACCGGTGGCGCGCCACGACCCCCGGGTCGACGCCCTCGACGGGCGCCTCGCCGAGGCGGCCTATCTGCTCGCCGACCTCGGTGCCGACCTCGCTGCCTATCTGGCCGACCTCGAGGTCGACCCGGCGCGGCTCGCGTGGGTGCAGCAGCGCCGAGCCGATCTCGGTGCGCTCACCCGCCGCTATGGCGAGACGGTCGACGAGGTGCTCGCCTGGTCGCGAGACGCCGCCGCCCGGCTCGACCTGCTCATCACGGCCGACGAGCGCCTGACCAAGCTCGACGCCGAGGTCGACGCAGCACGGGGTGCGGTCACCGAGTTGGCGGCCCAGTTGCACTCGGCTCGGGTCGCCGCTGCTGAGCGCTTCCGGTCTGCTGTCGCAACGGAATTGGCTCACCTGGCCATGGGCAGTGCGCGCGTGCACGTGGCCGTCACCTCGGTCGAGCCCGGGCCGGACGGAGCCGACGAGGTCGAGATCCAGCTGGCGGCCAACTCGGGCGCGACACCCCGGTCGGTCGCCAAGGTGGCCAGCGGCGGCGAGCTGTCCCGGTTGATGCTGGCCATCGAGGTGGTCACCGCTTCCGCCGCTGGCGAGCCTGCCACCGCGTCCGTCGGCCAGCGGGCGCGGGGTGCATCCGCCGACCCAGTGGCAGGGCCCCGCCCCGTGCCGACCTTCGTCTTCGACGAGGTCGACTCCGGGGTGGGCGGCGCTGCCGCGGTCGACGTCGGGGCCCGGCTGGCCGCTCTCGCGGCGCATGCCCAGGTCGTCGTCGTCACCCACCTGGCCCAGGTCGCGGCCTTCGCCGACCGGCATCTGGTCGTGCGCAAGGCCGACGACGGCACGGTGACGGCGAGCGCCGTCGGCGAGGTGGAGGGCGACGCGCGGCTGCGCGAGCTGGCCCGGATGATGGGTGGGGACACCACCCGCGAGGGGCTCGAGCACGCGCGCGTCCTGCTCGAATCGGCCACTCGGATGAGGACCGAGCGACCGGCACCGGCCGCCTCGACAGCCGCCTCGACAGCCGCCTCGGCGGCCGCAACGGCGCCCGCCACGGCGAGCACCCGGCATACTCGAGGGGCTGCGCACGCGCGACGCGCCGAGGCGCACGCTCGCGCCGACAAGGGCAGCTCCGCGATGCCATAGACTGGCACCCCGTGGCGGAGCAGACGAAGCACATCTTTGTGACCGGGGGCGTTGCCTCCTCGCTCGGCAAGGGGCTGACAGCCTCGAGCCTCGGACATCTGCTCCGCAGTCGCGGGTTACGGGTCACCATGCAAAAGCTCGACCCCTATCTCAACGTCGACCCCGGCACGATGAACCCCTTCCAGCATGGAGAGGTCTTCGTCACCGACGACGGCGCCGAGACCGACCTCGACATCGGCCACTACGAGCGTTTCCTCGACGTCAACCTCGAGGGCTCGGCCAATGTCACGACCGGCCAGATCTATTCGTCGGTCATCGCCAAGGAGCGTCGCGGGGAGTATCTCGGCGACACTGTGCAGGTCATCCCGCACATCACCAACGAGATCAAGGCCCGCATGCGGGCGCTGGCGACCGGCACCAAGGACGCCCCCGACCTCATCATCACCGAGATCGGCGGCACCGTCGGCGACATCGAGAGCCTGCCCTTCCTCGAGGCGGCCCGCCAGGTCCGCCAGGACATCGGCCGCGACAATTGCTTCTTCCTGCACGTGTCGCTCGTGCCCTATCTCGCCCCCAGCGGTGAGCTCAAGACCAAGCCCACCCAGCACTCGGTCGCCGCCCTGCGTCAGGTCGGCATCCAGCCCGACGGGCTCGTGCTGCGGGCCGACCGACCGATCCCCGAGGGCATCAAGCGCAAGATCTCGCTCATGTGCGACGTCGACGTCGACGCCTGCGCGGCCGCGGTCGACGCCCCCTCGATCTACGACATCCCCAAGGTCCTGCACAGCGAGGGCCTGGACGCCTATGTCATCCGCCGGCTGGGCCTGGGCTTCCGCGACGTCAACTGGAGCTCGTGGAACGAAATGCTCAAGCGGGTCCACGACCCCGAGCACGAGGTCGAGATCGCCCTGGTCGGCAAGTACATCGACCTGCCCGATGCCTATCTGTCGGTGACCGAGGCGCTGCGCGCCGGCGGCTTCCACCACGACGCCCGGGTCAAGATCCGCTGGGTCGCCAGCGACGAGTGCCAGACCGAGGCCGGGGCGCAGCGTGCGCTCGGCGGGGTCGACGCGGTGCTCGTGCCCGGTGGCTTCGGGGTGCGCGGGATCGAGGGCAAGCTCGGTGCGCTGCGCTGGGCTCGTGAGCGCCAGGTGCCGACGCTGGGCATCTGTCTTGGCCTGCAGTGCATGGTCATCGAATACGCCCGCACCGTGCTCGGCATCGCCGACGCCTCCTCGAGCGAGTTCGACCCCAAGACCGCCAACCCGGTCGTCGCGACGATGGCCGAGCAGCTCGCCTTCGTCGAGGGTGCCGGCGACCTCGGGGGCACCATGCGCCTCGGGCTGTATGCCGCCAAGCTCACCCCCGGCTCGGTCATCGCCACGGCATACGGCACGACCGAGGTGCGCGAGCGCCACCGCCACCGCTACGAGGTCAACAACGCCTACCGCGAGCAGCTCGAGGCGGCCGGGCTGGTCTTCTCTGGCCTCTCGCCCGACGGCACCCTCGTGGAGTTCGTCGAGCTCCCGGCCGACGTGCACCCCTACTACGTGTCCACCCAGGCCCACCCCGAGTTCCTCTCGCGCCCCAACCGGGCCCACCCGCTCTTCGCCGGTCTGGTCGGCGCGGCGTTGGATCGGCAGCGGGCGCAGCGGCTGGTCGAGGTCGAGCGGCCCGGCCGCACCGGCGTGGTGTCGATCGAGCCGACGAGGCAGACGCTGCCGTCACCGGTCGGCTGAGGCCGAGGTGTCGCTGCGCAGCCCGGTCGCCCAGCCAGGTGAGATCGGTGACGAGATCGCCCCGAAAGCGGTCATCTCCACCGAAGTGGCCTGGGAGGGGTTGATCTTCGACGTGCGCCGGGACCGGGTCGACCTCGGGCACGAGGTCGTCACCCGCGACTACGTCGAGCATCCGGGGGCGGTGCTGGCGCTCGCTCTGCAGGAGATCGACGGCGTCGAGCATCTCGCGATGATCCGCCAGTATCGCCACGCCTGCCGGTCCTATCTCTGGGAGCTGCCGGCGGGACTCACCGATGTCGCCGGCGAGCCGCCGTGGGTGGCGGCTGCTCGCGAGTTGCGCGAGGAGGTCGACCTCGTCGCCGCTCGCTGGGACGTGCTCATCGACGCCTACGCCTCGCCAGGCGCCTTCCCGGAGGCCTACCGGGTCTATCTCGCCCGTGACCTGCGCGCCGCCGACGGCGACCCGCACGTGCGCACCGCGGAGGAGGCCGACCTCACCGTGCGCTGGGTCAGCCTCGACCAGGCGTATGCCGCCGCCCTCGCCGGACGCATCCACAACCCAGGTGCCCTGCTCGGCATTCTCGCGGCGTGGGGCTCGCGCGCCCAGGGCTGGGCCACCCTCCGACCGCACGACGCCCCCTGGCCCGAGCACCCGGCATACCGGGAGCGCTGATGGAGCCCACAGGGGGGCCGCACGGGCTGGAGCCGAGCCGGCGGCGGTCCGTCGCGCGGGCCATCGGGCGAGCCGTCGCCTGGCTCTGCTGGCTCCTGGGCCTGGGCCTGGCGATCGTCCTGGCGGGGCTGCGGGTGGCCGATCCGGCCGCTCCCCGGCTCATCGAGGCCATCTCCTTCACCTCGGCCGGTGGGGTCGGCGCCGCGGTGGCACTCTGCCTGACTCCCGTGGTGGCCCGGGGCCGGCGGCGGCGGGCGGTGCTCGGTGCAGCCGCCGCGCTCGCGCTGGCGCTGCACGCGGTCTGGCAGGCACCCCTCTTCGTCGGGTCGGCGCCCGCCCTCGACGCCTCGTGCACGCTCACCGTGATGACGCAGAACCTCGAATACGGCGAGGTCGACTCGCTGACCGAGCTCGTGACAAGCCAACGGGTCGATCTGCTCGTCGTCGTCGAGGCCCACAGCGGCACGGCTGGAGCCGCCCGAGCCGGCCTCGCCCAGCTGCTGCCCTACGCCGCGGGGATCACCGCAGGACGCTGGAACAACGCCGTCGTGCTGAGCCGCTTTCCCGTCCTCGGCACGTCGATGTCGCTGGACGAACGCTCCACGTGGGCGCGCGTGGACACTCCATGCTTGGGGCCGGTCGACGTGGTGGCGATCCACCCCACTCCGCCCTATTCCGGCGGCTCGTGGCGGCGTGACTACGGCCTGATCCACGACTTCGTGGAGGATCGGATCGGGGCCGGCCTGGCCGCCGGCACCACCCGCGCCATCGTTCTCGGGGATCTCAACGCCACTCTCGACCATGCGCCGCTGCGCCACCTGCTCGACCTCGGGTTGCGCGACGCGGCCGAGGCGGCCAACGCCGGATGGATGCCGA
Organism: uncultured Intrasporangiaceae bacterium; assembly: GCA_964558825.1. Taxonomy (GTDB): domain Bacteria; phylum Actinomycetota; class Actinomycetes; order Actinomycetales; family Dermatophilaceae; genus Phosphoribacter. The sequence goes on from CAZLGB010000024.1 coordinate 11,605, forward strand.
CCTTCCCGGCACCCGGTTCCACGCGGCATTGGGGTATGCCGGTCCCTCCCCTCGTGCCGATCGACCGGGTGCTCGTCGGCGGGGACCTGGCCGTTGGCGGCATACACACGGTGCAGGTGACCGATTCCGACCACCTCGGCGTGGTGGCGACGATCGGCGCGGTGGCTCGCTGACGCCGCCCGCACGGCGCGCGCACGGCGGGTGTCGCGTAGCCTGGCATCGTCGCGAGCGCGACGTCGATGCGCGAGGGGACGACTCAGGGGGCAGCGTGCGGACACCCAGGCAACAACGCGAGTGGGATCGGGCCTAGGCCGACAAGACCTTCCTCGCCTGGGTCGCGATGAACGAGGACGTCCTCGAGCTGGAGCTCGAGCTGGACGTCCCCGACGTGCCCGCCAAGCCCTGGGGGGTCACGGCGCTGCACCGCGCCGAAGCCGCCGCGCTGGCCCGCTTCCCCACGATGGCCGACACGTTCACCACCGAGACGTGGGACAGCTCGTGGCGCTTCGTGCGCTTCCTCGGGCAGGTGTGGATCGACGCCTTCGCGGGTTACTGGGTCAACCTCCCCACCAAGGCGCACCAGCGAGGCGGCGTTGCCGTCGCCTACTCCTCGAGCCGCACGGTCTTCGAGCCCATCGGCCTGCTCACCGCAGCCATGCACCGCCGGACCGGCACCGAGTGGGAGCGCGTCTTCGGCTACGCGGCCGACAGGCTGGCTCGCCACCTGGCGGACTGGGCGCCCCAACCGCACCGCGAGCTCACCGCCGAGGAGCGCGTCCTCTTCACGGCGATCCTCGCGGCGGTCGGTTCGCCCGCCCTGCTAGCGCAGCTGGCCGCGGCCCACGTGTCGCCGGCCGGAGACCGGATCCGGCGGCTGCATCTGCCCTCCGAGGTGCCCGTGGCCGACTTCCCCGACGGGCGGCTGCCGATGCATGCGACCTATGACGAGCCGGGGACCGAGATCCCGGCCGATGTCCAGCTCACCGTCAGGGACGGACGGCTCACCCATGCGGAGCTGGTCTGGTACGTCGGGGATCCGCCACGCTGGCCCCCGGCGGATCGGGTCCGCATCGTCGCGACCCCGCTCGACCGACGGTGAGTCTGCGGCCCACTGGGCGGCCGACGGTTGCGGTCGCCACGCCTTGCGGCGCGCGCCAAATGCTGTCGAGTGGGTATGCCGTGCCCGCCTAGACTGGGTGGCCGCCGCATGCGTCCGGATCGGGAGCACCCGGCATACCTGTTGCACCACCGCTCGGACGCCACCTGCGCCCGACCCGACGAAGGAACCACCGTGCTTCGCACCCACGAGGCCGGCACCTTGCGTGCCGACCAGGCCGGCCAGACCGTCACCCTCGCAGGCTGGGTGGCCAAGCGGCGCGATCACGGGGGAGTGGCCTTCATCGACCTGCGTGACGCCAGCGGCATCGTCCAGGTCGTCGCCCGCGACGAGGTGCTCACCGGTGCGGCTCACGAGCTGCGCGGCGAGTTCTGCGTGCGGGTGACAGGCACGGTGGCCGCGCGCCAGGCCAAGGACGTCAACCCCGACCTGCCGACCGGTGAGATCGACGTCGTCGCCGACGCCATCGAGGTGCTCAACCCGGCCGCGCCCCTGCCCTTCCAGATCGACGAGCGGGTGACGGTCGGGGAGGAGACCCGGCTCAAGTACCGCTATCTCGACCTGCGTCGTCCGGGTGCGCGCTCGTCGGGAGCGGCGATCCGGCTGCGCTCCAAGGTCAACGCCGCGGCTCGCGAGGTCTTGGCCAGGCACGACTTCGTCGAGATCGAGACGCCGACGATGACCCGCTCGACCCCTGAGGGCGCGCGCGACTTCATCGTCCCTGCGCGACTCGCGCCGGGCTCCTGGTATGCCCTCCCGCAGAGCCCGCAGCTGTTCAAGCAGCTGCTCATGGTCGCCGGCATGGAGCGCTACTACCAGATCGCCCGGTGCTACCGCGACGAGGACTTCCGCGCCGACCGGCAGCCAGAGTTCACCCAGCTCGACATCGAGATGAGCTTCGTCGAGCAGGACGACATCCTCGCCCTCGGCGAGGAGATCGCCGTGGCCCTCTGGCGGCTCATCGGCCATGAGATCCCCACGCCGCTGCCGCGGATGACGTATGCCGAGGCCATGGCCCGCTTCGGCAGCGACAAGCCCGACACCCGCTTCGGGCAGGAGCTCGTCGACTGCACGGCATACTTCGCCGGCACCCCCTTCCGCGTCTTCCAGGCCGACTATGTCGGTGCGGTCGTCATGCCCGCAGGAGCGAGCCAGCCGCGCAAGACGCTCGACGCCTGGCAGGAGTTCGCCAAGCAGCGGGGCGCGCGCGGGCTGGCCTATGTCCTCGTCGGCGAGGACGGCGAGCTCGGCGGGCCGGTCGCCAAGAACCTCTCCGACTCCGAGCGCGCGGGGCTCGCCGCTCACGTCGGCGCGGCTCCCGGTGACTGTGTCTTCTTCGCCGCCGGCGCGGTCAAGCCGTCACGCGCGCTGCTCGGCGCGGTCCGGCTCGAGATCGCCAAGCGCTGCGGCCTCATCGCCGAGGGATCGTGGAGCCACCTGTGGGTGCTCGACGCCCCGCTCTTCGAGCCGGCCGGCGACGCCGTCGCCGCGGGAGACGTCGCCGTCGGCGCGGGCGCGTGGACGGCCGTCCACCACGCCTTCACCTCGCCGAAGAAGGAATTCGAGGCGACCTTCGACACCGACCCGGGCTCGGCGCTCGCCTACGCCTATGACATGGTCTGCAACGGCAACGAGATCGGCGGCGGGTCGATCCGTATCCACCGTCGCGAGATCCAGGAGCGGGTCTTCACGGTCATGGGCCTGTCCAAGGAGGAGGCGCAGGAGAAGTTCCACTTCCTGCTCGACGCCTTCCAGTTCGGCGCCCCGCCGCATGGCGGCATCGCCTTCGGCTGGGACCGGATCACCGCGCTGCTCGTCGGTGCGGAGTCGATCCGCGATGTCATCGCCTTCCCCAAGTCCGGCGGCGGTTTCGACCCGCTGACCGGAGCTCCCGCGCCGATCACGGCGCAGCAGCGCAAGGAGGCCGGCGTCGACGGGGCACCGGCCGGCCCTGCCAAGGCTCCTACGACCGAGTGACGTGGCCGCACGGCATACCTCTTGGGTATGCCGTGCAGCGCAACGCTATTCGGCGATGCCGTGGCGGGCGTGCCACTCGCGCAACGGTTTTGGCGCCCACCAATTCCACCGACCGAGGACGGTCATCGTCGCGGGCACGAGCAACATGCGCACGACGGTCGCGTCGAGGATGATCGCGACGGTCAAGGCCAGGCCCATCTGCTTGATGAGCAGGACCTTGCCAATGACGAAGCCCGAGAAGACGATTGCCGCGAGCAGGGCCGCCGACGTGATGATCCGCCCGGAGCGTTGCAGCCCGTGCTCGACGGCGGTGTCGTTGTCCTCGCCGCGGTGGAAGAGCTCGGCCATCCGCGAGATGAGGAAGAGCTCGTAGTCCATCGACAGGCCGAAGCCGAAGGCGAGCACGAGCGGCGGGAGCATCGAGTCGATCCCGCCCACCGGGCTGAAGCCGAGCGGCCCCTGCAGGTGGCCCTGCTGGAAGATCCACGTCACCACCCCGAGCGATGCTCCGAGGGACAGGACGTTGAGCAGCAGGGCCTTGGTCGGGATGACGATCGAGCCGGTCATGAGGAAGAGCAGCACGAAGGTCGCGAGCACGACGACGCCGATGGCAAGGGGGGCGCGCGAGGCGATCTCGCCGGTGAAGTCCGCGAGCGCCGCCGCCTGACCGGTGACCCACGTGGGGAAGGCCGGACGGCTCGCGCGCAGCCGATCGACGGTCGAGCGGGCGGTGTCGCTGAGGTTGGTGTCGTCGACGGACACCGACACCGCGACGTGGGCCGGATCCAGTTGGCGCACCGACGTCCCGGTGACGTGGGGGAGCCCCTCGATCGAGCTGGCCGCCCACTGGGTGGCCTGCTGCGCGCTCGTCTCGGCGACGACGGTGGCGGCCGGGAGGTCGAGCTGCTTGTAATCGCTGTCGAAGCGGTCGAAGAAGTCGCGTTGCGGTGACCCCACGGGCATGAGCTGCGCGCCGGTCGTCGTCAGGCGCATCGACAGGGCCGGCAGGGCGAGGGCGATCAGCACGACCGACGAGAGGACGATGACGACCCAGGGGATGCGGCGCACCGCTCGCGCCAGCCGCGAGAAGACCCCCACCTCGGGGGCGGTCTCGGTGCCCTTGCCGAGCAGCCGGTGGGCGCTGAGCGCGCAGAGCGCCGGCACGAGCGAGAGCCCGGCGAGCATGGCGATGAGGACGATCGAGACGCCGGCCGCGCCGATCGCCCGCATGATCTGGGCGTCGAAGCTCAGCAACCCGGCGAGCGAGATAGCGACGGTGAGGCCCGAGAAGAGCACGGTGCGTCCGGCCGTGGCGACGGTCCGGGAGACGCCCCGCTGGATCTCGGCGCGGGTGAGCTCCCGGGCGGGGCGTCCGGGGGCGATGATCCGCAGCTCCTCGCGGACGCGCGACACGACGAGCAGGCCGTAGTCGATGGACAGGGCCAACCCGAGCAGGGTGACGACGTTGACGACCGAGGCGTCCAGATCGAGGACATAGGTGAAGCCGTAGAGCGCCGCAAGTGCCCCGCCGATCGACGCGATGGCGCCGAGCACCGGCATACCCGCGGCGATGAAGCCACCAAAGACGACGACCATGAGCACGAAGCTCAACGGCAGCGCGATCCCCTCACCGGAGCGCAGGTCCAGCTCGATCTGGTCGGTGATCTCCGTGACGAGGGCCGACCCACTGCCGACGGCCGTCCGCGCTCCAGGGAGCGTCGACCCGACGTGGCCGTATGCCGCCTCGACCGCGGCCTGCGCGCGGTCGTGCTCGGCGTCGGCCAGGCCAGGGCGCAGGCTCGTCGTCGTCATGAAGCCGCCGGAGTCGAGCGACTGGCCCGCGACCATGCTCAACGCCGCCGGCGAGGACGGACCGTCGGGGATGACGAAGGGGTTGACGCAGCGGACGACCCCCGGGATGGCGGCGATGTCGGCGACGAGCCGCTGCGCTGCCGCCGCAACGGCGGGCGAGCGCAGGTCGACCCCGTCGATGGTGAGGAAGAAGGAGCTGCCCTCGGGTTCGGCGCGGTCGATGATCTCCCGTCCGGTCTGGGCCTCGCCGGGCACCTTCGGGTCGCCGCTGGTCAGTCGGCTGAAGAGCGACCCACCGCCGACGCCGGCGACGGCCACGGCGAAGGCCGCGACGGTGAGCAGCGCCCATGCCGTGACGATCCGCCAGGGGTGGCGAGCGGCCGTCGCGCCCCACCGCGCCAGCCGAGTGCCCTCGGGCACCTTGCGGTGACGGCCCCGACGGTCGCCGCGGACGGGCCGACGCGGGCTCGGCGATCGCCCGGGTATGCCGGTGGTGAGGTCGGTCTCCGTCACAGCCGTTAGCCTCTCATCGGCCGGACCGACGCCAACCCATCGAGCAGAGAAAGGCGTGTGACGTGGACGACCGCGATCTCTTCTCGAGCGCCAACAGCGGCGACGCGCTGCTGCCCCCGCTCGCCGTGCGGATGCGACCGCGCTCGCTCGACGAGGTCCGCGGTCAGCAGTCGGTGCTGCGCGTGGGCAGTCCGTTGCGGAGGCTCGTCGAGGGGTCGACGGGTGCCGCCGGTCCGGTGTCGGCGATCCTCTGGGGCCCACCCGGCACCGGCAAGACGACCCTGGCGCACCTCGTGGCGACCGCGTCGGGTCGGCGCTTCGTCGAGTTGTCGGCGGTGACCGCCGGCGTCAAGGACGTCCGCGACGTGCTGGCGGCGGCCACCCGCGAGCGTGAGCTCTATGGCCGGCATACGGTGCTCTTCCTCGACGAGATCCACCGGTTCACCAAGGCCCAGCAGGACGCCCTGCTGCCCGGGGTCGAAAACCGCGTCGTCATTCTCGTCGCGGCGACCACGGAGAATCCGTCCTTCTCGGTCGTCGCGCCGCTGTTGTCGCGCTCGCTCATCGTCGCGCTGCTGCCCCTGACCGACGACGAGATCGCCGACGTGCTGGCGGGCGCGCTCGAGCAGGAGCGCGGCCTCGCCGGTGCCTTCGTGCTCGAGCAGGCGGCGACCGACCATCTCGTGCGCATCAGTGGGGGAGATGCCCGCCGGGCCCTGACCGCCCTCGAGGCCGCCGCGGGGGTCGCTCTCGACGACATCCCGCTCGGGGCAGAGCCGGGTGCGGGGGAGCCGGTGCCCATCACCCTCGCCCAGGTCGAGCGCGCCGTCGCCCAGGCGGCGGTGCGTTATGACCGGGCCGGCGATCAGCACTATGACGTCGCCTCGGCGCTCATCAAGTCGATGCGCGGCTCCGATGTCGACGCGGCCCTGCACTACCTCGCCCGGATGCTCGAGGCGGGGGAGGACCCGCGCTTCATCGCTCGCCGGGTCGCCATCGCCGCCTCCGAGGACGTCGGGATGGCCGACCCCACGGCGCTGCAGACGGCGGTGGCGGCCCTGCACGCGGTGGCCCAGATCGGCATGCCGGAGGCGCGGATCATCCTCGCGCAGGCGGTCGTCCACGTCGCGCTCGCCCCCAAGTCCAATGCGGCCTACCTCGCCATCGACGCGGCGATCGCCGACGTCCGCGCCGGCCGGGGCGGTCCGGTCCCGCCGCACCTGCGCGGCAGTGGGTATGCCGGTGCGGCCCGGGTCGCCGCGGCGGGACGCGAAGCCGGCCAACCGGCCGGCGGGGCGGGCACCGGGCCCGGGTCGCCCGAGCAGGGCTATCGCTATGCCCACGACTACCCCGATGCGGTCGTGGCCCAGCAGTACCTTCCCGACGATCTGGCCGCCAGCGCGGCCTACTACCGGCCGACCGGCCGCGGCTTCGAGGAGCGCCTTGCCGAGCGGTGGCGCTGGATCCGCGAGCGCCTGCGCGGGTGACTTTTCGGCTCGGCGCGCGTGAAATCTCGACCCGTGAACGGACTGTCCGGATAGTGAGATATCTCGTTCGATTATGCGCCAGCCGGAGGGTTGCCGGTGGGGGTTACGCCCGGGTAACGATTTGTTATCGCCTCGGTCCTGGGTAGTTCAGCAACGCGTCTTCTATGCCAAGGTGACGCGAGGTCCGCTTTTGAGACGAATGGGAGAGCGTCGCGTGACGACGGGAACCGCTGCGCAGGCCAGCCTCACCGCACCCGATTCACCGCCTGTCGCGGTGGCAGCTGCGCGAGTCGGCCGGTCTCCCTCGCAGATCGCCTGGGACCGCCTCAAGAAGGACAAGGTCGCGATCGTCTGCTTCGGGGTGCTCGTCTTCTTCGTCCTCGTGGCGATCTTCGCCCCGGCCCTCTGCGCGATCACCGGCCAGGACCCGACGACCTATCACACCGAGCTCATCTCGGCCGAAAACACCTACCCGATCATCGGCACCACGCCCGAGCACTGGTTCGGTGTGGCTCCGCGCACGGGCAAGGACCTCTTCGCGATGTGGGCCTATGGCGCGCGTCCGTCGCTGATGATCGGCTTCGTCGCCTCCGCCGCGAGCACGCTCATCGGGTTGGTCATGGGCCTGGTCTCTGGCTACCTCGGGGGCGCGGCCGACAAGGTCATCTCGTGGATCATCGACTTCATGCTCAGCCTGCCCTTCCTGCTCATGGTCATCGCCATCGTGCCGATCATGCAGAACCGCTTCACCCCCCAGGGCAGCTACCTCACCGCCGAGCAGACCTCGGGGCTGCGTTTCTGGGTGCTGCTGGCGATCCTCGCCATCACCGGCTGGCTGGGCTTGGCCCGGCTCATCCGCGGCGAGGTCTTCTCGCTGCGCGAGCGCGAGTTCGTCCAGGCCGCCCGCGTCATCGGGGTGCCGACCCGCCAGATCCTCTTCCGCGAGATCCTGCCCAACCTCGTCGGCCCGATCATCGTCTCGGCCTCCATCGCCGTGCCGGCCTACATCGCCTCCGAGGCAACGCTGTCCTACCTCGGCGCGGGGCTGGTCGAGCCCACGGCGTCGTGGGGGCGCACCGTCTCTGACGCGCAGAACTCCTTCGCGCGCTACCCGCTCTTCCTCTGGCCGCCGGTCCTCAGCATTGCGTCGCTGGTGCTGGCGCTGTCCCTGCTCGGCGACGCGATCCGCGACGCCTTCGACCCCAACACCCGCCGGTGAGCCTCGGCTCGCGGGTCTCGGAGTCGCCTACAGCCCCCGGGGAGATCCGTCCCGGGTCATCAAGGAAATAGGAGCCAAAACATGCGCTGGACTCACGTCCTGGCCGCTGGTGCGGCGGTCTCGGTCGGTCTGGTGGCGTGCTCTGCGCCGCAGTCGACCACCGGGACCGGCAGCACGGGTGGCGCATCCGCCAGCAAGTCCGTCGCCGCCGCCCAGACGGCCACGGACCCCAACGCCAAGGGCCCGGCAGCCGACGACCCCAAGGCCAAGAAGGGCGGCACGCTGACCGTCGCCTACGCCTCCAACCCGGAGAACATGGACCCGAGCGCCCAGTTCTACCAGGACACCTACCAGATCATGAGCAACCTGACCATGCGGTCGCTCACTCAGTACCTCTACCGCGACGGCCACATGGTGCTCGTCCCCGACCTCGCGACCGACCTCGGCCAGGCATCCGCCGACGGGCTCACCTGGACCTTCACGCTCAAGGACGGCATCAAGTACTCCGACGGCTCGGCCGTCACCGCCGCCGACATCGCGTATGCCGTGAAGCGCTCCTTCGCGTTCACCGACACCGGCCCGACCTACCAGGTCGACTACCTCAAGGGTGGCGACAAGTACGAGGGTCCCTTCAAGAGTGGCGACGCCTTCGAGGGTGTCGAGGCGCAAGGCAACAAGGTGATCTTCCACCTGGTCAAGAAGTGGCCCACGCTGCCCTACTTCGCGGCCTTCTCGCAGACCTCGCCGATCCCGGCGGCCAAGGACACCAAGGACGTCACCTACGGTGACAAGGCGCTGTCGACCGGTCCCTACATGATCCAGTCCTACACCCAGGGCTCGGAGCTCAAGCTGGTCAAGAACCCCAACTGGGACGCCAACAGCGACCCGGCCCGCCACCAGTACCTCGACGGCTTCGACTTCAAGTTCAACGTCGACGACGTCAAGACCCAGACGGCGATCCTCGCGAGCAACGGCACCGACGCGACGACGTTGACCTTCGACGCGATCGACTCCAGCCTCGCCGACCAGGTGACTGGCGCCAAGGCGGCGCAGTTCGTCTCCGGCGCGGGTCCCTGCACGGTGACGGTCAACCTCAACACGACCAAGATCCCGATGCCGGTGCGCAAGGCGCTCGCCGTCGCCTATCCGTTCGACTCGATCAACAAGGCCGCCGGCGCCACGTCGCTCTCGCAGACCCCGGCGCACACGCTGCTCCCGCAGCAGATCCCGGGCTGGCTCGACTACACCCTGCCGGGTCTCACCGGCACCGGTGACGGCGACCCGGTCAAGGCCAAGCAGATGCTGGCCGACGCGGGCTACGGGCCGGGCAAGGAGTTCACCATCGTGAACTACTACGTCAACGACGACCCGAGCAACAAGGCGCAGCAGGTCAACCAGGTCCGCAAGCAGAAGCTCGAGGCGGCCGGCTTCAAGGTCCAGGACATCGGTGTGGCGAGCAAGGAGCTGCGTAAGCTGCGCGCCAAGCTCGATGGCCCCCACAACATCGGTCAGTCCCCGGCCGGCTGGTGCTTCGACTGGCCGTCGGGCGACGCGATGTTCCCCCCCACGATGAGCTCGACCCAGATCAAGGCCGGTGGCACCAACTGGGGCAACCTGTCCGATGACAAGGTCGACGCCGAGCTCAAGCGCATCTCCGACCTGCCGATCGACCAGCAGGGCCCGGAGTGGGGCAAGTTCGACAAGTGGGTCATGGAGAACTACCTGCCCGCGATCCCCTACTACTGGGACAAGTCCAACATCCTCTTCGGCACGAAGGTCCACGGGGTCGTCAACGACGACAACCACGGGATGCCGATCCTGCAGAACATCTGGCTCGACCAGTGATCTCGGCGGGATCCACCTGATCCCGTCGTGACCCAGTCGGTGGTCGGGATGCGGCAGCGCCGCATCCCGACCACCGACACCCACCCGACCTCGAGGACTGCGCCCGGATGCTCATCTACATCGCTCGACGCCTCGCCATGGCCGCCAGCGTGGTGTTGGCGACGCTCATCGCGACCTTCTTCCTCTTCTTCGCGGGACCAGCTGATCCCGCGCTGGCAATGTGCGCCGAAAACCGCTGTCCTGAGTCGAAATTGGCGGACATCCGCCACAGCATGGGGTTGGACCGCCCGGTCCCCGAGCAGTTCGCCGAGTACTTCAAGGGCATCTTCGTCGGGCGCGAGATCACCGACGGTGGCAACACCATCCACTGCTCGGCCCCCTGCCTGGGCTATTCCTTCCACAGCCACCAGGAGGTCAAGTCGCTGGTGATGTCGAAGATGCCGACGACCATCACCCTCGCCTTGATGACCATGGTCATCTTCCTCGCCATCGGGATCACCAGTGGCGTCTTCGCCTCCCAACGAAGAGGCACCGCCGTCGATCGAGTGGTCGTCGGCTTCAGTCAGGTCTTCGGCTCGATCCCCTACTACATCGTGGCGCTGCTCTTCTCGCTTTATCTCACCGTGCTCTATCCGGTCCTGCCCAAGGCCGCGAGTATGACCGACGGGGTCGGGCCATGGTTGATCGGGATGCTCGCGCCGGCGCTCATCCTCGGGCTGGTCTATGCGACGACCTACGTGCGCTACACCCGGGCTCAGATGGTCGAGGCGCTCAACCAGGATTATGTCCGCACCGCGCGCTCCAAGGGCATCTCCGAGTCGACGGTCACCTATCGCCATGCCCTGCGCGCCGCGCTCAGCCCGGTCATCACCATCCTCGGCCTCGACATGGCGGGCCTCTTCTCCGGCACCCTGGTCACCGAGCAGATCTTCGAGCTCGACGGGGTCGGGCGGCTGTCGATCAGATCCCTCGGCCTGGATGACCTGCCGATCATCATGGGCACGGTCGTCATGACCGCAGTCATCGTCGTGACGATGAACCTGCTGGTCGACATCGCCTACTCGGTCATCGACCCGCGAGTGAGGCTGTCGTGAGCGCCCAGCCGATCGTCAACGAGCCGGCCCCGACCGCCCCGATGGGCGAGGTCGTCCTGGAGATCAGGGACCTCTGCGTCCGCTTCCCCAGCGACGAGGGACCGGTCAACGCCGTCCAGGACCTCAGCTATGAGGCCCGCCTGGGACGCACCCTGGCCATCGTGGGAGAGTCCGGCTCGGGCAAGTCCGTCTCCAGCATGGCGGTGCTCGGCTTGCACAACCCCAAGCGGAGCATGATCACCGGCTCGATCCTGCTCGACGGCGAGCAGATCGTCGGGGCCGACGAGGCCGTCATGCGCCGAGTCCGCAGCAGCACGGCGGCGATGATCTTCCAGGACCCGCTCTCGGCGCTGCACCCCTTCTATCGGGTCGGACGCCAGATCGCCGAGGCCTACCTCGCTCACAACAACGTCTCGAAGGACGTCGCGCTCAAGCGGGCGACCGAGATGCTCGACCTGGTCGGCATACCCAACCCGCAGCGGCGGGCCAAGCAATTCCCGCACGAGTTCTCCGGCGGCATGCGCCAGCGCGCGATGATCGCCCTCGGGCTGGTCAACAACCCCAAGCTGCTCATCGCCGACGAACCGACGACCGCCCTCGACGTCACCGTGCAGGCGCAGATCCTCGACCTGGTCAAGGACCTCCAGCGCGAGTTCGGCTCGGCGGTCATCCTCATCACCCACGACCTCGGGGTCGTCGCCGAGGTCGCCGACGACATCCTCGTCATGTATGCCGGTCGCGCGGTCGAGCGGGGTCTGGCCAAGGACGTGCTGGCCCGGCCCAACCACCCCTACACCTGGGCGCTGCTGCAGAGCCTGCCCTCGGCGTCGGAGGACCAGGAGGAGCTGCGCACCATCAAGGGATCGCCGCCCAGCCTGGTCAACCTGCCGAGCGGCTGCTCCTTCCACCCGCGCTGCTCGGTCCGCGACCGCGTGCCGGGCGAGGCCTGTGCCACCGCGCTGCCCGAGCTGCGCGCGACCGGCAACGGCCGGCTGGTGCGCTGCCACCTGGCCGACCCCGAGGCCGTCCTGAGCGAGGAGGCGCTGTGAGCACCCAGTCGAGCGGGACACCGCTGTTGCAGGTCGAGCACCTCGTCAAGCACTTCGCGGTGCGCGAGGTCGCCGGGCTGCGGATGATCCACAACACCGTCAAGGCCGTCGACGACGTGTCCTTCGACCTGGCGCGCGGCGAGACGCTCGGACTGGTGGGGGAGTCCGGCTGTGGCAAGTCGACCGTGTCGCGCTGCCTCACCCGGTTGGAGACTCCCACCTCGGGAGCGATCCGCTATGAGGGCAAGGACATCGCCCAGCTGCGCGAGCGCGAGTTGCGCCCGCTGCGCCGTCAGATCCAGATGATCTTCCAGGACCCCTATTCCTCGCTCAACCCGCGCCAGACCGTCGGCACGATCCTCACGACCCCCATGCAGGTCCACGGCCTGTCCAAGGGCAAGGAGAAGGCCCGCGCGCAGGAGCTGCTCGAGCTGGTCGGGCTCAACCCCGAGCACATCAACCGCTATCCGTCGGAGTTCTCCGGTGGGCAGCGCCAGCGCATCGGCATCGCCCGGGCGCTGGCCGTCGAGCCGACCCTCATCATCGCCGACGAGCCGGTCTCGGCCCTCGACGTGTCGGTGCAGGCGCAGGTGATGAACCTGCTCGGCACGCTACGCCAGGAGTTCAACCTCTCCTTCATCTTCATCGCCCACGACCTCGGCGTCATCCGCCACTTCTGCGATCGGGTCGCGGTGATGTACCTCGGCAAGATCGCCGAGCTGGGCAACAAGGCGCACATCTACGGCGAACCGCAGCACCCCTATACCCAGGCGCTGCTCTCGGCCGCTCCCGACATCAACGTCGTGCGCGGAGTGCCGCCCAAGGAGCGCATCCGGCTCATCGGCGACCCGCCCAGCCCCATCGACCCGCCGAGCGGCTGCCGTTTCCGCACCCGCTGCTGGAAGGCCCAGGACATCTGCGCCAGCCAGGCGCCGGTCCTCGAGGACAAGCCTGGGGGCGGTGACGACGACCTGCCCGGCACCGGGGACGAGCATCTCATCGCCTGCCACTTCCCGGAGATCAAGAGCTCCCTCGTCGCCGAGGTGGCTCACTGAAAGGTCGACGGCATACCGGAGAGCGTTGGGAGAGCACGACGGCGCGCGCACTCCGGTATGCCGGTCGGCTAGGGTGACGGGGTGAGTGTCGCGCCCGTCACCGTCGGCGATATCGCCGGCGTCGTCGCCGCGCTCGCCTTCGCCTATCTCGTCTGGCGCCTGGGCCGGGTCATCGGCAAGGCCGGCGAGATCCTCGAGGAGACCCGAGTCGGGGTCAAGGGCCTGGCCGACGGCAGCGTGCCGCTGCTCGGCGAGGTGACCACGACGGTGTCGACGACCAACGACCAGCTCGCCAAGCTCGACACGGTGACGAGCAATGTCGCGACGATGTCGGCCAACGTCAACGCGCTGACCTCCCTCTTCGCCGCCACCCTCGGCGGCCCGCTCGTCAAGGTCGCCGCCTTCAGCTACGGCGTCCGCGCCGCGGTGGGTGGCCGCCGCGGCGGAGGCGGCAAGCACGAGGCTCCGGCAGGCCGGTCATGACCCGGCGCCTGCTCGCGGTCGCGGCCGGCGTGGTCGCGGGAGTCGCGGTCGTGCACCTCGTGCGCATCGTCGCCGATCGGTATGCCG
>CAZLGB010000025.1:0-25125 GCA_964558825.1 uncultured Intrasporangiaceae bacterium
ACCTCGCCTCGGCCGCGGCGGCCACGCTGACCGTCGCGCCCGAACGCGGGCTGGCGCTCGCGCGGCTCGCACTGACCTCGGCGGACGGCCTCGATGCCGGCGCGGAGGAGCGCGCCGAATTGGTGCTAGCCGTGGCGCGGTTGGAGTGGGCTGCGGGCCGACTACACGATGCCCTGCGGTCGTGCGAGACCGGGATGAGGTTGGCCGAGTCCGCGGTCCGCCCCGACCTCATGGCCGACTTCGCCCTGGTCCCTCAAGGGATCGGTTCGACCGACACCCATCGTGCCGTCGGGGAGATGTGCCGACGCGCGCTGCTCGAGCTCCCCGGACACGAAACACTGCGGCGGGCGCGGTTGCTGGCGCAGTCGGCGGTCTCGCTCGTCGAGGCGATCCAGGTGCCACCGCTGCTCGGCCAGCCTCACGCCGGCCCGACACCTCGGCAGCTGTCCGCCGACGCGCTCGCGGCCGCACGCGAGTCAGGCGATCCGCAGGCCGAGCTGGAGGCTATCGCCGCCCATCACTTCATCCTCAGCTACCCCCAAGCCATCGATGAGCGCAGCGAACTCACCGCTCGGGCACTGGAGCTGAGGCATCACTCCAGGACGGTCGTCGGCGAGCTGTGGGGCCTGATCTGGGCCGCAGACCTTGCCCTGCAGCGGGGCGACCACGTCCTCGTCCCGCAGCTCGTCACCCAACTTGATGACGTGGCCGACCGCCGGGCCTCCCCCATTGCCCGATGGCACGCCCGACGATTGGAGAGCGTGGTCGCCACTCTCACCGGCCGCTTCGAGGAGGCGCGACGTCAAGCCCGAGCGTGCCGAGATCTCGCCGAGCGTGTCGGCGACGTCTCGATGATCGGGATGCACCATGCGTTCCACGTCCAGCTCGCCCACTTGCGCGGCGACCCCGGCGACCTCTTGCCCGGCAACCTGGACCTGATGATGCAGGTGTCGCACATCCCGTTGGTGCGCGCGGGCCTGCCGCTCGTCTACACCCTTCTCGGGGAGGCGAATCGAGCCCGGACCGAGTTCCTGCCGTTGCGGGACCTGCCTGCGCGGATGCCGCTCGGCCCACGGTGGTTCGGCACCGTTGGGCAGATCGGGTTCGGGGCCGTCGCGGTCGGAGACGCCGACGTCGCCCGCGAGTGCCACCGGCTCCTCGCCCCGCTCGGCGGTTGGTGCGCCGGCGACGGCGGTGGCGCGCCCTTCGGCAGTGGCTCCGTCGATCTGGAGCTCGGCAGACTCGCCCTCACCTTCGGGGATCTCGACCTCGCCGCGGGGCACTTCTCTGCCGGCATCGCGACCGACGACCGGATTGGCGCCCGGCCGTTTGCGGCGTTGGGTCGACTCCACCTGGCCGAGTGCCTGGAGGGCGCCGACCTTCCTCGGGCGAGCGCCTTGGTGGCGACTGCCGCGTCGGAGTTCGCCGAGTTGGATATGCCGGGGCCGAGCGCCCGGGCGACGGCTTTGCTGACTCGACTCGACGCTGCCTCCGGTGTCCGCGCAGTCCCTGTCGAGCGTCCTGGCGGTCTGAGCGTCCGAGAGCTCGAGGTCTCCCGGCTCGTTGCCGAGGGTCTGAGCAACCAGGAGATCGCTCAGCGACTCTTTCTGTCGGTGCGCACCGTCGAGTCGCATGTCCGCAGCGCCCTCGGCCGTCTCGATCTCACCACCCGCACCCAACTCGCCGTGTGGGTGGACCGTCACCCGGATTGAGTTCCAGGGCCCGACCAGGGGCTTTCGTAGGAGTCCCGCGGAGTGGTGGGCTTTGAGGTCATCTCGATGCCGACCGGTCAGCCCTTAGTGAGGGCGACGGAGTCATCATCTCCGCTCTTGCCGATCTTGGCCATGGATTCTTCGGAGAGGTAGCGACGTTCGTCGGTGGCCCACTCGTCGTGGGTGTCGGCCAGGACGGCTCCGACGAGGCGGATGACCGCGGCCTCGTTCGGGAAGATCCCGACGACCCGGGAGCGGCGTTTGATCTCCTTGTTCAGCCGCTCCAGCGGGTTAGTGGACCAGATCTTGCGCCAGTGCTCCCGCGGGAACGCCGCGAACGCCAACACCTCGGCCTTCGCCTCGTCCATCAGGGCACCGATCTTGGGGTAGCGGGCGGCGAGCTCGGCGGCGACCTTGTCCCACTGCTTGCCCATCGAGCCCAGGTCGGGCTGGGCGAAGATCGTCCGGAACACCGCGGCGACCATCTCGGTCTCGGCCTTGGCCACGTGCGCGAGGACGTTGCGGATGAAGTGGACCCGGCATCGCTGATGCGAGGCGCCCTGCAGCGCCCGGCTGATGGCGGCGACCAGGCCGGCGTGCTGGTCGGAGATGACCAGCCGGACCCCGGACAGGCCCCGCTTCTTCAACGACGTCAGGAACCCCCGCCAGAACACCTCATCCTCGGAGTCGCCCACGTCCAGGCCGAGGATCTCCCGGCGACCCTGCTCGGTGACGCCGGTGGCGATGACGACAGCCTTGGACACGACCATCCCCTGCCCGGTCCGCACGTGCAGATAGGTCGCGTCGAGGTACACATAGGGGAAGGCGGCGTGGTCCAGTCGGCGGGTCCGGAACGCTCCCACCGCCTCGTCCAGCCCGGCGCAGATCCTGGAGACCTCGCTCTTGGAGATCCCGGTCCCGCCGAGCGCGACGACCAGGTCGTCGACCGAGCGGGTGGAGACGCCGTGGACGTACGCCTCCATCACCACCGCGTACAGGGCCTGGTCGATCCTCCGCCGCGGGGACAGGATGCTCGGGAAGAACGAGCCGGTCCGCAGCTTCGGCACGGACAAGGCGATGTCACCGGCGTGGGTGGTCAGCAGCCGCGGCCGGGACCCGTTGCGTTCGGTCACCCGCGACTCGGTCCGCTCATACCGTCCGGCGCCGATCGATGCAGTCGCTTCGGTGTCGATCAGCTCCTGCATCGCGACCCGGACACACTCCCGGATGAAGTCCGTGCCCCCACCGGTGCGGAACACCTCGAGCAGCTCGGACAGGGCAGAATCAGGCAAGGCCATCACCATGTCGGTGCCGGCGACGAGATCGTCATCACCCACTTGGAGCACCACGCCAACATCGTTCCCTGGCAACAACTCGCCCGGCGAGTGGGTGCCACCCTGGTCGTGGCACCGGTGGACGACGCGGGCAACCTGCTCATGGCCGACCTCGAGCGACTGGTGACGCCGCGCACGAAGCTCCTGGCAGTCGCCCAGGTGTCCAATGCCCTCGGGACGGTCACTCCGGTCGAGGACATCGTCCAGATCGGACACCGTTACGGCGCAAGGGTTCTCGTCGATGGAGCCCAGTCCGTGCCGCATCTGCCGGTGGACGTCCAGGCCATGGGCGCCGACTTCTTCGTCTTCAGCGGGCACAAGATCTTCGGTCCCACTGGAATCGGCGTGCTCTACGGTCGGCACGAAGTGCTCGAGCAGACCCCGCCCTGGCAGCACGGCGGCAACATGATCGCCGACGTCACCCTCGAACGGGCGGTGTTCCAGGAGCCCCCGAGCAAGTTCGAGGCCGGCACCGGCAACATCGCGGATGCCGTGGGGCTCGGCGAGGCACTGCGCTATGTCGAGCGGCTCGGGAAGGAGCGGATCGCGGCATACGAGCACGAGTTGCTGGAGTATGCGACGCCGCGACTCGCGGCCATCCCCGGGGTGCGGCTGGTCGGCACCGCGCGGGAGAAGGCCAGCGTGCTGTCCTTCGTCATCGCCGGTCACGACCCGCACGAGGTGGGTTCAGCACTCAACGCCGAGGGCATCGCTGTGCGGGCCGGGCACCACTGCGCCCAGCCGATCCTGCGCCGGATGGGCCTGGAGGCCACAGTGCGGCCGTCGTTCGCGTTCTACAACACCCCCGAGGAGATCGACGTCTTCCTGCGGGCGGTCCGCAACATCGCGGGCGGTTCGGCGACCCGCTGACCTGCCGGCCGGGCCCTGGCTGGCCGGCAGGACGCGCAGGTGATCTCGGCTGGCCGTAGGGGCGAGCACCGCGATCCTGGCCCTGCCGTCGGCCCGCCGGGCCAATCGGCCGGGTTGGCCGTTGGCCCGAAGTCGACCTCACCGGTGTCCGTCCCCCGGGGGCGTGGGGGCGGCACTCCCGCGTCTCACATTTCGGGCAGAGCCCACGCAAACCCCGGCGCCGAACTAACATGACGTTATGCATACACCAACATGGCATTTTGGGACGCTGGCGGCATCTGCCCCGCAGTCTCCGGCCATGTGTCGGTGTTGTCCTGCTCGCTCCCACCGCTGAGCTGACGCCTCGACCCGCAGCAGCGGGCCGCAACCGCTCCCGTCCGCCTCGTCGGCAGACGAGCTGAGCCTGCCTCCGGACGTCCCTGCCCCGGCGTGCTGAGTGTGCGGCAACCCCGCGACCGGCCGCCACGGCCTCGCCGTTTCACCTCCTCGACAGGACCACGCCATGACCCTGGCCTTCTTGGCTTCTGCCCCGGCGGTCGAGCAATCGACCGATCACCTTCCGACCGAATTGCCCACGGATCTGGTCGAATTCGAGGTGACCTGGCCGGACCAGTTCGGCCACCCACTCGGCAAGCGGTTCCCCGCGTCGCGCATCCGCTGCGTGCTCGCCGAGGGCGTCACCTTCTGCGACGGCGCCCTGGCCTGGAACGCGGTCGCCGACGTGCAACAGGGCGTGGAGTTCACCAACTGGGCCACCGGGTATCCGGACGCCCTCGCCCACCCCGACCTCACGACCCTTCGACGGCTCCCGTGGCGACCCGGTGTCGGCCACGTCATCGCCGACGTGACCACGCGGCATGGGGACGTTCTCGCGGCATCCCCACGCGCGGTCCTGCGCCGGGCCATCGACCAGTTGGCCGCCCGCGGCTACACCGCCCACCTCGCGATCGAGCTCGAGTTCTATCTGCTCGGTGCGGCTGGCGAGGTCCTGCAGGACTCGGTCCACTGCTACTCCCTCGACAAGCTCAACCAGGCCGAGCCGGCGCTGACCTCCGTGCTGGCCGGGTTGTCCGGCTTCGTCCCCGTGGAGGCCATCGGCTCGGAGTACGGCCCGTCCCAGTTCGAGGTCAACCTCACCCACTCCGACCCCCTGTCGGCCGCGGACGACGCCTTCCGATTCAGGTATGCCGTGCGGACGCTCGCCCGCAGAGAAGGTCTGCGCGCCACCTTCATGGCCAAGCCGTTCACCGGCCTGTCGGGCAGCTCGGCGCACATCCACCTGTCCTTGTGGCAGGACGGGACACCGGCGTTCGCCCCGAGCAACGGCACCGAGCCCGCCCTCACCCGCCACGCCGTGGCGGGCCTGCTCCGCCATCTTCCCGGGATCACCGTCTACGGAGCGCCGACGGTCAACTCCTACAAGCGCTACGAACCGGGGTCCTTCGCCCCGACCTCCTCGACCTGGTCGGGCGACAACCGCACCGCCGCCGTCCGCTCCCTGGTGGAGTCCCCCGCCGCGAGCCGGATCGAATTGCGCACTCCCGCAGCGGATGCCAACCCCTACTGGGCCGCCGCCGCGACGCTCGCGGGCGTCATCGCAGGCATCGACGCCGCCGAGGAGCCACCGGTGCGCGGTGGCGGGGACCTGTATGCCGCAGCGGCCACTCTGCCGCGAAACCTCGGCGAGGCCGTAGCCGCGGCCCGAGCCGATCGCACGATCACCGAGATCCTCGGTGCCGCAGCGGTGCACGACTACACCGAGCTTGCCCTGTCCGAGTGGCAGGCCTTCTCGACGGAGGTGACGACGTGGGAGCAGGACCGCTACTCGACGAGGTTCTGACCGACCACGACGCCTTCCAGGCTGCCGTCCCGCACGAGTACTTCCGGCAGCTGCGCGAGCACGACCCCGTCCACTGGACTCCCGAGCCGTCGGGACGCGGCTTCTGGTCGGTCACGCGGCACGCCGACATCGTCGCGGTGTCCCGCGACTTCTCGACCTACTCCTCGCAGCTGGGCGCATCCGCCCTGGAAGACCTCGAGCCGGATGCCCTGGAAGCGCGGGCCTCGATGATCGACCTCGACCCGCCGGCACACACGGTGCTGCGCCAGTCGGTCAACGGGCCGTTCACCCGGCGGGCTGTCACGGCATACACCGACGGCATCGTCGAGATCGTCGACGAATGCCTCGACGCCATCGCCCGGGCGGGCACCTTCGACGTCGTCGAGGACCTGGCCGTCCGGGTGCCGATCCGGGTGCTGTGCCGGATCCTCGGCGTGCCCATCGGCGACGAGCACCATCTGGTCACCCTCGGCGACCGCCTCATCGCCAACACCGATCCCGACCTCACCGAGGTCCTCTTCGACAGCGCCGACTCGCAGGACTATCGGCTGCTGCCCTTCCGCAATCCGGCCGCTCTCGAGATGCACGCCTACGGCCGGGCCCTGGCGGAGCAGCGGCGGGCACGCCCGCTCGGCGACCTGGTGAGCTCGCTGGTCACGCCGGGCGCACGAGCGGCGCTGGAGGGTCGCGACTTCGACGCGATGTTCCTCCTGCTCGTCGTTGCCGGAAACGAGACGAC
Source organism: uncultured Intrasporangiaceae bacterium (assembly GCA_964558825.1). Classification (GTDB taxonomy): domain Bacteria; phylum Actinomycetota; class Actinomycetes; order Actinomycetales; family Dermatophilaceae; genus Phosphoribacter. The sequence goes on from CAZLGB010000025.1 coordinate 6,496, forward strand.
GAGGTCGGCCATCGCCCTGAGCCTGCAGACCCTCATGGCCCAGCCACAGCACTGGGAGACCTTGCGATCCGCCGACGACGAGGCGCTCGACCGAGCCGTCGAGGAGCTGTTGCGGTGGACCACCCCACTGCACCACTTCCGGCGCACGGCCACTCGCGCGACCTCGCTGAGCGGTGTCGAGATCGCCGCGGGAGACAAGGTCGTCGTCTGGTACAGCTCGGGCAACCGCGACGAGCGAGCCTTCACCGACCCGGACCGGCTCGACCTGACCCGCAGAGACAATCCCCAGCTGTCCTTCGGCCGGGGCGGGCCGCATCGATGTGTCGGGGAGCACCTCGCTCGCCTCGAGCTGAAGATCGTGCTCCGCCACCTCGTCGACCGCTTCGACCGGCTCGAGCCGCACGGCCCTGGCCGCCGCGTCCGCTCCAACTTCGTCAACGGGCTGAAGTCCCTGCCCGCCCGCGCGTTGCCGCGGGGCTGACCCCTCCACGCCCCCTTCGCCTCACCCCTTACGACAGGAGACTCCATGTCCGCCGGCCCGGATCTCGTCCACGAGTCCGCACCCACCCCGCGCGAGACCCCCTGGGCTCGGCACCTGCACCACACCCATCGAGACAACGACCTCGCGCGGCATACCCTGCGCCCGGTCCAGGTGTTCGCCCAGTCGCTCGCCGCGGCCGGGCCGAGCATCGCCGTCGCCGGCACCCTCCCGTTGGCCTACTTCGCGGCCGGTGCCGGCTCGCTCGCCTCGGTCGCGATCGGGACGGGGATCGTTCTGCTCGTCGCGGTCGTCGTCGCCCAATTCGCGCGTCAGCACGCGAGCACGGGCTCGCTGGCCACCTACGCGGCCACGGGCCTCGGTCCGTGGGCCGGCTTCGCCAGCGGCTGGGGCCTGGCGATCGGCTACACGGGGATCGCCTCCGCCTGCGCCGCCGGCTCGGCACTCTTCGCCGACAACGCCCTGGAGGCACTCGGGGTCCACCTGCCCGCGGGCCCGGTCCTCGTGGTCTTCCTCGTCCTGGCCAACGTCCTCGCCCTCGCCGTCACCGTGCGCGGAGTGACCCTGTCGACGACAATCGCGATTGCCCTCGAGGTCGTCTCGCTGCTGGCCATCGCCGCCGTGCTCGTCACGGCGGTCCGCACGCTCGGCGTGCACATCGACACCGCCGCGGCCGCCGCCACGGCCGCCCCCAGCCTGCCCAACATCGCGTCGGGTGCCGTCATCGCCGTGACCATCTTCGTCGGATTCGAGTCGGCCGGCTCGCTCGGGGTGGAGGCCCGCAACCCGCACCGCGCCATCCCGCGGGCCATCTACCTCACCGCCGGCGCGGTCGGGGTCATCTACCTGCTGGCCGCGTTCGTCCAGGCCGTCGCGTTCAGCAACGGCGTCGACCCGACGGCCGCGATCACGCCCTTCAGCGCGATCGCCGAACGCACCTCCGGCACGGCATTGTCGGCCGTCCTCGGCCTGACCATCGCGGCCTCGAGCTTCGCCTGCACCATCGCCAGCGCCACCGCGGCCGCCCGCATCCTCTACAACCTCTCGCGCGAAGGCGCACTGCCGGCCGTGCTGGGACGTGCGCACCCGGCATACAAGACGCCGTATGCCGCGACCGTCGCCGTCCAGATCGTCTCGCTTCTCGCCCCGCTCGCCTTCGTCGTCTTCCACCTCGACGCCAAGGCCGGCGACGACGTTGCCGGGCAGCTGTGGGCATCATTCCTCGCCACGGCGGTGGGGGGCACCTACGGCTACCTGCTCGCCTACGTGCTGGTGAACGTCTCCGCGCTCGTGGCGTTCGGACGGGCGCGCACCCTGCGCGCCGGTGTCGCCGCGGCGGCGATCCTGTCCACCCTCGCGATCGCGGTCGTCGGCTACAACGTCTTCGGCGGCTACGAGCGCAGTCTGCCCATCGGGTTCGCGGTGCTGCTGGCCGTCGGCCTGGCCTGGTTCGGCTACCTCACCCGCACCCGCCCGGAGGCCGCCCAGCGGGTCGGCACCTTCACCCTCACCGCCGACCCCCTCTCGGGCCGCGGCGCAACGGCCTCGGCCACCGCACCCACAGGAGAACTGTCATGACCCTCACCACCTCCCCGGTCGCCGCTGGGGACCTCCCCGCCGACGAGCGCACCCTGCCGATCGTCGATCTGTCCGCCTACCGTCCCGCAGAGGGAGGCCCCGCACACGAGCAGTTCCTCAGCCAGATCCGCTCTGCCGCACACGAATTCGGCTTCTTCTACGTGGTCGGCCACGGGATCCCCTCGGACGTTCTGGACGGCGTCATCGACGTGACCAGACGCTTCGCGTCCCTGCCCGAGGAGGCGCGTCAGGAGGTGTCCAACGTCAACTCGCCGCACTTCCGGGGCTACACCTCCGTCGCCACCGAGTACACCGCGGGAGCGCCCGACCGACGCGACCAGCTCGACTTCGGACCGGAGCGCGAGGCGCTGGACCTCGGGCCAGACGACCCGCCCTACCTGCGGCTCGTCGGACCCAACCAGTGGCCCTCCGCCCTGCCGGCGCTGCGCCCGATCGTGCTCGAGTGGATCGACGAGGCGGACCGGGTCGCCCGGACGGTGTTGCGGGTCCTCGCCGAAAGCCTGGGACAGGACGCCGGGTACTTCGATCGCTGGTTCGACAGTGAGGCAACCGTCTCGACCAAGCTCGTGCACTATCCGGCGACCCCGGCCGATGCGCCCGGCGAACGCCAGGGCGTCGGGCCGCACAAGGACTACGGCTACCTCGCGCTGGTCCTGCAGGACGACCTCGGCGGCCTACAGGTCCGCGCCCATGACGGCTCGTGGATCGACGCCACTCCTGTGCCCGAGGCGCTGGTCTTCAACGTCGGAGAGGCCCTCGAGATCGCCACCCGCGGCTACCTCAAGGCCAACGTGCACCAGGTCCTCAGCCCTCCCCCCGGACAGGACCGCTACTCGGTGCCGTTCTTCCTCGGACCTCGACTCGACGCGGTGGTCGAGCCGATCACCCTTCCCGCCGGGCTCGCCCAGGAGGCCGACGGAGTCGACGTGGACCCGGACAACCCCCTCTTCGCCGAGTACGGGCGCAAGTCCCTCGTGGGCTGGATCCGCTCCCATCCGGCCGTCGCCGAGCGCTGGCACCGGGATCTGCTCGACGTCCTTCTCGACGCCCAGGAGATATGACGTGACGGCCGAGTCCTCGTCCACCGGGCACCGTTTCGAGACGTTGCAGATCCACGCCGGCCAGCTCCCCGACGCCGCCACGGGTGCCCGGGCCGTCCCGATCTACCAGACGACGTCCTACGTGTTCGAGGACTCGGCCCATGCCAGTGGCCTGTTCGACCTCAGCATCGACGGGTACGCCTACACCCGCGTGCGCAACCCCACCACCGATGTCGCCGAGCAGCGCCTCGCAGCACTCGACGGCGGAACCGCAGCCGTCCTCACCAGCAGCGGACAGGCGGCGATCACGCTCGCGCTGCTGGGCCTGGCGCGGGCCGGGGACCACATCGTCGCGTCGGCGAGCCTCTACGGCGGGACGGTCAACCTGTTGCGCCACACCTTCGCCGACCTCGGCATCGATGTCACGTTCGTCGATGACCCCGACGACCTCGGCGCCTGGGCGAGCGCGATCACTCCCCAGACGCGCGCGGTGTTCCTCGAGCTCGTCGGCAATCCACGGGGGAACGTCGTCGACCTGCCCGCCGTGGCGCATGTCGCCCACGCCGCCCGAGTGCCGGTCGTCGTCGACAACACCAGCCTCACGGCATACCTCTATCGACCACTCGATCACGGCGCCGACATCGTCGTCTACTCCGCGACGAAGTTCCTCGCCGGGCACGGCACGGCGATCCTCGGAGCCGTGGTCGACGGCGGCGGATTCGACTTCGGCGCCGACCCGAACCGCTGGCCCCGACTCACCGGGCCCGACCCCAGCTACCACGGTGCGTCGTTCTGGGACCTCTTCGGCGCGGACGGCATCGCGTATGCCGCGTGGCTGCGGTCGCGGCTGCTGCGCGACCTCGGCCCGGCGCCGGCGCCGCTCAACTCGTTCCTCCTGCTGCAGGGCCTGGAGACGCTGAGCCTGCGGATGGAGCGACACTCCCGCAGCGCTCTGGCCATTGCCGGATGGCTGGCCGATCGCCCCGAGGTGCTCGGCGTCGCCTATCCCGGACTCCCCACGAGCCCGTGGCACGAGCGGGCTGCGTGGGCCCTGCCGCGCGGCCACGGGGCCGTGCTGGCCTTCGAGGTGGCCGGCGGCCGCGAAGCGGCGGGGGCCGTTGTCGACCGGCTGTCGATCTTCAGTCACGTCGCGAACATCGGAGATGTCCGCAGTCTGGTGATCCACCCGGCGTCGACGACCCATGCCCAACTCGACGAAGAGGCCTTGGCCGCCAGCGGGGTCACTCCTGCGCTCATCCGCCTCTCGGTGGGGCTGGAGCACGTCGACGATCTCATCGCCGATCTCGACCAGGCGCTGTCAGCCCTGGCGACCCGATCCTCGGGGCCCACGAGCGGAGCACGCCGATGGCCGCACTCCCCGTCGTTCTCGTGTCCCGCCGGCACATCGACCTGCTCCGGGTTTGCAGCGCCGGCTGTTGAGTCGCACGCCCACCCCGCGCGCTCCGTTCGTCTCCCGCTGACCGCGTCTGGCCCAGGATCGGCCTGCGGACGCTGGGCCGCCTGTGCGCCGTAGGGCGCCCACCGCTCGGCCGACTCCACTCTTCTATTCCGATGACAGCGAGGACGTCATGTCCGCCACCCCTGAGCTCGCCCCTTCCCGCCCGACGGTTCGCCGCGTGACGACGACCGAGCAACGCCGCCTGGTTGCCTGGGCCGCCCGTCCACCATCGACCGCTTCCGCGCCCGCGCCATTGGCTCGCGTCCTCGACCATCCCGCCTTCGGGCAGCTCCGAGTCGTCGCGCCGGACCGCGTGCCCGAGGATGCCCTCGTGCTGGGCGTCGTCGTCCTGTCACCCGGTCCGACGCGAGGTCAGCCGTCGGGCGCCACCGCCTCCCGACCGACCGGCCACGCCATTTCGGCGTCCGGCCACGCCATGTCGGCGTCGGCCGAGAGCCCTCTGGTCGCTGCTCCCGGCCTCGTGCTGGACGCCCGGGCGCGCACGGTGATGCTGGATGGCGACGCGCTGGACCTGACCCGGCGGGAGTTCGACCTGTTGCAGCACCTCTCCACCCACCCGGGACGGGCACACTCCCGCAACCAGTTGCTGCAGTCGGTGTGGGAGTTCCCGGACACGCGGTTCAGCCCGGAGCGGACCGTCGACGTCCACGTGTCCCGGCTGCGCAGCAAGCTCGGCCCCGTCCACGGGCGCCGGCTGCAGACCGTTCGCGGGATCGGGTATCGCTGGAACCGTGGACCCGCAACGTCGTAGGTCGTCACTGACGCGAGCCGCCGCGGGCGGGGTCACGGCCGTGAGCGGGTCACCGCCGCGAGCCGCCGCGGGCGGGTCACGCCCGCACCCCCTTGCCGAGGTAGGCCTCCTGGATCTGGGGGTCGTCAAGCAGGTCCTGGGCGGTGCCGGCCAGCACGATCGCACCGGTGCCGAGCACGTAGCCTCGGGAGGCGATGGACAGCGCGAGCTCGGCCTGCTGCTCGACGAGCAGCACAGCGGCGCCGAATTCCTCGTTCATGCGGACGATCTCGTCGAGTACCTGGTCGACCAGCCTCGGGGCGAGTCCCATGGTGGGTTCGTCCATGCAGATCAGTCGCGGGCGGCTCATCAGCGCCCGCGCGAAGGCGAGCATCTGCTGCTCGCCGCCGGACAAGGTGCCGGCTTCCTGTCGCCTGCGTTCGGCGAGGCGGGGGAAGTAGTCGTGCACGCGCTGCAGGTCCTCGCTGATGCCGGCCTTGTCCCGCCGGGTGTACGCGCCCGAGAGGAGGTTCTCGTCCACGGTCATCTGCGGGAACACCCGGCGTGCTTCGGGCACGGAGGCGATTCCCGACCTGACCCGGGAGCGGGTGGACGCGTGGGTGATGTCCACGCCGGCGAGTCGGACGGTTCCCGACCTCACCTTGGTCAGTCCGAGGATCGTCTTCATCGTCGTCGACTTGCCACTGGCGTTGCCGCCCAGCAGCGAGACGATCTCGCCCTCGCCGACGGTCAGGCTGTTGCCGCGTAACGCGTGGAACGAGCCGTAGTAGACGTGGACGTCGTCCAGTGCCAGCAACTCACTCATGGTGTCCGCCTTCCGACCGGGACGCGCCGCGCCCCCAGGTAGGCCTCGATGACCGCGGGATCCTCGCGCACAACCTCCGGCGGCCCCTCGGCGATGATCCGGCCGCCGTCCATGACGATGACGCGATCCGAGACCGACATCACGAGGTCCAGCTTGTGCTCCACCAGGAGGATCGCCTGTCCGTTCGCCTTGAGCGCGAGCAGTTGCTGGAGCACCTCGGCCGTCTCGGACTGGTTCATCCCAGCGGTGGGCTCGTCGAGGACGAGCAGCCTGGGGTGCAACGCCAAGGCCCGCGCGATCTCGGTGCGCCGACGGTTGGCGTAGCTCAACGAGTAGGCGGGGTCGCCTCGGCGGGGTCCGAGCCGGTCCTCGAACCGTTGGATCTCGGCCGCGACGATGCCGTCGATCCGCGCACGCTCCCGGCGCGAGGCAGGGGTACCCACGATCGCGATGAACAGTTCCCCAAGCAGGGGTAGCCAGCGCAGCAGGAAGAGGTGCGCGAACCTGCGCAAGGGTCGGGTCGCGCGCAGCGTGGCGTGGAGTCCGACCTCGATGTTGTCGGCGACGGACAGGGTCGCGAAGACGCGGCCGTTCTGGAAGGTCCGGGCGACGCCTTGTTCGGCAACCCGTGCGGTGTCCGCGTGATCGATCCGGGTGCCGTCGAGGGTGATCACGCCGCCCTGGGCCGGGATGGTGCCGGTCACCAGGTTGAGGGTGGTGGTCTTGCCCGACCCGTTGGGGCCGATGATGGACACCACTTCGCGTGGTGCCACGGTGAAGGAGATGCCGTCCACCGCGCGGAGGCCGTCGAATCGGCGTTCGAGGTCGGTCACCTCGAGCAGTGGCCGGGTCATGAGGTCCCCATGAGTATGCCGCCCGGCCGGAACCGCACGGCGAGGATGAGCACCAGCCCGTAGACCATGATCCGCAGCTCTGGGGTGAATCGGAGCAGTTCCATCGCGCCGATGAGGATGATCGAACCGATAACCGCACCGTGGGGCAGGTTGATGCCGCCCATGATGACGATGGTGACCACCAGCAGGGACATGAGCATGGTGAAGATCGTGGGGTCGATGTAGGTGTACTGGTGCGCGAGAAGTGCGCCACCGACGCCGGCGAAGAAGGCCGACACGGCGAAGGCCAGCGCCTTGTAGTCCCGGGCGCGGACGCCGGAGGCCAGGGCCGCCACTTCGTCGGAGCCCACCGATGAGATGACCTTGCCCAGGTGCGAGTGCCGGATCCGCCACATGACCAGCAGGGTGACGGCGAGGACGGTGAAGTCGACGAGGTAGTACCCGACCGGGGTGGCCAGGGAGGTGTCGCCCCAGGCCGGAGTGGGAATGCCGTAGATGCCCTGCGGCTGCACCAAGCGAATGATCGCGACGACGACCGTCCCGACGCCCAGGGTGGCGATGGCGATGTAGTGACCCTTCACCCGCCAGACCGGTGAGGCCAGGACCGACGCGATGACTGCCGCGCACAGTCCGGCGAGCGGTAGCGCGACCCAGAAGGAGACGGGTTGGTGCAGCGTCAGCAGGGCGGAGGTGTAGGCGCCGATGGCGATCGGGCCGGCCTGGCCGAGAGCGAGCACTCCCGCCTGCCCGGCGGTGATCGTGAACCCGGCTGCGATGACGGCGTAGATGAGCACCTGGGTGCCGGTGGTGAGCACGTAGTCGCTCGCGTAGAGGGGAATGACGATCCCGCCGACGGCGAGGGCCAGCAGCCAAGCCCAGCGCGGGATCGGCAGCGGCCGTCCCTTGCCCAGGAAGGTGCCGGTCAACGGCTCGCTGGAGATCAGCGGGACCTTCCCCAGCAGGCCACCCGGCCGCAGGACGAGCACCGCGATGAGGATGACGAAGATGATGATCTCGCGGGAGGAATCGCCGAAGAAGTGGATCCCGAACGCCTCCAGGACACCCAGGACGAAGCCGCCGCCCACTGCCCCGGTCAGTGAACCCAGACCGCCCAGGGTCGCCGCGACGAAGGCGGTCATGCCGAGGTTGAGTCCCGAGGTCGGGTTCGCCACGCCGACATAGAGGGCGATGAACACACCGGCGAGACCGCCCAGCGCGGAGGCGATGACGAACGACACGTGCTGGACCAGCGCGACCGGAATGCCCATCTGGAGCGCCGCTTCCTGATCCTGGGCGGTGGCCCGGATGGCCTGACCGATCTTGCCGTACTTGAGGAAGAGCGCCATGACGACCATCGAGACGGCGGTGAAGCCCAGCATGGTCAGGTCCGACGTGCCGAACCGCATCTCCCCGACGTGGAAGTCGGAGGTGGGCAGCACCTTGGGGAACACCCGAAACTGGGCGGTGAAGGCCAGCTGCGAGGCGTTGTCGAGGATCTGCGACACGGCATACGTCGACAGCATCGCCGCCAGCGGCAGGAACGTGACGAGCGGCCGGACGACGGTGAGGTTGATCAGCAACCCCAGGGTGCCGCAGATGAGGACCACCAGCGGGAGGGCGGCCCAGAAGGACCAGCCCTGGTCGGCGACGAAGAACCACGCGAGCATGGCGCCCAGCCCGAAGAAGGAGAACTGGGCGAAGTTGACGACGTTCATGACGCCGAAGACGAGGGAGATGCCGACCGCTCCGAGGGCGTAGACGTTCCCTCGGAGCAGGCCGGCGATCAGCGTGTCCAACATGAGCTGCAGACCGTAGGCGCCGCGTCAGCCCTTGAACACCAACCATTTCCCGCCAGTGAGGACGGTGGGCGTGAGCTGCGGCGAGGCCACCCGCCGGGTGGTCGGATCGAAGGTGATCTTCCCGTACACCACGCTCGGGACGTCCTTGACCTGGCCGAAGCCCTTGAGGATGCCCTCCCGCGTCGTGCCGCCGGCCTTGGCTGCCGCGACCGCCACGTTCAGCGCGTCATACGCGCCCGCTTCGAACCCGGTCACCGACGTCTCACTGGGGTACTTCGTCTTGAACGCCTTGACGAAGGCCTGCACCGCCGGTTCCGTGCTGCCTTCGAGGAACTGGGCGCCGACGATCGAACCCGCGGCGTCGGGCGTCGCGTTGAACGACTTCTCGTCCTGACCGCCGTAGAAGGTGCCCTGGTAGCCGATGGCCCGCAGCTGGGTCACGATCTTCGCGCCATCGGGCCCATAGCCCACGTGAACGAATGCGTCCGGGTGGCCGGCCACCGCCTTGGTGAGCGAGGGACGGTAGTCGTCCGAGGAGTCCAGCACGCCCTCGGCGTCGGTGATCGTCAATCCGATCTTGTCGGCCTCGGCCTTGAACGCCTCGAAGGCAGGGATGCCCCAGTCAGCGGTGTTGAGGTAGGTCACGCCGACCGACTTCACGCCACGGCTCTTGATGTAGTCGGCCTCCCACACGTAGGTCGCGCTGGTGGTGATCGAGGTCGACCACTGGTACTGCGAGCCCTTGGCCGTGAAGTTGGGGTTGGAGTTGTTGAACCCGTACTGCAGGAGCTTGCCCGCCGTGTAGATCGGCGAGGCGGGGATGGACGCCGCGGAGGAGTAGTCGCCGAAGACGAGGATGACGTCCTTGTCGCTGACGTACTTCTGCGCCACCGTCACGGACTGCTTCGGGTCGGACTGGGAGTCCTCGTACTTCAGCGCCACCTTGTGCCCGTCGACCCCACCGTTGGCGTTCACCTGGTCCAGGGCGAGCTCGAAGCCCTCCTTGAACTGCTGGCCGTACTGCGCGTACTGGCCGGTGATCGCGGCTGACACGCCGAAGTAGATGGTGCCGTCGCCGGACGCCGTGGTCGCGTTCGCGGAGGAGCAGGCCGCGAGGAACAACGCGGAGCCGGCGGTGAGAACGGCTGCGGCCAGCCGTCGGTCGGGGGCGGTGCGGGGCTTCATGAGATGAGTCCTTCGGGGTCGGGTTTCTGGGAGTTTTCGGGTGGGGTCGACGGGGTTCAGCGGGCGGCTCGCGGTCGGGGGTTCAGCCGGCGGCTCGCAGTCGCCGCAGCGCCTGGGCGTCGGCAGGGGTCGGGATCGTGCAGCTGGGCGCGAGCAGGAACGGCCGGGCGGGCGCTGCGGCGAGGGTTGCCTGCAACTGGGCGGCGACCTGCGCGTGGTCGCCCCCGACCGCGAACAGCTGGTTGTTCACCCCACCGACCGCGGTCACCCCGAAGTCGCTGTCGAGCCGCGGGTTGCCCGGCAGGAACTGGTCCCAATGCAGGGCATCGACGGGATAGTCGGCGAACCAGTCGGGGTGCGAGTTCGCGCGGCAGGTGTGCAGCACGACCAGGCCCCCGTCGACGGCCGCCAGCACCTGCCGGTCGTAGGGACCGGAGTACTCCTCGAAGGTATGCCGGTCGGCGTCGACTCCGCTGGCCGTGCCGGTGACGGCGTAGAAGACGCCGTCCAGGCCGGCTCCGCCCGCCTCGACCGGTGCCACCAAGGCCGCGACGTAGTCGGCCAGGGTCTGCGCGATGGCAGCCAGAGCGAGGTGCGCCGCCTCGGGATCGGTGCGCAGCAGGGCGTCGCGGGTGAGCAGCGTGTCCGCGCCCGCCACGACGTCACCCGCGTAGAGCGGCAGCCCCGCCAGTTGCAGCAGCACCGACAACGGCGAGAACACCGTCTGGAGCACAGCCCGGTCGGGCAGTTGCTCCCGGATCAGTCGGGCCGTCTCAAGGTGCTCGGCGAGGACTGGGTTGGTCCGCACCGAACGCCAGCTGATCCTCGACAGGTCCGGGACGCCGGCGACCGCGGGTGTGACCAGCCGCGGCACCACACCGACATAGTCTTGCGGGTCGTAGACCGATCCCCAAGCCTCCGAGTAGTACACGGCACGCGGGTTGACCTTCACCCAGTCCCAGTCCCAGGTCCGGTTGAAGTCGACCGTCGCGGCGACGAAGCGGGACGGGTCGTACTCGTCGCCGACGAAGTGCTGCCAGGCGCTGGTGAGGAAGCGCCTCGCCGTGCCGCCGCGCAGGAGGGCAGCGAACTCCGCGCGCCGATCGTCGGAATTCGCCGCGCGCGGTGGTTCGGTAAACGGGCCGGGGACGGCATGGTAATCAACGGTCATTGTCGAACAACTCCTGGAATAGTGGTGGATCTGGGCCGGCATACCAGGTGGGAACACGCCGGCAGAATCGGCGTCCCACTCGGGGAATGCCGGCGACGCGCTAACCCCAAGGCCGGGGGTGGCGCCTCACAAGAGCCGAAGGAATCCCGTCAGGGCAAGCCCGAGCGCCGGCCCCAGATGAGGCGGCTCCATCAACGGTCGCGGAGGTGGGCGGCTCGGCCCGGTGGACGAGTCGGGGGTCAGATCAGGTCCGCGCGACATCGCATGCACGCACGACACGACCCAGCGGGGCTCGCGTTGCGCGGGCTGCTCACGCCGTCGGTCGGTCGGCTCATCATGGTCGCTTCCTGTCAGTGGACGAGCGTTGGGCTCGTCTGCACCGCGTGCGGTGCCGAAGGTGGCGCAGCTAGGAGGAAGCTAGCAAGCCAGTCCACTCGGCGACGGAAACGTTGCACGTTGTTAACGGAACCGATAAGAACTGAGCGAATTGTTACGGACGCACATGGTCGGGCTGGACGAGAATGCATTCTCGTTGTTTGATGACACCGCAGCCGGCGGGTTCGGCTTCAATCACCACATTCCGTCTTACCAACGCTTCGAGGGAAACCACGATGGGCGCACCACGGCTCGGCTTCTTCACCCGACTTCTCGAGCAGGCCAGCGCCGCCGACCGCTACCGGTTCGCTCTCGAACAAGCGCAGTATGCCGAGCGCCTTGGCTATCACGCCGTCTGGGTGGCTCAGCACCACTTCCACGGCGAGGAGGGCGGACTGCCGTCCCCGTTCGTCCTGCTGAGCCATCTGGCCGCCCAGACCAGCCGCATTCGGCTGGCAACTGGGGTGATCACCCTCCCGCTGGACAACGTGGTCCGGGTCGCGGAGGACGCGATCGTCACCGACCTGCTGTCCGGCGGCCGGCTCGAGCTCGGACTCGGCTCGGGATCCACCCCGGCGTCCTTCGCCGCCTTCGGTGTGGACCCCACCGACCGTCCCCGGGTGTACGAGGCGGGCGTGGAGCGTCTGATCGCCGCCCTGCGCGGCAGCGCGCTGGACCACCCCGAGAACCACCTCTATCCAGAGGGAAGCCGTCTACTCGGCCGGATCTGGCAGGCCACCTTCTCCTCCTACGGCGGGGCCCGGGCGGGGAGCGCCGGTCACGGGCTGCTCTTGTCGCGCAGCCAGCCCCGGCCCGACGGCCAGCCCGACCTGACCCTCGCCGCACTGCAACAGCCGATCGTGGACGCCTACCTGGCGGCGCTACCCGACGGCGTCCCGCCCCGCATCCTCGCCTCCCGCACCCTCGTGGTGACCGACACCGAGGCCCAGGCCGAGCGCTACCTGCAGGAGGCGTGGAACCGTCACCTGGCCAGCCCCGGCCGGGGCGGCGGATTGGTCGTCGAGGCCGACGACGCCTGGACCTGGGCGCGCCGCACCGACACCCGCATCGGCACCCCGGACCAGGTGGTGGCCTCGTTGCGAGAAGACTCGATCATCCCCCAGGCGACCGAGGTCGCGTTCCAGGTGCACAGCATCGACCCCGGCCACGAGGCCACGCTGCGCTCGCTCGAACTGATCGCCCGCGAGGTCGCCGCCCCATTGGGCTGGCAGACCGCCCTGCCCGATGCCGTGACCGCCGCGTCCTCCGCCCGCTGAGAATCGACCGGAATCGTGACGACCATCGACATCATCGACCAGCTCGCCGGAGTGGTCCCCGGCTCCGAGATCGACGCGTTGCGCCGACGACGTGACCAGGCTCGGATCAACTCCCAGGCCGGCTACGACGCCCTCTTCACGGCACCGGACCGAACCGGCATACCCACCACCGAGCGGCTGGCCGTTGCGTCCTTCGTCGCCGCCCTGCACGGCGATCCGTCCCTCCATGATCATTACCGCGGGTTGTTGGCGACCGCAGCCGGGACCGAGCTCGCCGAGGTCGTCGACCGGGTTGCGGCCACGGCGGCCACCGACGGCCCGTACGGGCACTACCCCACCGCCGCGGATCTTCGCGGCGAGGACAGGGCCGGGCTCGTGTTCCACGTCGATGCGGGCGCGGCGGCCGCGTTGGGCGAGCGGCTCACCGCGGCGTTCGAGCACGCGCATCTGCTGGTGTTCCGACCCCGCGAATCCTCGCCCGGGGCGCTGGATTCGCTTGTGCGCGCAGGCTGGAGCAGCTCGGCGATCGTCACCCTCTCCCAGCTCGTGGCCTTCCTGGCCTACCAACTGCGGGTCGTCAGCGGCCTGCGCGTCCTGAGGGAGTCACCAGCGTGAGCGTCGATCCGGTCCTCCGACCTGCGGTCGTGCCGCCGGGCCGCTTCACCCAGGCGGCCATCGGCTGGCAGCCATGGCTCGAGCCGGTCCCCGAGGATGAGCTCACCGGCGAGCAGCGGGACGCCCTCATCGACGCGGGCCGGGTGAAGTCGGACTACTTCCGGCTGCTGGCCCGGGACCCCGCGATCCTCAAGGCGCGGACGTTGGCCGACAACGACATCCACTACAACCTCAGTGGCGGCCTGCCCCGCGGCGAACGCGAATTCGCCGCCGCTGCGACGTCGCGGGTCAACGGCTGCATCTTCTGCGCCTCCGTCCACGCCCGCTTCGCCGCCCACTACCTGGACGATCCGGCCGATGTCTCGAACCTGCTGGACAGCGGTGTCGGAGCCGAGTTGAGCGCGCGGCGGCGAGCGATCGCCGACGCAGCAGCCGCGTTGACCCACACGCCGATCGCGTTCGGCGCTCGACACATTGCCGCCCTACGCCAGGTTGGGCTGGACGATCAGGCGATCCTCGACGTCATCCAGGCATCAGCCTTCTTCAACTGGGCCAACCGGCTGATGCTCTCCCTCGGAGAGCCGGACGCCGCCGGCGACCTCTGAACCGGCATACCCGAGGCAACCGGCTCAACGCGACGAGGAGGCTTCGGACCACCGGCCCCGTGCCCTCACAACCAGCCAGGCCAAGAAGGGTGAAGCGAGACACTCTGACCGCGTCACTATCTCTGAGTCGCGCAGGCGCTAGTGGACGATCTGTGCGCGGACGGCGCCGCGCAGCCCCTCCCGGGCGGCGGCTTCGCGCTGGCGGACGTAGCCGGGCCCGTGGGTGAGCAGCCGCTCGATGGCCGCGAGCTCGTCCCCACAGGCGTGTTGCGCGGCATACGGAGTGAGCCGGTCGAGCAGCTCGCGCAGGTGGTCGGTGACGAGGGCCTCGGTGTTGTGCGCGTCGGTGATGACGATGGCCTCGAGCCCGTATCGGGCTGCGCGCCACTTGTTTTCCTGCACGTGCCAGGGCGGCAGCGGCGCCGGCAGCCGCCCGGCGTCGAGCTGGTCCTCGAGGTAGCGGGTGAGGCAGTGGATGAGCGCGGCAATGGCGCCGACGTCGCGCAGGTCGGCCAGCCCGTCGCACGCGCGCACCTCGATCGTGCCGAGCCGCAGCGACGGGCGGATGTCCCAGCGCAGCTCGCTGGGCTCGTTGATCACCCCCGTGGCGATGACGTCGCGCAGATACGAGCGGTATGCCGTCCATGTGGCGAACTGGAACGGCAACCCGGCCGTGGGCAGTTGCTGGAAGAGCATCGTGCGGTTGCTCGCATAGCCGGTGTCCTCCCCGTTCCAATAGGGCGAGGACGCGGTCAGCGCGGTGAGATGCGGGTGGTAGGCCAGCAGCGCATTGACCAACGGCCACACTTTGGGCGCCGAGCGGACCCCGACGTGCACGTGCACCCCGAAGATCACCATCTGCCGGCTTTCGACCCGGCCCTTCCCGGTCGGCCGGTACGCGGCCAGCACGTCGATGGCGAACCCGTAATGGTCGGCGAACGCGGCCGCCTCGGGATGCAAGGGGACCGCCGCACCCGGGGCGACGTGGCGTTTGACCACGGTCTTGGTCCGGTCGTACACGATCGCCCCGGGGACCCCACCGAAATGGGCGAACGCCCGCCGGTGACAGTCCCAGAACGTCGCCAGATCCATGCTCGTGGTGAAACACGTGAACGGGTCTCGGGAATGGGACAGGGTCATGTGGAAGGAATAGACGTGCCCAATGCCGACGTGGGCGAGCAGGTCGCCTTCCTCTCCCCAGTCGACCTGGGCCTGGGCGCCCGGGACGACCTCGAAGCGGCGGTGCAACCCGATCAGCGGGTTCTCATCCCCGACCGCCAGCTCGGCAGCCAGCCGGGGACGCTCGGTCGCCAGGTACTCCTTGACCCGCTGGTAGGAACCGGTGAACCCGTACTCGGCGACCAGCCGCTCGTGGACCACCGCCCCCTTCATGGTGATGTCAGCGCGCAGCCACGCCTCCACCACAGACACGAACGGGTCGATCAGCCGCGGCTGGGTCCCGGCCCGAGACGGCGCCCGCGGCGGGCTGACCAGCCCGTCCTGAGCCAGATACTTCTTCACCGTGCGCCAGTCGCATCGACACTCTCGAGCGATCTCGGCCAACGGCACACCCCGTTCATGCAGGGCACGGAACCGACGAACATTCATCCAGGACTCCTCATCGAGGATCATGAGCAGGTCACCCTTCGGGCTCATCAACTTGGCAGTGAATGAACCGAAGGGTGACCCCGCTCAGCGGGCGAGCAGAGGACGACTCGCCAGGACCGACCTACACGTCAGCCCATACCCCGACCTACACGTGAGGTCGTACGCGGACACGCCGCAAACGCGGCCGCCTCCGGATGCAACGGGACCGCCGCCTGGGGGGCGACGTGGAGGGCTCAGCGTGGCGGCCGTGGCTCCGCTGCCGAAGATCACGGATCCGAGAACGCTATCGACGATGGTTCGGCGGGACGCCCGCGCCGTGCTGAATGCTTCCACCAGCGTGCGTGTCGGCCGAGCCCTGGCCCAGACTGTCATCCACACCCAGCCCGGCTGCCCGGTCTCCGAGATGGCCCGGCTGGGCAGGACCCGAGACATGGGCCAGCGGCTACTCGGCTACTTCGACAAGCCTGGAGTCGAGACGCTCTTGTCAAACTGCGGACGCAAGAGTTCCGCTAGGCAAGGGGAGACCACTCCCCCGCCGTCCGGCGGCTGACCGGTGTCGGTCAGCGTTCGCAGCCCCAGCCGGGGCTGGGTGGGCTCGTCGGTGGGGTGCGGCCTTCGTGGACGCGCCCGAGGGAGGGCACGCCGTGCCGATTGGGCGCAGGTTGGCGGTGCAGTCCCAGAGTGGCGGAGTCGGCTGTGACGCCGCAGGTGATGAGCTGCTCTGCGCGGTCGATGAGGGCCAAGCGGACGGGTTGCGGCAGGGGGATGTCTCGGTTGTGGTGAATGCTGCCGGCTTCGACCCAGGCCGCGTTGGTGGCAGGTGCTGAGGCGTGCGCAGCCATAGCGTGGGCGGCACGAGCGCTGACGGTGAGGTCGGGGTCAGCCAGGGCGTCGCGGGTCACGTGGGCCAGGTCGACGCCGGCGGTGAGGCTGGCGCGGAGGCTGCCGAGTGTGTGCGCCAGGTCTGCCCGGGTGGCCATCGCTGCGGGCGTGGCGTATCCAGCATGCTGATGGGTGATCTCACGCAGGGCTGCCTGGACTTCACGGCCGGCCAGCAGCAGGGCGGGGTCGATGACGCGGTGGCGACCGTGGAGGTGGGCCAGGTCGCCGGCGATGGCGCCCCAGGCGTGCTCGAGGTCGACGAGGGCGGGTCGGGATCGGGCGACGTCGCTGGGGTCAAGCTGTCCTTGATGCGCGGCGGCGGCACCGACGACAGCGGTGGTGATGACGAGTCCTTGCTGGATGCGGGCGATCCACTCCAGGTTGGGGGTGGTCGGCGGGCCTGCCAGGGTTCGGTGGGCCTGCAGGTCCCATCTGGCCAGGGCTGCAGTCACGCGCGCCTGCTCCGGCTGGTCCCGTTGCTCTCCGGTGAGGGCTGAGGGCCAGCGGCCGTGCAGGTATGTCCCAGCGAGGCGTTCGGCTGAGTCGAGGCGGCGCATGGTGTCCCGGGCGTGCTGAAGGGAGTCTCCGGCGGGGATGGCTTGGCGGGCGTCGAGACGGCGCTGCAGGTCGGCGAGGTGGTTGCGCAGCGCGACGCCGACGCCGTGGGTGGTGACGTACAGGGTGTGCATGAGACGGGTGCGGGCCCCGTCGGCGTCGAGGTTGCCCTCCCGGGACAGCGGCGCGGTGGGGTGCCGACGGGCTTGGACGAGCTCGGCCGCGCGGGCCAGGGAGGTGGCGATGGACTCCAGGTGGGGATCTCCGGGACCGGGGCCGGGCCAGCCGGCTCGCAGGTGGGTGCGGTGTAGCCCGCGGGCGAGCTCGGCGATCCGGCCCATGCTGGGGTCGGCGCTTGAGTCGGGGATGCTGGCCCAGAGGCCGGCGGCGGCTTCGGCGACCTCGCCCCAGCTGCGGGCCCGATCTTTGGCTTCCTCGGGGCTGGGATCCCACAGGGTGGCCCGGGCGGTCAGGTCGGCGTCCAGGAGCAGCTCGCCGACGCTGCGGCCATCGACGGGCAGCTCGGGGCCGCTCACGCTCCGAGCTCCCCGATCAGGTCGCAGATCGCGACGATGATCTCTGAGGCCCCGACGGGCAGGTCCTCGATGGGGTGGCGCCTGGTCGCGGCCTCGGCGGTGCGGATAAGGACGATCGACGACGCAGCCGCCGGAGTGGGGATCTGATCGACCCGAGCACGCTGCACAACCGGCAGCAGCTCGAGCGCGGCGGCCGCCAGGGCGTGCGCGGCCAGGGCGGTGGAGTGCAGTGCCGGGTCGGTCGCGCTGTCGCGGTAGCCGCGGTCGGCGGCCTCGTCGAGCAGGACGATCACCTCGGCCCAGGTGTCGTAGGCCGCGGCCTGGGGGTGGGTGGTGCCGGTCATGGTCTTGGCTCCCTCGGTTTCGTGTCGTCCCCATCGAGCCGGATCCGGCGGGTGTCGCGCTCACGGAATCCGGCCGGTGTGGATAACCGGCGGCATGCCAGTGCCCGTGTGGACACTGGCCTCACCCACCGAAAGCGGGAGACCGGCCCTGGGCGGGTCACGAACACCGAGCAAGACTCCGGGCGCGACCCCGGGGCGTGGATGGAGGTGGCGGGTATGAATCGCTGGATGACCAAGGCCCTGGCGGTCACGCCGGGCGTGCTGATCAGCACCGCGGTGACCTGCATGGTTGGGGCGGTCCTGCCAGCGCCAGCCGCTCTGCTGGTGTTCGTCGGCGGTCTGCTGGCGGGGGCGGCGCTGTCCGTCGGGGCAGCCGAGGAGGCGGCCGCCAGGCTCCTGGTGTTCTCCCGGCCGGTCACCCCGGTCGAGGTGGGCCGCCTGGCCGGGACACTCACGCTGCTGTGCCGGGCCGGACTCGGACCGCCGCTCGTGCAACTGCGGGTACGGACGGGGGAGAAGGCGATCGCCGCCGGCGGATTCGGCCGGCACACGGTGGTGCTCTCTAGCGGGCTGCTGGAGGCGATCGAGGATGGCAGCCTCCCGGACGAGCAGGCGGCCGCCGTGATCGCGCACGCCGCCGGCCTGGTTCG
>CAZLGB010000026.1:0-24563 GCA_964558825.1 uncultured Intrasporangiaceae bacterium
TGAGAAGAGTCTCCCTTGCTGAATCAGCACCCTCCGGGAATCTCAGGACGGTTCAAGAAGAAGCTCACCGAGGGCAAAACCAGAACAGAAGCCATCCGCTGCCTCAAACGACACCTCGCCCGCACCATCTACAACCTCATGACCACCGACCACACCAACCACCAGGCCACCACCCTGCCCACGGCCGCTTGACATAGGAGAAACCCATGGCGGCGAGATTGGTCGATGGCGGCGAGATATGAACGCCATCCACGAGCGTGACCGCCATGGCGGCGAAACTGCGGCCGACCACAGGGGCGCTGTCAGGCACCTTCAGGCACAGTCAGGCGCTGTCGGCGACCTCAGCTCGGAGGAAGCCCCGAGTGCGGCGGCGGCAAGAGCAAGAGGCTCTAGGAGTAGCAACGCGGCGACCCCGATGTCCCCGTCGCAGGCTGAGTCACTCCTGACTCAATGCATACGCGCGCTCACCCGGGCAACCAGCGCATCAGCTCGAATCGGTGCCGGCGCCGCCGGCGCCGAAGTAGAGGTCCTCGCCCGCCGAGGTGAGAAACATCCGAAGCAGCTGGGTCCGGGGTGCCTGGGGCCGCCATGGATCGAGCGAGGCGAAGATCCGGGCCAGGGCCTCTGGTGCAAGATCACCTTCAGGCTCGGTCTCGCGAAAGACGCCGACCAGACCCATCCCCGCCAATCTTTGGGCGGCTTTTCGGCCGGCCTCAGCACCGATCGGGGGGCGCATCGTGCCATCCAGCTGCTCCCCTGGGAGAGGCAAGCTGACCTCCCACAGCTCGGCTTCCTCGGAGGCGAGCAGCAGCAGGTCCCGCTCGGCCTCCGTCAGCTCGTCCCAAGGATCCATGCCCGCCATCGTCGCATCGACCGATGTCAGCTGTCGGTCGCACGGGCTCAGCGTGTCCGACCGTCGGCCGTCAACCCTCGGCGAGGGTTGTCGCGAGCCACATGGTCACCAGATCAGCAGTGGCCGTCACCTGCTCCGAGCGGAAGAGCCGCTGCCCGCCACAGAAGGCGCCCCGCGGAAAGCTCGCGTCGAGCCAGCCGCAATGTCCCGCCCCGTCGAGCTCGCGCCAGGTCACGCGGTCCACCCGGTCACCCGAGGCGGCATCCACCCGTCCACCAGGAGAGGCAGCCGCCGGTCCGCGGAGGGCGGCATACAGCTCGCGCGTGCGCAACGGCGGCACGACCGAGTCCATCGACCCGACGACCAACAACACCGGCGTGGGCAACCGCAACAAGGCCGGCCGCATCGACGGGCGCGTGTCGAGAGCCGCAATCCCCACGGCCGCAACGATTCCCGTATGCCGGGTGGCCGCAAGCAGCGCCGCCCCACCACCCATCGAGTGCCCGGCCGCAACGATCCGCGCGGGGTCGGCATCGGGCTGGCTGGCCACTGCCCACTCGGCGGCCCGCCACAGATCGTCGGCGAGGCGCCGGTGGCTGGGCAGCGGCCCGGTCTGGGTGTCGGGGGCGACGACGACGTGCCCGCGCGCGGCAAGAGCGGTGAGCAGACCGGCATACCGCCACGGACGCTGGAGGAAGCCGTGACCCAAAGCCACCACGGGGCAGGCTGCTCGCGCCCCGATCGCGCTCGGCCGCACGAGCAGCAGTCGGCAGGGGGCGCCGTCGGCGCGTCCGACGGACCGCCGCGTCACGCTGGGGTCGGGCACGCTGCGAGAGTAGCGTCGCGCCATGCGCCCGCGTCGTCGCCCGCTCCGCCGGATCCTGCTCAGCCTGCTCGTCGTCCTGGTCGTCGCCCTCACGGGTGGCTACCTCTACGCAAAACCGTTGCTGCTCACCGGCACTGGCTATGCCGCGCACAACGCCTGTGCGCTGCAGGGGTATGCCGGGCGCAGCGACGCGGACACCGACCTGCCGCCCAACCCGCTCGTGCCCTATCTGCGCACGTCGGTGTCGTCCGACCGCAGCCAGGTGACGACGACGGTGCTGGGCGTGCTGGCCAGCCAGACGGCCTATTACTCCCCGGCCGGTTGCACGCTCGGCCAGCGCAGCACCGACCCCCTGGTCGCGCAGGGCGACTCCGCGGTGAGCAGCGCCCCCAACCCCTTCACGTCGGCCGCGACCCCAAGCCCCAACGCAACGCTGGATGCCTTGCTGGCCAAGGCTTTTGGTGACGATCTCGCGCCGGCAGACAAGACCAAGCTCGGCACCCGCGGCATTGTCGTCATCCGCGGGGGCAAGCTCATCGCCGAGCGCTATGCGCCGGGCTTCACCGCGCAGACCCCGCAGCTCGGCTGGTCGATGGCCAAGAGCGTCACCAGCCTGCTCGTCGGGCGGCTGGCCCAGCAGGGCAAGGTCTCGGTCACCGACGCCGCGCTGCGCCCCGAATGGACCGACGATCGCGCCAAGATCACCCTCGACGAGCTCATGCGGATGACGAGCGGCCTGGCGTGGAACGAGGAATACGACCTCGGCACCCCGATCACCAAGATGCTCTACACCGAAAACGACATGGGCGCGTATGCCGCGAGCCAGCCGCTCGCGCACGCGCCGGGGACCTATCAGCAGTATTCGAGCGGCTCGACCAACATCATCTGCTCGATCCTCAAGGCGCGCACCGGCACGGGGTCTGCCCTGCCGCGTCAGCAGATCTTCGAGCCGCTCGGGCTGTCGTCGGCCGTGTGGGAGGGAGACGTTTCGGGCACCCCCGTCTGCAGCTCCTATCTGTGGGCCACCCCGCGCGACTGGGCGACCATCGGGCAGTTCGCGCTGCAGGGCGGCGAGTGGAGCGGGCAGCAGCTGCTGCCGGTCGACTGGATGAAGACGACCACGACCGTGCTGCCCGGCCAGGGTGAGGAGGTCGGCTATGCCGCCGGCTGGTGGGCCAACAAGCTCCCCGACGGCACTCTCGCCGACACGGCCCTGCCGGCCGACGCCTATTCCGCCGAGGGACACGACGGCCAGCGCGTCGTCGTCGTGCCGTCGGCCGACCTCGTCGTCGTGCGCCTGGGCTTCAGCCCGTCGGTCAAGGGCGACGCCCTGCGGGTGAGCCAGCTCGTCCACGACCTCGCTGCCCTCCCGATGGATTGACCCCGGTGCACGGCGAGGGTTCGGCCGATGCCGCCCGAGGCGGCAGCGGCAGTGCAGGTTGCCGCGGTCCCCTCAGGACCAGAGCCGGTGGTAGGCGTTGATCGCCGGCTGTCCGCCGAGGTGGGCATAGAGCACGGTCGAGTCCTTGCCGATCTCGCCGGAGCGCACGAGGTCGATCAGCCCGGCGAGCGACTTGCCCTCATAGACGGGGTCGGTGATCATCGCCTCGAGCTGCGCGCCCAGGCGGATGGCCTCCATCGTCGAGTCGACCGGGATGCCATAGAGCTCGCCGGCCCAGCCCTCGAGGACCTGGATCTCGTCGTCGCGCAGGTCGCGTCCCAGCTCGATGAGCTCGGCGGTATGCCGGGCGATCCGCCCGACCTGGTCGCGCGTCTGCTGCAGCGTCGCCGAGGCGTCGATGCCGAGCACCCGCCGCCGCACCCCGCTGAGCTCCTCGAGGGCGGCGAAGCCGGCGATCATCCCGGCATGGGTCGACCCGGTCACCGTGCAGACGATGATCGTGTCGAAGTGCACGCCGAGAGCCTGCTCCTGCTCGGCCACCTCGAAGGCCCAGTTGGCGAATCCCAGCCCGCCGAGCGGGTGTTCGGACGCGCCGGCCGGGATCGGATAGGGCGTGCCGCCACCGTCGGTGACCTCCTGGAGGGCCTGCTGCCAGCTCTCGCGGATGCCGATGTCAAAGCCGTGCGGGTCGAGCCGCGAGTCGGCGCCCATCATCCGCGAGAGCAGGATGTTGCCGACCTTGTCGTTGACCGGGTCGTCCCAGGGCACCCACTTCTCCTGGACGAGCCGGCACTTGAGCCCGAGGTGCGCGGCGACGGCCGCGACCTGCCGCGTGTGGTTGGACTGGTAGCCGCCGATCGACACCAGCGTGTCGGCGCCCGCGGCCAGCACGTCGGGGACGATGTATTCGAGCTTGCGCACCTTGTTGCCGCCGAAGGCGAGCCCGCTGCTCACGTCTTCGCGCTTGGCCCAGATCTGCGCGCCGCCGAGGTGGGCGCTGAGCCGCTTGAGCGGATGGACCGGGCTCGGCCCGAATGTCAGCGGATGGCGCGGAAATTCGTGCAGCTTCATGGTCACGCCCTTCGTCGGTCCGGCACACTGCTCACCGGGAGGCTATCGGTGAGGATCGGCACGGCATACCGCGGCACGGGCGCGGACTGGCCCTTCGGCGACCCGCTCGCCGCGCACGGGGTCGCCATGGAGGGCTACTTCTGGCGCGTCACCGATCCGGAGCGTGGTCGCGTCGTCATCGCGCTCGCCGGGATCAATCGCGGCCCGCGCGGCCCGTGGGCGACCTTGGGCCTCGCCGCCGCGGCCGAGGGTATGCCGGGCGGTCACCTCGCGCTCGCCGATCCCGTTGGAGCGTGGGCCGATCCGCGGGCGTTGGGGGTGCGGGTCGATGGCTCCGGCGGGCGCTTCGTCGCCGATGGTGCGCGCGTGTCGGTCGATCTCGGGCCCCGCTCCTCCCTGGAGCTGACCATCACCGACCCTGCGCCGTGGCCGCGTCGGCGCTTCGGCGGATCGAGCGTCTTCCAGGTCGTGCCGGGCCTCAACCAGTATTGGCACCCGTGGCTGCTCGGCGGCCGTGCGAGCGGCCGGGCCGTCGTCGGCGACGAGGATTGGGTCTTCGCCGATGCCCAGGTCTATGGCGAAAAGAACTGGGGCCGTGAGGGATTCCCCGACTCATGGTGGTGGGGGCAGGCGCAGGGCTTCGCCGAGCCGGACGCCTGCGTGGCCTTCGCCGGCGGTCAGGTGACGGCGGGGCCGCTACGCACCGAGGTCACCGCGCTCGTCGTGCGGCTGCCCGAGGGCGCCTTCGCCCCGCGCGCAGGCCGCTCGCCGCGGAACAACGCCTCGGCGCGAGTGCTGCGTCTCGGCAACCCGCTGACCTCGCCGGTCACAGCTCTCGTCACCGACACCACGTGGGAGCTGCGCGGGAGCTCGCGAGGCTGGAGCGTCGAAGTCCACGCCGAGGCGCCGCTGGACGCCGCCCACGTGCTGCCCGTGCCACTGCCGAGCGAGGGACGCAACGCCGCCGGGGCCATCGAGCACCTCGTCGGGCGGCTCGACCTCGCCGTGCGCCACCGGGGCCGGCTGGTCTGGGAGGGGTCGACTCGCCTCGCCGGGCTCGAGCACGGCGGCCGGGCTCGGGCCGACGCCGAGCTGACCCGACGCGGCATACCTCTCGCGGCGGCCGGGGCGGCGCCGTTCCTTCAACCCGGATGAGTGCCGTCAGGGCCGCTCCCCCCTGTGGGGCAGCCCTGACGACGACTCAGGCGACCGTCCGCAGCACCTCGCGGGAGACACCCACGGCGATTCGCTGCCCCCAGCCGATGACCAGCCGGTCGGCCTCGATCCCGTCGCCGAAGGCGACGAGCTGCTCGGACTCGGACCGCAGGTGCAGCAGACCGCGGTCCCCCAATCTCCCTGCGACGTATGCCGTCCCGGTCGTCCGCGAGGGCCACGCCTCCCGGACGAACCAGGCCACGGCACGCTCGTCGGGGCGGGGCAGGGCGAGCTCGGGAGCCGCCACCCGCTGGATGGAGGCGCACCATCCGGTCGACCCCGTGCCGGTCCCGACGATGACCCCCGACGACGACTGCCGCTCGCTCTGCCCGCCGACGCTCAGCACATACCGTGCCGACTGGTGACCGGGCTGGCCGACGAAGACCTCGTTGAGCGCCTGCAGCCGCTGACCATCGTCGGTCGACACCTGGACCATGGCCCGCTCGACGTATGCCGCCCGCTCGCCTGCGATGTCGGCCAACAGGTCGCCGGCCGCCGCCACCGGATGGGGCACAAGCACCCCGGCGTTGGCGCCCGGCAACGGGTCGATGCCGATCACCGGCTGTCCCGCAAGGTATTTGGCGACATTGGCGACGAGCCCGTCCTGGCCGAGCACGACGACGATGTCGCTGGGCTCGAAGACGAATCGGGCCAGCTCGGACCGCTCGACGCTCGCCTGCCTCCAGTCGACCGGCACGGCGCCGAGGACGGTGCGCTGGGCGGCATACGTCCGCTCGTGGCGATCAAGGACCGGCGCGAGCGGCTGCTCGCGGGTGCGGAGGAAGAACTCCACCTGCCCGCGCGTGCTGTGCCGGTCGAGCAGCTCGTCGTATTCCGTTCTGCGCGTGACGAGCACAACCCTCGGGGCAGTCATTGGGTCACCCCCGCGCCTCGGCGCCGAGCTTGCTCAGCAGCCCCTGGACGAGGTCGGGCGTGACGACGAGGTGGTCGATCGCCGGCAGGTGCTCGGCGGCCTCGCGGACGGCCAGAGCGAGCAACAGCTCGCGGGGGACCTCGGCATACGCCTCGATGCGCGCCCGGTCGGTGTCCGCGGCAGCCTGCCCCACCGTGCGATCGGCGTCGGCCCGAGCGGCCGCGAGGGTCCGCTCTCGGGCCGCCTCGGACTCGGTGGCGATCCGGGCCGCAGCGGCGCGCTCGCCCGCCTCGCGCTGGCTGTTGGCACCCTCCTGGGCGATGAGTTGCTCACGGCGGCGGGCGAGCTCGATCTGGTTGGTCAGCTCGTTCTCACCGATGGCGGCCTCGCGCTCGACGGCGACCGCACGCCGCTCGAAGGTCGCCTTGTCGGCCTCCTGCTGAATCGCCTCGCGGGCCGGGGTCTGCAGGGCGCGCTCGACGTCGGGCTCGGGGCGGATGAGCCCGAAGCGCACGCCGACGACCGCGAGCCCCAACGAGGCCAGGCCGGGGTCAGCGACGAGCAGCGCCTGGACAGCCGCCCCCAGCTCGCCGAGGTCGGTGCCGAGGACGGCCCGCAGATCGCGGCCGGCGAGCGCCCGGGCGACGGCCTCGGCGGTGGCGACGTGGACGGCTGAGCCGAGCGTCTCGAGCGGGGTCTGCAACCACGCGCCGGTGCGCAGGTCGACCGCGCAGTCGACCCGCTCGACGGTGAGCTCCGGCTCGGCGACGCGATAGGCGACGACGCCTGGCACGGCGATCTGCTGGAGGTCGGTCGTGCGCAGCGACACGAGCACCGCCCGCTCGCGGTCGTCGACCGGCACCTCGCTGATCGCCGAGGTCAGCGCGCGGAACCAGAAGGCCGTGCCGGCTCCGGTGTGTTTGGCCTGGCCGCGCACGAGGTGGCGGACATAGCTCGTCGGGGTCGCGCGCAGGTGGCGCCGGAAGGGGTATGCCGTGACGGTGGCCATGGTCGGTCCTCTCGTGGAGCTGTTTTCGTCGTTACGACGATAAGCCGGGTGTGGGATCTCGTCAAGTCGACGAAAAGGGACTTTGCGGCGCGGCGTCGCTCGGCGTTGACTACGGTGGGCGCGATGACTCATCTGGGGCAGACATGACCTGGGCCGACCACGCGATCTGGTGGCACGCCTATCGGCTGCGCTTCGTCGGCGCCGAGCGCGAGGCGATCGACCACGTCGAGCAGCGGCTCGGGCGGCTGATCGGCTGGCTCGACCATGTCGTCGAGCTGGGCGCCAATGGGCTGCTCCTCGCGCCGATCTTTGCCTCGCGCAGCCACGGCTACGACACCCTCGACCACTTCTCCATCGACCCCCGTCTCGGTGACGAGGGGGCCTTCGACGAGCTCGTTGCGGCGGCGCAGGCGCGCGGCATACGCATCGCGCTCGACGGGGTCTTCAACCATGTCTCCGACGAGCACCCGATCGTCCGCCGCGCCCTGGCGGACGGCCCCCGGTCGGAGGCGGGCGCGTGGATCCGCTGGGTCGGCGACTATCCGCGCGGCTTCGAGGGCAATCTCGACCTCGTCGAGCTCGACCTCGAGCACCCTCCGGTGGCGGACTACGTCGCCTCGGTGATGACGCACTGGCTCGACCGCGGCGTCGACGGCTGGCGGCTCGACGCGGCATACTCCCCCGGGCCGGAGGCCTGGCGACCAATTGTCCAGCGGGTCAAGGAGATTCACCCCAATTGCTGGATCGTCGCCGAGGTCATCCACGGCGACTATGCCGACTTCGCCGCGCGCTCGGGGGTCGACGCGATCACCGAATACGAGCTGTGGAAGGCCACCTGGAGCTCACTCAACGACCGCAACTTCCACGAGCTCGCGTGGACGCTCACCCGGCATGCGGGCTATGCCGGCCACTTCCAGCCGCTCAACTTCGTCGGCAATCACGACGTCACCCGCATTGCCACCCAGCTGCACGACCCGCGCGACCTGCCTCTCGCGCACGCCCTCGCCTACCTGCTGCCTGGGGTGGACCGACCTGGACCGACCTGACCTACCGCCTTCTCGTCGCAGTGACGACAATGAGCTAGGGTCGATCCATGGGCAGCTATCCCCCGTTCGCGGTGACCGTAGATCTCGTCGTGCTGACCATCCGGCGCGGCCGACTGTTCGTGCTGCTCGTCGAGCGCGGTGAGGATCCGTATGCCGGTCGCTTGGCGCTCCCGGGCGGCTTCGTCCACGTCGACGAGGATCTCGGCGACGCGGCATACCGTGAGCTCGCCGAGGAGACCGGGGTCGGCGCGGGGGTGCACCTCGAGCAGCTCGCCAGCTATGGCGAGCCGGCGCGTGACCCGCGGATGCGCACGGTCTCGGTGGCCTGGCTCGCGCTCGCGCCCTCGCTCGGCGAGCCAGTCGCCGGCACCGACGCTCGCCACGCGGCGTGGGTCGCCGTCGCGGACGTCGACCTGGCGACGCTCGCCTTCGACCATGCGCTGATCCTCACCGACGGGCTCACCCGGGCCCGCGCGAAGCTCGAATACACCTCCCTCGCAACGGCTTTCTGCGCCGAGGAGTTCACCGTGGGGCAGTTGCGGGGCGTCTATGAGGCCGTGTGGGGCCACTCCATCGACGCCCGCAACTTCCACCGCAAGGTCACCGGCACGCCCGGCTTCCTCGAGGCCACGGGGCGCACGACGAATGTCGACGGCGGGCGGCCGGCGCAGCTCTACCGCCGTGGCCCGAGCGAGCAGCTCGACCCGCCCTTCTCGCGATGAGGGGCGAGACGCCTGGGTGGGCCTTCGGTGACGCGTGGTTCGCCACCGCGCTGGCGGTGCTCGATCGCCCCGCCGCTCTCGCCGAGATCCTCGCCGCCGCAGACGCGATCAACCATGCGATCCCCACCGAGGACGAGATCGTGCACGCCGTTCAGCTGCTCGACGGGTGTGGGCTGCTCGACCTCATGCACGACGGGCGGCTCCGGCTCACCGCTTCGGGTCGAGCCCTGCTCGAGCGCCGGACGGGCGGCCTCGTCGGACAGACCGGATCGGTGGAGCGCCTGCTCCGCAAGATCCCTCCGACCCCGTCAGCCGCCCGGCCGTCCGCGCAGTCGCTCGCCACGGCATACGCCGCGTATGCCGCGGATGCCGTTGCAGCACAGGGCAGCAACGAGCGACCGCGCCGTCGCTGACCGGGCCCGGGCCAATTACCCGACTTCAGTCGGAGGACGGCTGACGGCGACCGACGCGGTCAGTCGGGCGGCGAGGGCCGCGACGGCGGCGCGCAGCTCCGGGCCGCCCTCGACGCGGAAGGGCAACGCCACCGTCGAGAGCCATTCCTGGGCATACATGTCGGGGTTGGAGGTCGAGCCGACGAGCACGCAGCCCCCACCCGGCGCCGCTTCGAGCCGGCCCATCGTCGGGCGCACCCATCGAGCGACCTGCTCGATCGGGGCGTCGAAGGCCACCTGCGCCTCGAACTCCCACCCGACGCCGAGGTGGCGCTCGAGCTCGGCGACCGGATCGAGCTCCGCCGGTGGCGAGCACCGCTCACCCGTCGGCTCGACCGAGCTCACCCGATCGACCCGATAGGTCCGCACGGCTTGCGCTCCGTGTGAGTGGCAGAGCAGATACCAGCGCCCGTGACGCACGACGAGCGCCCACGGGTCGATGAGCCCGCTCCACTCGCGGCCGGACTCGCCGCGATAGCCGATGACAGCACGCTCACCCGCGGCCGTCGCCGCGACGAGGGCGCTGAGCACGGCGGGACCAGGGCGCTCCGCGGCGCGCCGGTCCGGCGCCGCCGCGGCATTCGCGGCCAAGGCGCTCGCGGCACGAGCGATGGGCTCGGGCAGCGCCCGGAGGACCTTGGCCAAGGCGGTGCCGACGAGGTCGTCGCCACTGCTCGCCTCCGGGGCGCCCGACAGCACCCCCATGACCAACCCGAGCGCCTCGTCCTGGGTGAAGCTCACCGGCGGCAGCCGGGTGCCGCGCCCGAGCCGATAGCCGCCATGCGGTCCGCGGGTGGCGTCGACGGATATGCCGGCCTCGCGCAGCAGCGCGACGTGGCGGCGTGCGGCCCGGTCGCTCACCCCCAGCCGCTCGCCCAGCTCGTATGCCGTGATCCCCGGCCGGGTCTGCAGGATCTCGAGGGCGCGAAGCGAGCGGGCGACGGCGCTGAGCTCACTCGCGGGCCGGGACGGCATACGGCCGAGGCTAGTGGTCAATCCGGAAGGAAAGCGTCCGCAACGGCGCCTACGGTGGCGGGATGACCGACTTCACCGAGCAGGACCTGTCCGGCAGCAGCTTCGAGCGCGTCCTGCTGAGGGGGGCGCGATTCCACCAGGTGCACCTCGACGGAGCCGACTTTCGGGCCGTGACGATGCAGGGAATCCGGGTGCGCGGCGCCGAGCTCGTCCATGCGCGCATCAGCGCCGATCTCGTTGACGTCATCGTCAACGGGGTCGACATCGCGCCGCTCATCGACGCCGAGCTCAACCGCCGGCATCCGGAGCGTGCGCTGCTCATGGAGGGCACCGTCGCCGGCTATCGCGAGGGCTTCAGCCAGACCGTCGCGCTGTGGGAGGCCGCCGTCGCCCGCGCCCGCACGTTGCCCCCCGAGTGGCTGCACCGCTCCGTCGACGACGAATGGTCGCTCATCCAAACCCTGCGCCATGTGTCCTTCGCCATCGCTGCATGGATCGAGCGCATGCTTCTCGGCCGCGATGCCCCCTGGGATGCGCTCGACCTGCCGTGGGACGAGGCGCCGGGGTGGGACGGCATACCGTGGGATCGCGAGGCGCGGCCCAGTCTCGACGAGGCAGTCGCGCTGTTCGAGCGTCGGCAATCGGCTGTGCGCGCATTCCTTTCTGGTGCAACGGATGAGTCCCTGGCCGGGACGGTGACGCGGACGTCACCGGGGTGGCCGCAGCTGGAGGACTTCTCGGTCAAGGAGTGCCTGCACATCGCCTTGACGGAGACGTGGGAGCACCTGCAGTTCGCCGAGCGCGACCTCGCCGTGTTGCTCGCCGAGGCTGCGGGCGAGGCGTCCGCATGAGCGCGCGGCACCCCGCCGTCACTCGTATGCCGACCGGCCCGGCATACGACGTGGTGGCCTTGGGGCCGGACACCTGGGAGGCCTTCGCGGAGCTCGTCGAGCGCAACAACGGTGTCTATGGTGGGTGTTGGTGCATCGGATACCACCTCACCGAGAAGCTGCGCGGGGCGGACTACCGGGCGATGAAGGAAGGTCTCGTGCGCGCCGGCGAGGCCCACGCCGCGCTGGTCCTCGACGCCGACGGGCTGGCGCAGGGGTGGGCCCAGTTTGGCTCGCCGGCCGAGTTGCCGGGCATCAAGCATGGGCGCGCCTATCGCAACGACCCTCCGGCGCAACCGGATTGGCGGATCACCTGCATCTTCGTCGACTCCCGTCACCGGCGGCAGGGGGTGGCGCGGGCAGCCCTCGAGGGGGCGCTCGCGCTGATCGCTACGGCCGGCGGCGGGCGGGTCGAGGCGATCTCGGAGGTGACCGATGGCCGGGTCGCCCAAGGGCGGTTTCTCTTCAGCGCCACCGTCGAGCTCTTCGAGGAGCTCGGTTTCGAGCGGGTGCGCCAGGTGGGCAAGCACGCCTGGATCGTTGGGGGCGCTGTGAGGTCGGCACGACTCGACGGCTCACCTGCCAGGTCGCTGCGGGCGCCCGGCGGGGCGAGCCGGGCGCCCGCAGCAGGTCGGTCGGATCGGGTCAGCGCACCTTGACCTTGACGATCGCGCTGGTGACCGTGCGCCCCAGGTAGTCCAGTGATCGGATCCGGTAGGAGTACGTCGTGCCCGACTTCAGGCTGGCATCGGCAAACCGCGTGTCGGTGCCGAGTGCGCCGAAGATGGTGGCGAAGCCCGTGCATGAGGAACCTTGACACCGCTCGATCCAGTTGCGCTGCAGGAGAATCGTCCGGTTGGTCCAGGCCAGCGAGACGGTGCCTTTGGTGGGCGAGCTCGCCGCGACGTTGGCCGCCGCCACCAGGGCATCCTGGGCGAAGACGGTCACGCCGCTGGTCTGGGCGTATCCCGTGGTGTCGGTGACGGTGAGCGCCACTTGGCGCACGCCGGCCGTGGTGAAGGCGTGCGCGACCACGGCACCGGTCGCCGTGGCCCCGTCACCGAAGGACCACTGATAGGACACGATCGTCTTGTCCCAGCCCACCGTGGACCCCGAGCCGTCGAACGTGGACGTGAACGGGATCTGCGCGGCCGTCATCGATGCGTTGACCACGGCTCGAGTCATGTCGCCGACGCGGATGTCGACCATCGCCGTGTTGGTGGTCGCGTTGTCCGCCGTGACCGTCAGTCGTGCGGCATACGTCCCGCCACGCGTATACGTGTGCACGGCGGTGACGCCCGTCGCGCCCGTCCCGTCACCGAAGTCCCACTGATAGCCGACGAGCGAGCAGGACTCGACGCAGTAGGACTGCGATCCGTCGAAGGCGACGACCAGCGGAGCCATTCCCGTCGTCGGCGTCGCCGAGATGATCGCCATGGTGACGTCCATGGAACCGAATGCCGAGGCCGAGCCAGCCGGCACGACCACGCCGAAGACGGCGAGCAGGGCCGCGAACAGGGCACGAAGGCGGACGGAGGTGCGAGTGCGGGAACGCAAGGGACGGCTCATGACCCCGGAGAGTAGCGACGACGATGTCCAATCGGACATTGCCCTTTAGGGCATGTGAGCTGCCCTTCGAGCGCACCGCAGGGCATTCGGGCGAGGCGCCCCACGAGCTGTCCTCAGTAGCTGAACGTCGTCGCGCCCTCGTCCCCGATCCATTCCCACATCGGCACCGTGCCGCCCTTGGTCACGCCCTCGATGAACTCGTGCCCGCCGAGCCCCTTGGCGTCGACGCAGATCGGGCACGCGAGGTAGGTGCCGCCGGCCGCGGCATACCTCGCCATGAGCGACTCGAGGCTCGGGCAGCCCTGGCACGCGATCGCGGTGCCGACGCCGGGCAGGGCGAGCCGGACGGCCTCCTTGGTGAGGAACATCAGTGTCGGACGGCCTGATTCGGCCGCCCCGACGGCGACGAGGAAGGCCACGGTGACCTTCTCCGGGTCCTCGAGGCCGGTGGTGAGTGAGATGACTGCCTTGCCCATGATCGCTGTCCTTTGCTTTGGCGATGGTGGCGCGGCCGCGGCGGCCGTGCCCCTCCAGTGCACCGGGGTATGCCGGCTGATCGCGTCCGTGGTGGCCACCGAGATCGCGGGCGCTGACTACCGAGCTCGGGCACGGGGTCAGTGGATCTCGAGCCGTCGCACCGCGACGACCGCGGCGGCGAGCAGGACCAGGCCCAGCGCGACGAGCGCGGACACCTCGGCGACCGTCGGCCCC
The DNA here is from genome assembly GCA_964558825.1 of uncultured Intrasporangiaceae bacterium. Taxonomy (GTDB): domain Bacteria; phylum Actinomycetota; class Actinomycetes; order Actinomycetales; family Dermatophilaceae; genus Phosphoribacter. The sequence goes on from CAZLGB010000026.1 coordinate 13,616, forward strand.
GTCGCGAGTTGCCGACGCCGACCGCCCCGCGGCTGCCGGTCGCAACGCCGACGAGCAGTGTCACCGCGCCGACGTCGAAGGCGATCACGGTGCTCGTCAGGGTCGGCCGGCTAGACCGACCAGCTCGGCGTCAGCTCGCAACGCGGCGGCCAGCGGTCGGTCAGCGAGACACCAGCACCACGCTCGGCGCGAGGTGAGCGCGCTTCATCGCGAGGTCCTGGACGAGGTCCGCCGCCACCCACGCGCGGATCGCGGCCGGGGTCGCCTCCGGAAAGGGGCACGCGGCCCTGATCCGGACGGAGCCATCGGGAACCAGGACGCCGCCGGAGCGAGCCGCGCCTCCGCCCGACGGCTGGCGCGGCGACTCGGCCGCACGTATGCCGCCGCTCGCCTCCGCGGCGGCGGCTGACGGCGAGCGCGCTGCCGTCAGCCCGCGGGGGCGACGGTCATCGTCATGACGCAGTTCTTCGGCCCCTTGGGCCGGACGTAGGTGAAACCCGCCCGCTCGAAGAGCTCACGGGTCCCGCTGTAGAGCACTGATTGCCGCTGCCCCTGGGCATCGTGGGGATAGCCCTCGAGCTCACCACCGCCCGCGGCCGCGACGAGGTGAATGACCCCGCGCAGCGCGACTGCCGAAACAGCCGAGCGGCGATAGCGCTTGTCGACGAAAAGGCAGGTGATCCGATAGTCGGGCAGCGCTCGACCCATCGCCTCGTATTCCTTGCGGTGGTAGATGTTGGGCAGCTCTGCGGGAGAGCCGAATTGGCACCACGCGATGGCCTCGTCACCGTGCATGACAAGCGCGGCGTGACTGTGCCCCGCGCGCACGCGTCGCTCCTGCAGCGCCCGATTGTCCGCCGCGTCCCTGGTCTTCTCGGCGGGCATGGTGAGAAACCACGTGCACCAGCACCCGCCGAAGACCCCGTTGTGCCGCTCCATCAGTGCGGCATACGCGGGCCAGCTCACACCGGTGAGCGGGACGACGGTGAGGTCGGCGAGATCGACCTTCGGTGCGCGTGACGCTGCCATGAAGCACACGCTATGCGCGCACGCGGACGATCCGCGTCCGCGCACGATGGTTCGAGCTATGGGCCGCGCGCCGCGCGCCGCAGCGCCGCCAAGACGACGCCGATCGCGGGGTGGGCCTCGCTGCCCGCCCGGGCCGAGGCGCGGATCGAGCGGGTCGCCCTGATTGGCAGCAGCCGCACCGACTCGCCGACGTCCACCCCGAGGGTGGGCAGGAAGGCCGCGGCCCGCCCTCGCTCGACGAGCAGGGCGTGGAGATAGACGTCGGCCGACTCGACGGCGACCCGCGGCTCGAAGCCGGCCGACCGGCATACGTGCGTCGCCCATCGACGGGCTGCGCTCCCGGCAGGCTCGAGCACCCAGGGCCGGTCTGCCATCTCGGCCAGCGAATCGGCCTGCCACGACACGGAAATGGCCAGCCGCAGTGGATCCCGTCGCAGCTCGAGCACCCGGATGCCGACCGTCGATGCAGGCGGGTCGCCGGGGTAGTGCTCGGAGAGCACGACGTCGAAGTCACGCGCGACGAGCGCCGGGATCGCGTCACCTGCGTCGAGGTGCGTGACGATGACGACGAGGTCAGGGTGGTGCGCGGCCAGGTCGTCGAGCACCTGGGCGAGCACCCACCGCGCCGCGGTTTGAAAGGTCGCCAGCCGGACCGTGCCGGTGACACTGCCGCGACTGCTGGCGATCGCCGCCTCGGCGCGCTCGAGCTCGGCGAGGATGACCTCGACGTGATGGTATGCCGCCCCGGTAACGTCGCTGTCATGACGATCCAGACGCCTGCGCCCACGGCCACCGGCGCTCCCGTGGCGATCGACGCCGACCGCCTGTGGAGTCGCCTCATGGAGCTCGGCGCCATCGGGGCGTATGCCGATGAGCTCACCGGTCTCACCGGCGTCAACCGCCTCGCGCTCACCGATGCCGATGCCGCGGGGCGGCACATGGTCGTCGAGTGGATGCGCGCGGCCGGGCTGGAGGTGACCGTCGACGAGATGGGCAACCTCCACGGCCGGCGCGAGGGCCGCGACCCCGGCGCCGCGCCCGTGCGGATCGGCTCGCACATCGACACGGTCGCCACGGCCGGCGCCTTCGACGGCTGCCTGGGGGTGCTCGGCGGCATCGAGGTGCTCACGCGCCTCGCCGAGGAGGGCATCGTCACCCACCGCCCGATCATCGTGTCGGCCTTCACCGAGGAGGAGGGCGTGCGCTTCGGCACCGACATGCTCGGCTCGGCCGTGGCCGCCGGACGCATCCCGCTCAGCACGGCATACGGGCTGCGCGACGGCGCGGGGAGAAGCGTGCGCGACGAGCTTGAGCGCACGGGTTTCCTTGGGACGCAGCCGGTTCGGCTCGACCCGCCCTACGCCTACCTTGAGTGTCACATCGAGCAGGGGCCGGTCCTGCTTCACCGCGATCTCCCCATCGGCGTGGTCACCGGAGTGCAGGCGATCTCGTGGCAGCGGGTCACCTTGCGCGGACGGGCGGCGCATGCCGGCACGACGCCCACCGAGTTGCGCATCGACGCCGGGCTCGCCGCCGCCGAGCTCGTCGTCCACCTGCGCGAGATGGTCGACTCGGGTCGGTATGCCGCGTTGCGCGCGACCTGCGGACAGGTCACCTTCCGCCCCGGCCTGGCCAACGTCGTCCCCCACACCGCCGAGGTGATCGTCGACCTGCGCAACCCCGACGACGAGGCGATGGCTCGCGCGGAAGCCGACCTCACGGCATACCTCCAGAGCCTGCGCGAGCGGCACCCGGGGCTGGGAGTCGAGACGACGCGGCTGGCGCGCACCGCAGCGGTGCCCTTCGACACCGGCCTGCAGTCGGTCATCGAGCAGGTGGCCGGCGAGCTCGGGCACCCGTCGATGCGGTTGATGTCGGGCGCCGGGCACGATGCCCAGGAGATGGCGGCGATCGGACCGGCGGCGATGGTCTTCGTCCGGGGACAGCACGACGGGATCAGCCACAATCCGCGAGAGTTCTCCACGCCCGAGGACTGTGCGGCAGGAGTCACCGTGCTCGTCAATGCCGTGGTGCGACTGGCGAGTATGCCGTGAGCGCGGACGTCGCGCCGGCTCGGGCCGCCGCGCTGCGGGTCGACGAGCGCGTGCGGGAGTGGCGTCGGCACCTGCATGCGCACCCCGAGCTGGGCTTTGCCGAGACCGCGACGGCCGACTATGTCGCCGGCGTCCTCGAGGGCCTCGGCTGGGAGGTGGCCCGCGGGATCGGTGGGACGGGGGTGGTCGGCACCCTGAAGCGCGGACCCGGCACGGAGGCCATCGGGCTGCGCGCTGAGCTCGACGCCCTGGCCATCGACGAGCCCTCCGGTCGTCCCCACGGATCCTGCAACCCTGGCGTCATGCACGCCTGCGGCCACGACGGGCACCTGGCCATGGTCCTCGGCGCGGCGGCCGTCTTGGCCGAGGAGGGCGGCTTTGACGGGACACTGCGCGTCGTCTTCCAGCCGGCCGAGGAGCACGGGCGCGGGGCGCAGGCGATGCTCGATGACGCTGTGCTGCAACGGTTTCCCGTCGATGCGATGTTCGGACTGCACCTCATCCCCGGACTGCCGGCCGGCGCGTTGCACACGAGGCCCGGCGCGATCATGGCCGCCGAGGACGACTTCGAGATCCGCATCGTCGGGCAGGGCGGGCATTCGTCGCGGCCGCAGGCCGTGATCGACCCCCTCGTCACAGCGGCTGAGATCGTCCTGGCCCTGCAGACGGTCGTCGCGCGCAGCCTCGATCCGATGGAGTCGGCCGTGCTGTCCTGCACCGAGCTCGTCACTGACGGCATCCGCAATGCCATCCCCGGTGAGGTCGTCGTCCGGGGCGACACCCGATCGTTCGCGTCCGGGACGAGCGCGCTGCTCGAGTCGCGCATCCGCGCGATCGTCGACGGGGTCTGTGCTGCTCATGGCGCGCGGGGCGAGGTCACCTACACCCGAGAGTTCCTCCCGACGATCAACGACCCCCGGTGCGCCGAGCACGTCGTGGCGGCTGCCCGCCGGGCACTCGGCCCGGACGCGGTGGTCGCGGACTGCGCACCCATCCTCGCCAGCGAGGACTTCGCGGCCTTTGCACGCGCCGTGCCGGCCTGCTTCTCCTTCCTCGGCAACGGCACCGAGCCTGGCTTGGGCGGAGATCCGCTGCACAGCAGGCAATTCGACGCCAACGACGAGGTGCTGTCCGCCGGTGTGGCCTGCTATGTCGAGCTCGTCCGCTCGCTGTTGCCGTCGCGCTGACCCCGCTGCGCTGCGCCGCCGCGCAGCGGCCGCACTCGCATGCCGGACCACGCGGATAGGCAGTGGCTGGCCGGAGTTTCAGGTATGCCGCGCGGGGACGGCATACGTCCGCTGTGCGAGGCGCCGCGCACCCGGCGGGACGGCATACGGCGCCGGCGGTCGAGCCCCGGGTGAGACAGTGGTGAGCGGAGGTGGTCCCCATGACTGAGGCGCTCGATCACGACATCGCGGGCGGCACGCGACCCGAGTTGGACGCGGCCGTCGCCGCCGCTGGGCGCTGGCTGGACGGGCTCGCGACCCGACGGGTGCCGGCCGGAGTCGACGCTGCCGAGGTGGCCCGGGCCCTTCCTGACGCCCTGCCGGCGAAGGGGATCGCCCCCGACCAGGTGGTCGCCGAGCTCACGGCCGCCGTCGAGCCCGGCCTGCTGACGATCGGGTCGCCGAGGTTCTACGGCTGGGTCATGGGCGGGAGTCTGCCCGCCGCGCTGGCCGCGGATTGGCTGGTCAGCGCGTGGGACCAGAATGCCGGGATGCGTGGCGCGACGCCGGGGGTCGTCGCCGTGGAGGACGCCGCCGGCCGGTGGGTGCTCGATGCTCTCGGGCTGCCGCAGGGATCGGGCGTCGGGTTTGTCACCGGGTGCACGATGGCCAACTTCACCGGGCTGGCGGCGGCCAGGGACGCGTTGCTGGCAGCCGCGGGGTGGGACGTCGCGCGTGACGGGCTGGTCGGCGCACCTCGCGTGCCCGTGCTCGTCGGCGCCCAGCGGCACAGCTCGATCGACCTGGCGCTGCGCTATCTCGGGCTGGGTCGGCCCATCGAGGTCGCCGTCGACGACGAGGGCCGCATGCGGGCCGACGCCCTGCGAGCGGCGTTGCACGCCAACGACACTGGCGCCCTCGTCTGCGCTCAGGCCGGCAACCTCCACTCGGGATCCTTCGACCCTTTCGGCCCCATCGCCGAGGCGACCCACGAGCGGGGCGGCTGGCTGCACGTCGACGGCGCCTTCGGACTGTGGGCGGCGGCGAGCCCCTCGCTCGGCGCGCTCGTCGAGGGGATGGCCGACGCCGACTCGTGGGCGACCGACGCGCACAAGACGCTCAACACTCCCTATGACGGCGGCATCGCCATCGTCCGGGATCCCGCGGCGTTGACGCGGGCCTTCGGTCATCACGCCGACTATCTGCTCGTCGGGGCGACTCCCGATCCGCACGAGCTGGTGCCGGAGATGTCGCGCCGGGCGCGGGGGGTGCCGATCTGGGCGGCGCTGCGCTCGCTGGGCCGCCACGGTGTGGCCGGCCTGGTCGACGGGCTGGTCTCGGCGGCGGCGCTATTGGCCGAGGGCCTCGCTGCGCTCCCGGGGGTCAGTGTGCTCAACGACGTCGTCTACACCCAGGTCTGCATCGCGCTCGCCGACGACGCCGCGACGACGGCGGCCTTCGCTCGGATCCTCGACGAGGGCGCGATCCACCCGAGCGCCAGCAGGTGGCGCGACCGGGCCGTCATCCGCTTCTCGGTGAGCAACTACCAGACCGACGCCGATGCCGTGCGAGAGACGATCGATGCCGTCCGTCGCGCTCTTGCCGGGTCGAGGTATTCCGCTACCGCCTCGCGGTAGCGGAATACCTCGACCAGTTGCGTGATGCCGTCGCGGCGCTGCGGGCCGACCCGCCGGTCACCGGGCGGCTCGCCGCAATGGCCGAGCGGATGCGCGACGCGGGCGGGGGGTCGCGCCGACGACGAGATCGAGCGGGCCCTTCAGCCCGCGCCGAGGCGCACCGCCACGAGCGGCTGTCAGGGGCACGGCATACGCTGCTCGCCATGCAGGCGACAAGCACCTTCACCGTGTCCGACTTCGAGCCGGTCGACGCACCCGAGCAGGCGACAGCGATGCCCATCGGCTACTCGCGCATGCGCAAGACGTATGCCGGTGACGCGACCGGCACGAGCCTGACGCTCTTCACGGCGGCCTACGACCAGGCGATAGGCGCTGGGACCTATGTGGCCATGGAGGCCTTCGAGGGGTCGCTGGGCGGTCGCGCGGGGGCCTTCGCCTTCATCCACAGCGCGAGCACCTCGGGCAGCGACCGGGCCAACGACTACAGCCTCATCGTGCCCGGCAGTGGCACCGCGGAGCTTGCGGGCATCACGGGCCGGGCGACACTGTCGATCGATGCCGACGGCACGCACCACATGGACTTCGACTACGAGCTCGACGCCTGAGCCGCCGCCCCCCGCAGGTCAGAGGCCGAGCGCCACGCCGAGACCCACGGCCACGAGGACGATCCCGCTGGCCGACCCCACGATGCGCTGCGCGCGCGGACGCGTGACGAGGGTGCGCCCCCGGCCGACGAGCAGGACGAAGACGGCATACCAGCACGCGGTCACCACCGCCCAGACCACCCCGAAGCCGACGGTCGGCAGCAGCCCCCGTGACCCGGCGAAGGCTGGGAGCAGCGAGATGGCGAAGACGCCCGCCTCGGCTCGCGCTGAGGCCACGCACGGAGTCGGCAGGGAGCGAGGAGGCGCGCTCGCCATGGCGCACGCCTCCTCGCGGCCCGTCAGCCAGGCTGAGCCAGGGTGGTGACTCCGGTGACGAGCACCGGCGTCGGGCGCCGCGTGCTCGTGCCGTCGCCGAGTTGACCTGACGTGTTGTCCCCGCAGGCGAGGACGGCGCCGTTCGCTGCTCCAGCGATGCTGAAGGTCGCGCCGGTCGCGATGGCCGAGGCCGCGGTCACACCCGTCATGGTGACCGGGACGAGCCGGTCCACGCGGGTGGTGTCGCCGAGCTGGCCATCCTGATTGCTGCCAAAGGCCACGACGGTGCCATTGGCCAGCAGGACCACCGAGTGCGCCTTGCCGCCGCGAGCGGCCTTCGCCGGGCTTGCCAGCGTGACCCGGACCGGGGTGACGGTGCCGGTGTTCGACCCAATCCCCAGCTGACCCTTGTCGTTGGCACCCCAGGCATAGAGAGCACCCGCGGCCGTCACGGCCAAGGAGTGCTGATAGCCGGCTCCGACCGAGACGACGCCGCTCAGCCCGCCCACCTGCTTGGGGGTGGACCGTGAGGTCGCCGTGCCGTCCCCGAGCTGACCGGAGTAGCCCGCGCCCCACGCATAGACGGCGCCGCTGCCGATGGCCGCCACCGAGTGGAATTGCCCGGCGGCCACCGACACGACTCCCGAGAGCCCCGGCACGAGAGACGGGACGAGCACCGCTGTCGAGGGGGCGGAGCCGGTCTGGCCGTAGGTGTTGGCGCCCCACGACCACACCCGTCCGTCAATCCCGATGGCGAGCACATGGTTGCGGCCAGCGACGATCGAGGCGATCGGGGGCAGCCCCGGGACGGCCTTGGCCACACTGCGTGACTTCGTCGTCCCATCACCCAGCTGACCGGTGGAGTTGTCGCCCCAGGCATAGAGCGTGCCGTTGGCCGTGAGCGCCAGCGAGTAGAGCCCACCCGCCGCAACGGCCTTGACGCCACTGAGGCCGGACACCACGACCGGGGTCGACGACCCGACCGTCTTGCCCTGACCGAGTTGCCCGTTGCCCCCAGCACCCCACCCGCGGACTGTGCCATCGGCGAGGAGCGCCAGGGTGTGGGAGTCACCTGCGGCCACAGTGGTCGTCACGGGCAAGAAGAGCGTCACCGATGTCACACAGGTGGCGACGTTGCCCGAGGTGTCCCTGGCCGTCCAGGTGACGTCGGTCCGACCGAGCGGCCAGGCGGACGGGCTCGTGTGCGTCACGACCGGGCTGGCATCGACGACATCACTGGCCACCGCCACGCCCAGGTCGGGCGACGAGGTGTAGGCCAGTGTGCGTGAGGGCGGGCAGGTGATGGTTGACGCTGTCGTGTCGACGATCGTCACGACCTGCTGCGCCGTGCTCGAGTTGCCGGCGGAGTCGACGGCGGTCCACGTCACCACGTTGCGCCCCAACGGAAGCACGCTCGGTGCGTTGTTGGTGAGGTGGACCTGGTCGGCCGGCGTGTCCGGGTCGGTGACGGTGGCTCCGGACAGAGCCCCCTGCCACCCGCCCATCGTGTTGCCCTCGAGTTGCTGATCGGTCACGGTGATCACCGGAGGCTGGACGTCCTGGTTGGCGCAGGTGAGGACCAGGCGCACGTCCGTGACCAGGGGCGGCACCGCGAGGACGTCGCTGGTGGCCCCGGTGCAGCCCGACTTCGCGGCCGACACCTCGTAGAACCCCGACACCACGTCCCACCCGAAATGACCGGTAGCTCCCGTCGTCATCGGGTTGGCCCGGTTGGCCGGGGACATGAGGTCGCTGCCATCAGGCACGGCGACAAACGGCCCCTCACGCGAGTCACTACGTGACAGGGTGACGACGGCGCCCGACACCGGCCGGCCGGCCTGGTCGACCACGACGCCGGACGGGTCGATGTAGATGTCGAACTGGACGTTCTGCACCGAGCCGTCCGGACACACGATGGTGATCGCGACGAGAGCGGCTCCGTGATGCGGAGACAGCGGGCCCACGGTGGCCACGTAGTGGCCCTGACCGTCGCTCGACATCGACCCCGTCGCCAGCGTCGAGCCGATCGAGGCCCCCTCGGTCGCGAGGATCTCGTAGGTGGCCGTGCCGCCGATGCACCCGTTGGTGCTCAGGGTGAGGGCGTCATTCCAGTTGACCATCGGGATCGAGCCACTGCCCACGAGCGGGCCGAGGGTCGTGCCCGGCGGCGCCCCGGCGATCTGCGAGAGCTCGATGTTGACGGTGACCACGTCCGCGTCGACGACCGTGACGCCGCGCACCGTGCTCGGCCGCGAGTTGAGGCCGCTCGGCGGGTAGGCGGAGACGTCATAGGTCCCCGGCGGTATGCCAACGACGCTGTAGGTCCCGTCGGGGGCCGTGCGGGTCTGGAAGACACATTGCCCACCGCCCGCGGGGCACACCTGGATCGGTGCGCCACCCACCGGCATACCTCCAGCCGTCACCGTCCCCCGGACCCCGGTGGACGACGACCCGGCGGAGCCGTTGCGGACCGGGTAGAGGTAGGAGCCCGGGGTCAGGCCACGGTTGCTGTTGGAGACCAAGGCATGCGGGTCACCGTCGGTGAACTGATGCGTGGTCAGCGACCCGGGCATCTGGAAGAACGCGTCGGCCTGGCCGTTGCCGGCCGAGTAGCCCACGCCCACCGGGGTCCCACCGAAGCCGTCGGCCCCACCTGATGCGTCGCCCGTCTCCCAGCCGATGTGGCCGTAGTTGAAGACGATGTCGAAGTCACCGGCCGACTGGTCGGACCGGTCGACGAGCAGCAGTTGGGCGGAGACGAGTTTGTCGGTGTGCCCCGAGTAGTAGCCGACATTGACCCCGTCGACGCAGAATGCCCGGTGCCCGTTGACGGTGGTCGTCCCATACCCATATTGGACGGGCGCCGAGCCGGCTCCGCGGGTGTCGATATCGGCAAAGAATGGCGCGATGATCGGTGGTGTCGTCGCGGTGATCGTGAATGGGGTGAAGGTGCCCATCGGTTGGTTGAAGGTGACGTTGCCGTTGTTGTTGACGTAGAGGTAGGTGTAGGTCGTGCCGTAGAAATTCACCGGGAAGGGCAGGTCAACGGCCGGCGTCGAGCCGTCATCATTGGGCGGCAGCACGGTCGACGTGCAGTCGGGCGTGTTGACCAAAGCCCCCGAGCTCACCGCGATCGGCGTGTCACAACCGCGATAGGGCCCGGTCTGCGGCGAGGACGTCGATGTCCCGACGACCCGCAGACGGAGGATCCCGCGTCCGGCCGCGATGAGATTCCAGTCATGTCCGTCGGGGGTCCATAAGGTCGTCGTCACCGTGGCCGAGGTGAAGTAGGGGTATCCCGTGGCCGGGTCGAGGGCTTGCACGAAGAAGGAATCGTTGGGGTATGCCGTCCCGACGCCCGCTTCGTTGCCCGCCTGCCACGAGAAGGTCGGTGGCTTGGAGACCTCGGCCGTCGTGTTCGTCAGGCCGAAGGGGGCGATGCGCCCGTTGCTCATTTGGCACGCCAACAGCGACTCTTCGGATCCCAGCAGCCGACTGGAGTTGTCCGATTCCCAGGCATATCGGACGAAGTCGGAGAACCGTTGTCCTTGGGCGCCGACGGCCAGGGTGGAGAGATAGGACGCGCCCACGCCGCTCCCTGAGCTCACCGCGAGGTTGAGCAGGGTAGCCGAGACGGCGAACTCGTTGTCCTCGCCGTGGTAGTCCGCCGGATCCGAGCCGTCCCCCACGGCATAGAAGGTCTCATCCTGATGCGAGCCGGTCTCGCTCGTCTTGTTGTCGTCATAGAAGCCGTCGCCGACCGTGTGCGTGACGGTGGTGCTTCCGACCTTGACACTGCTGGGCAGTGCCGGATGGGCCGCCACCTTGCCGGCCGCGATCGCGTAGTAGTCGGCCCAACCCTCCGACCAGGCAAGCTTGCCGCCGTCGCTCTGCCGTAAGCCAAGGTGTCGGCCCCGCACATGGCACTCGCCAGGTTGTCGGTGATGCAGTGCTTTCCGCCGATCAACGGCGAGATCGAATGCTTCATGTCATACCAGTGACCGTATTCATGGTCGATGACGTCCCAGGCGCTCCATTCCCACGCGCCCAGGTGTATGCCGTCGCCATCCGTGTCCGCGCGCTGGTTGGGCGGTGTCAAACCGTGGAGGCAACGGGTGACTGGCCGAGCAGGAGTCGTTCGA
>CAZLGB010000027.1:0-22679 GCA_964558825.1 uncultured Intrasporangiaceae bacterium
CAGCGCGGCGGTGACCGCGGCGTCAAGGCGGTCGACGTCGCGATGGTCGGGGACGATGAGCAGCGCCCCGCGTCCCCCGGCCAGGGCCGCAGCAGCGGCGGTGGCCAGCGCGGCGGGCCAGTCGTGTGATGCCGATTGGCCGGGCAGGGCCAGCCACGCGGCGGCCGGTGCCTCCCCCGCGGTCACCCTCCGCAGGAATGCCTCGCCGGCAGGGTATGCCGTCCACGGTCCCGGATCCGGTGCGGACACCTGTCCCGGATCGGAAACCGTTGCCGCAAGAGCCTTTTCAGCCGCAGCGTGGCGCCGTGGGACCGCCAGTCGAAGGACATCGGCGAGGCTGCCGGCATATCGATCGGCGATGGTGCGAGCGAGAGCGAGCATGGGTGGGGTGAGCACCGGCTCGGGGCTCACCACCCGACGCAGCGGCGCCAGCGCTCCGGTGTGGGCCGCGGCAGCCTGGCGCGCGACGACGAAGCCGTCGATCTCGCGGCCGGCGAAGCGCACGCGCACGCGCGCGCCCGGCTGGGCGAGATCGTCGAGCTCGGAGGGCACGGCATACTCGAAGACGCGGTCGAGGTGAGCGAGCGGGCTGTCGACGACGACGCCGGCCACTGGGCGCCGGCCCCCGGTCACCTCGTCATCGCTCATGAGGGAAACCTAGCCGGGCCGCCCGACATCGCGCCGCGGCGACCGGGGTCAGTGAGCGGCGGCGCTCAAGGTCCCGGCGAAAGACACCAACCCAGGCAGCACGGGCACGAGGGCGCACTGGTAGGCGTGGTAGAGGTCCGGCTTGCCCCACCAGATCGCCTCCGACGGCTCATTGGTCGGCGACAGCTCGTGGCGCCAGCCCCCGTGCTCGGGGTCGAGCAGCCGCCGCTCGGCATAGTCCCAGAGCGTGCTGTACCAGTGCAGGGCCTCGGGATCGCCGGTCGTCTCGTAGAGGGTCCAGGCCGCGCCGATGCCCTCGCAGACCACCCAGTGCAGGCGCTCGCGGACGATCGGCCGGTCCTCGAAGTCGGTCGTGTAGACAAAGCCCTCGGCGCCGTCGACATCCCAGCCGCGGCCGACCGCCGCACGGAAGAGCGCAGCAGCGTCGGCCACGATCCCATCGCTCGGCGTGGCGGCCGCTCCGCGGGCCGTCGCTGCCCGGGTGTTGAGCGCCAGTCGCGACCACTCGAGCACGTGCCCGATCGTCACCCCGTAGGGGCGGAACTGGTCGGCCGGCTTGTCGCGGTTGTAGTCGGGCAGCACCGACCAGCTGCCGTCGAAGTGCTCGGGCAACCGCCAGTGCGCCTCGCGGGCGAAGCCGTGCACGACCCGGTCGACGATGCGCCGCGCCCGTTGGATGTAGCGATCGTCACCGAGCACCTGCCCGGCGGCCAGCATGGCCTCGACGGTGTGCATGTTGGCGTTGACCCCGCGGTAGTCCTCGCAGCGGGTCCACGCGCGGTCGTATTGCTCGCGTGCCATCCCCTCCGCGTCGTCCCAGAACCACCGGTCGAACACGTCGAGTGCCTCGTCGAGCAGGGCGCGGCCCCCCGTGTGCCCCGCCGCGGTGAGGCTCGCCGCGGCGAGGATGACAAAGGCATGGGCGTAGGCGAGCTTGTCGGTCGGCTGCTCCTGGGTGCCGCCCACGGCGGGGCGCCACCCCCCATGTATGCCGTCGCGCAGCCGACCCGTGAGCGCGTCATGGCCGACGTCGAGCAAGGGTCGCAGGTGGGCGGCGTCCGAGCCCTTGCGGATGACCTCGAGAGCGGCGACATGCGTCATCCGGGCGGTGATCCACGTCTCGACCGGCCGCTCGACGACGACCCGGTTGTCGGGCCCGAGCCAGCCGAAGCCCCCGTCCGGGTGCACCGCCCGGGCCACGAGCTCGGCGAGCGCGCTGGCGTGCCGGTCCATGCGAGCGGCCTCGAACTCGGGCAGGGCGGTGGTCATGTGACGGCTCCTTCGAGCGGGCTCGGGTGAAGTGGCGGGAGGTCCAGCGTCCGCAGGCGGACGCTGGACCTCCCGGTGTCAGCTGTGGCTGTCAACGAGGACTCGCTGCCAGCCGATGAATCACTTGGTCAGTGCCGACAGCGTCGGGTCGTTGGCGTAGGCCTCAACGGCGTTGGCCTTGGTGACGATGACCGGGGCGAGCAGGTTGGCCGGGACGACCTTGACACCGTTGTTGTACTGGGTGGTGTCGGTGATCGTCGGCTTCTGGCCGGCGAGGATGGCCTTGACCATCTCGATGCTGGCCTTGACGAGGTTGCGGGTGTCCTTGTTGATGGTCGAGTACTGCTCGCCGGCCATGATCGACTTGACCGACTCGACCTCGGAGTCCTGACCCGTGACGACCGGGACCGGCTTGCCGGCGGCCTTGCACGAGGTGATGATCGCGCGAGCGAGGGTGTCGTTGGGCGAGAGGACGCCGTCGAGGGTGGCGGAGGTGTAGTTGCCGACCAGCAGCGTGTCCATGCGCTTCTGGGCGTTCTCGGCCTTCCAGCCCTGGGTGACGACCTGGGCGAAGTCCTTCTGACCGGAGACGACATTGAGGGTGCCGTCGGCGATCTTCGGCTTGAGCACGTCCATGGCGCCGTCGAAGAAGACCTGGGCGTTGGCGTCGTCGGGCGATCCGGCGAACAGCTCGATGTTGTAGGGGCCGCTGGCCTTCTTGGCCTTCATGCCGTCGAGCAGCGCCTGACCCTGCAGCTGGCCGACCTTGCGGTTGTCATAGGCCACGTAGTAGTCGACGGCGTCGGTGTTCTTCAGCAGTCGGTCGTAGGCGATGACGGTCGCGCCGGCGGCCTTGGCGGCCGCGAGCTGGGTGCCCAGCTGCGAGCCGTCGATGGCGCCGACGATGATGACCTTGGCGCCCTTGGTGACCATGGTCTGGATCTGGTTCTGCTGCTCGGAGACACCACCGTTGGCGAACTGGACGTTCGGGGTGTAACCGGCCGCCTTGAGGCCGTCGTTGAAGAGGTTCTCGGCGAGAACCCAGTTCTCCGACGTCTTCTGCGGAAGGGCGACGCCGATCATGGTGCCGCCAGCGGCGGCCGCGCCGCTGCCGGAGCTGGTCGACGTGGCGGCGTCCTGGCGGCCACAGCCGGTGAGAGCAAGGGCAGCCACGGCCGAGACCGCGAGCATCGCCTTGAAGGGTGTGCGCATTCTGTGGTTTACCTCTCTAGTGTGTTGCGGGGGGTGGAGCAGTGACGTACGGGCCTCAGGCCGCCGCGTCCTTGGGTGGGGAGGCGGGCTCGGACTTGCGGAAGTTGCGCATCATCAAACCGATGATGGAGGCCTTGCCCTGACGCTTGTTGTAGACGTCGAAGGCGACGGCGGCCAGCAGGACCAGACCCTTGATGATCTGCTGCAGGTCCGAGCCGACGTTCATGAGCTGCAGCCCGTTGTTGAGCACGGCCATGACCAGGCCTCCGACGATCGATCCGACGACCGTGCCGACACCACCGGTGACGGCTGCACCACCGATGAAGACGGCGGCGATGGCGTCGAGCTCCCAGCCCACGCCATCGGACGGGCCCGAGGCGGTGGAACGCGCGACGAACATCATGCCGGCCAGGGCTGCCAGGACCGACATGTTGGCCATGACGAGGAAGTTGATCTGCTTGCTGCGCACACCTGACAACTCGGCGGCGTGGCGGTTGCCACCCACGGCGTAGATGTGTCGGCCGATGACGGTGCGGCTGGAGATGAAGCCATAGATGATGACGAGGACGAGCAGGATGAGCCCGGGGATGGGGAAGCTCGTGCCCTTGCGCCCGGAGGCGAAGAGCAGCGTCACGGCGATGATGACGCCGCACAGCAGGACGAGCTTGGTGACGAAGGCTCCCATCGACGGCACGGGCGCCCCGACCTTGATGCTGTTGCGTCGGCCGCGGAACATGCCCCAGGCGATGAACCCGGCGCCGAGCAGACCGAGCAGCACGGTGAGGTTGTTGTAGCCGGTATTGGGTCCGACCTCGGGCAGGAAGCCGGCACCGATGGCCTGGAAGTCCTTGGGCACCGGGATCGAGTTGGACTTGCCGACGAACTGGTTGAGCCCGCGGAAGACGAGCATGCCCGAGAGCGTGACGATGAAGGCGGGGATGCCGACATAGGCGACCCAGAAGCCCTGCCACGACCCGATGAGGGCGCCGACGACCAGGCCGAGCAGGATGGCGACCGGCCAGGGGAGGCTCCAGTTCTGCATGGCCATGGCGACGATGATTCCGACCGCGGCGGCGACCGAGCCGACCGACAGGTCGATGTGACCGGCGATGATGACCAGGACCATGCCGATGGCCAGCACGAGGATGTAGGAGTTGCCGTTGAACAACGCGATGATGTTGTCCGGGGTCAACGTCACGCCGTTGGTGAGGATCTGGAACAGGACGATCAGCGCGACGAGCGCGAAGATCATGCCGAACTGGCGGGTGTCCCCACCAAGGATCTCCTTGAGCTTGTTCATCGGTTTCCCTTACGCGTCGGCGGGGGTGGACGTGGTGGACAGGGTGGTCATGAGTTTCATGAGGCTCTCCTGGGTGGCTTCACCCTTGGCCAGACAGCCGGTGATCGCGCCCTCGCAGATCGTGTAGATCCGGTCGGAGAGCCCCAGCAACTCGGGCAGCTCGGACGACACGACGATGACGCCCTTCCCGCTGCGCGCGAGCTCGTGGATGATGCCGTAGATCTCGTACTTGGCGCCGACATCGATACCGCGGGTGGGCTCGTCGAGGATGAGCAACTCGGGGTCGGTGAAGAGCCACTTGGCCAGCACGACCTTCTGCTGGTTGCCGCCCGAGAGCTTGGACACTCCCTCGTTCACGGTGGGGGTCTTGGTCCGCAGCGACTTGCGATAGCCCTCGGCTGCCTCGAACTCGGCCCGGCGGTCGACCACGGTGTTGTGGGCGATCTTCTTCAGTTTGGCCGACACGGTGGTCGTCTTGATGTCGTCGAGCAGGTTGAGCCCGAGCACCTTGCGGTCCTCGGTGACATAGCCGATGCCCGCGTCGATCGCGGCCGAGACACTGTGCAGGTTGAGGGCCTTGCCGTTCATCGTCAGCTGGCCGCCGCGGAAGACCCCGTAGGAACGACCGAAGACCGAGCGCATGAGCTCGGTGCGGCCGGCACCCATGAGGCCGGCGAAACCGACGATCTCGCCGCGGCGCACGAAGAAGGACGAGTCCTTGCAGACCATGCGGCCCGGGACGATGGGGCTCTCGACGTTCCAGTTGGAGACCTCGAAGAAGGTCTCGCCCACCTGGGGGGTGTATTCCGGGAAGCGCGAGCCGAGCTCGCGGCCGACCATCCCGCGGATGATCCGGTCCTCGTCGACCTTGTCGCCGTGCACGTCGAGCGTCTCGATCGACTTGCCGTCACGGATGATGGTGATCGAGTCGGCGATGGCCGCGATCTCGTTGAGCTTGTGGCTGATGATGATGGCCGTCATGCCCTTGCGCCGCAGGTCGTCGATGAGGCCGAGCAGGTGCTTGGAGTCCTCCTCGTTGAGCGCGGCCGTCGGCTCGTCGAGGATGAGCAGCTTGACGTCCTTGTTGAGCGCCTTGGCGATCTCGACGAGCTGCTGCTTGCCGACGCCGATGTTCTTGATGGCGGTCTGTGGGTCCTCGTCGAGACCGACATGATGGAGCAGGTCGCGGGCCCGACGGTTGGTGTCGACCCAGTCGATGACGCCGCGCTTGGCGTCCTCATTGCCGAGGAAGATGTTCTCGGCGATCGACAGCTCGGGGATGAGCGCGAGCTCCTGGTGGATGATGACGATGCCGGCGTGCTCGCTGTCACGGATGCTCTTGAAGGTGACCGGCTTGCCCTCGTAGACGATCTCGCCCTCGTAGCTGCCCACCGGCCAGACTCCCGAGAGGACCTTCATGAGGGTGGACTTGCCGGCGCCGTTCTCACCGCAGATCGCGTGGACCTCGGCGCGCTTGACGGCCATCGACACGTCGTCCAGGGCCTTGACGCCGGGGAATTCCTTGACGATGTGACGCATCTCGAGGATGACATCAGACACTACGCATCACCCTTTCCACCGGCTTGCGGGGCTACCAAGTGGCCACGTCGGCGTGGTTTGTTATGTGAGCAAACATATTGAGGTGGCTTCAAGCTCGTCAATGGGCGGACGCCGCGGCCTCCATAACGATCCGGTCACACCGACGCCACCTCACCGTCACCCAGTGGCCAACCAGACGGCCGGATTGGCCACGACCTCGTCGATCACCAACATCCCCGCTCCGGAGAGCGGCGCCATGGCCCCCGCACACGCAACGTCGATGGACACCGGGCGCCAGCGCGACGCGAGCGTCCGCCGACGGATATGCCGCTGGATGGTCGGGATGAGCAACTCGGCCAGCTCGACATACGCGCCCCCCAGCACGACGGTGTCGAGGTCGACGAGGTTGAGGGCCGACGCGATGGCCAGCCCGAGGCCCTCGGCCGCCTCGGAGACCGCCTGACCGGCGGCCGAGTCCCCCGCTTCGACGGCGCGGCGGAGATCGGTCATCGAACTGCTCAGCCCCAAGCCGGCGTGCCCGAGCATGCTGTCGCGGCCGGCATACTGCTCGAGGCACCCGCGAGCGCCGCAGCCACACGGAGGGCCGGCGCGATCGACGACGACGTGCCCGATCTCGCCGCTCCACGCCTCACCGATCTCGCCGCGCACGACGATGGCGCCACCCACGCCGATCTCGCAGGTGACATAGAGGAACTGCTGGTCCTGCCGTCGGGTCGGATGGACCCGGTTGCGCGCCCGCGCCTCGGCGCGCGCGCCGAGGTCCGCGTCATTGCCGAGCAGGATCGGGACGTCACCGAGATTGGCCTTGGCCCGGATGACCCGGGCGATGTCGACGTCATGCCAGTCGAGATTGGGGGCGTAGTGCACGAGCGACCCGCCCGCCTGGACCGAGCCGGGCACCGACACGCCGACACCGGCCAGCCGGGTCCCCCGCTTGACCAGCGCAGTGGTCAGCCGGTCGGCGATCTCCACCACCCGGCCCAGGACGCTGGACGGGTCGCTGGCGCGGAAGTTACCCGGCACGATGCGCTCGTCGATGACATTGCCGGCGAGGTCGAGCACGCGGGCGCCGACTCGATCGACCTCGATCCCCAACCCCAGCCCGACGATGCCCTGGCTCGAGGGCACGAGCGGGACAGCCGGGCGACCGGCGCGGTCGGCGACCTCCGGGTCGAGCTCGACGAGCATGTCGCCGGCGATGAGCAGATCGACCAGGGCCGAGACGGTCGCGCGGGCCAGGCCGGTGGCCTTGGCCAGCTCCGCCCGGCTGACCGGCTTGGGTGCATCGACGATGTGGCGCAGCACCAGCGACAGGTTGTGCTCGCGCAGGAAGGACTGCCGCGCCGCGGGTATGCCGTGATCTGGCAGGCGCAGGACAGCTGGGCGCGACATCGTCACGCGCGCAGCGGAGTCCTCCATGGGCCGTCACCCTACTCCGGCCGTCGGCCCGATCGCCGAAGGAGGATCAACCGCGCGCGGCGGCCTGCAGCGCCTCGACCCGGTCGGTGCGCTCCCAGGTGAAGCCACCGTCGGCGTCGGTGCGCCCGAAGTGGCCATAGGCCGCGGTGCGCCGATAGATCGGCCGCAGCAGATCCAGCTGGTCGATGATCGCGGCCGGGCGCAGGTCGAAGACGCTCGAGATGGCCCGCTGGATGGCACCGACCGGCACGGATTCGGTGCCGAAGGTCTCGACATAGAGGCCCACCGGATGCGCCGCGCCGATGGCGTAGGCGACCTGGACCTCGCAGCGGCGGGCCAGGCCCGCGGCGACGACGTTCTTGGCGACCCACCGGGTGGCATACGCGGCCGAGCGGTCGACCTTGGAGGGGTCCTTGCCGGAGAAGGCCCCGCCGCCGTGGCGGGCCATGCCGCCGTAGGTGTCGACGATGATCTTGCGCCCGGTCAGCCCGGCGTCGCCCATCGGGCCCCCGACCTCGAAACGGCCGGTCGGGTTGATGAGCGTGCGGTAGTCGGACACGTCGAGGGTCGAGCCCGATGCGGCGAGCTCGGCCAGCACCGGCTCGATGACGTGGGCCCGCACGTCGGGGGCGAGCAGCCCCTCGAGCGAGATGTCGGCGGCGTGCTGGCTCGAGATGACGACGGTGTCCAGGCGCACCGGGCGGTCACCGTCGTAGGCGATGGTCACCTGGGTCTTGCCGTCGGGACGCAGATAGGGCAGCTCGTGGCTCTTGCGCACCGCGGTGAGCTGCTCGGCGAGCCGGTGGGCCAGGTGGATGGGCAGCGGCATGAGGTCTGCGGTGTCGTCGCACGCATAGCCGAACATCAGGCCCTGGTCGCCCGCACCCTGCTTGTCATAGGCGTCGGTGCCGATGTCCTGGCCGGCCCGTCCCTCGTATGCCGTGTCGACACCTTGGGCGATGTCCGGGCTCTGCTGGCCGATCGAGACCGAGACTCCGCAGGAGGCGCCGTCGAAGCCCTTGGTCGAGGAGTCGTAGCCGATGCCGAGCACCGTCTCGCGGACGATCCTCGGGATCTCGACGTAGGCCTCGGTGGTCACCTCGCCGGCGACGTGGACGAGGCCCGTGGTCACCATCGTCTCGACGGCCACACGAGAGCGCGGGTGCTGCTCGAGCATGGCGTCGAGGATGGCGTCGCTGATCTGGTCGCAGATCTTGTCGGGGTGGCCCTCGGTGACCGACTCGGACGTGAACAGGCGGGCAGACATCAGCAGCGCTCCAGGCAGGCGAGGGACAGACGAATAACACAGCGAGGACGACAGTCGGCCGATGCGGCTGGCGAGCGGGCTCGGTCAGTCTAGTGCTCCAGGGCGGTGGCGCCGACGAGGCGCCTCACCGCGTCCCACACGGCGTCGGCAACCTCACGCTTGCTCGCGGGACCGACGGTCAGCTCGGCGGCGCCGTCACGGGTCAGCAGGTGGACCGTGGTGGTGTCCTTCCCGAAGGTCTTGTCGACGCCGACCTCGTTGGCGACCAACAGGTCGCAGCCCTTGCGAGCGAGCTTGGCCCGGGCGAGGTCGAGCACCGACCCGGTCTCGTCGCCCGTCTCGGCCGCAAAGCCGACGATGACCGGCCGAGGGGCGCCACCGCGGTCGGTGACCAGGCCGGCGAGGATGTCGGGATTGCGGACCAGCTCGATGACCGGCGCCGACTCGTCGGGCCGCCCGTCGCCCCCGGCTCCGCCGCCATGGGTCTTCTTGATCTTCGTGTCGGCGTAGTGCTTGGGCCGGAAGTCGGCCACCGCCGCGCACATGACGACGACGTCGGCGTGCGCTTTCTCGTGCTGCACGGCCGCCTGCAGCTCGAGCGCGGATCCCGCCGTGACGACGCGGATGCCCGGGTCGAGCTCGAGCGGCCCGAGGTTGCAGGCCACGAGGGTGACCTCGGCGCCCCGCTCGCCGGCGGTCTCGGCCAGCGCGACCCCCTGCTTACCCGAGGACCGGTTGCCCAGATAACGCACCGGGTCGAGCGGCTCGCGCGTCCCGCCCGCGGTGACGAGCACTCGTATGCCGTGCAGGTCACTGCGGGCGACGCTGCCGGCCGACCCCGCGGACAGGGACGCCCCGACCCGCTCCCCTGACTGCTCCGGGGAACCGGAGCCCGTGACGGCAGCCAGGCACGCGGCATACAGGTCAGCGGGCTCGGGGAGGCGACCAGGGCCGGTGTCGGCGCCGGTGAGGCGACCGGAAGCCGGATGGAGCACGGTGGCCCCGCGCTCGCGCAGCGTGGCGACGTTGGCCTGGGTGGCCGGGTGCAGCCACATCTCGGTGTGCATGGCCGGCGCGAAGACGACCGGACAGCGCGCGGTGAGCAGGGTGGCGGTGAGCAGGTCGTCGGCTTGGCCGGTCGCCGCCTTGGCCAGCAGATCGGCCGTCGTGGGGGCGACGACGACGAGGTCAGCCTGCTGGCCGATCCGCACGTGCGGGACCTGGTCGACGCCGGTCCAGACGTCGGTGGCGATCGGCTTGCCCGACAGGGCCGCCCAGGTCGGCGCACCGACGAAGCGCAGCGCCGCCTCGGTCGGCACGACGGTGACGTCGTGCCCCGACTCGGAGAACAGCCGCAGCAGGGAGGCCGCCTTGTAGGCGGCGATGCCGCCGCTCACCCCCAGCACGACGCGCATCCGGGCTCCTGTGATGTGAGTGTGCGCAGATGGTGCCGACGACGGCGCTTCGCCGGCCGTCAGCCTTCGGTGGCTTCGGCGGTGAGCAGGCCGTCGTTGATCTCGCGCAGCGCGATCGACAGCGGCTTCTCGTGGACCTCGGTCTCCACCAGCGGGCCGACGTAGTCGAGCAGGCCCTCCTGCAGCTGGGAGTAGTAGGCGTTGATCTGGCGAGCGCGCTTGGCGGCATAGATCACCAGGGCGTACTTGCTGTCGGTCGCCTCGAGCAGGTCGTCGATGGGCGGGCTGGTGATCCCGATGGGGTTGGCCACGGTTCCGGACACGTCGGTGCTCTCGCTTCGATCGGTGGTGGGCTGACTGGTCGAGTGGAAGGGCGCCGCGGATCAGCCGACCGGGCGCGAACCCATCAATGATACGAGTTCTTCGCTCGCGCGGCGAACATCGTCGTTGATGATGATGACGTCGAACTCCTCGGCGGCCTCGAGCTCGCGGGTCGCCGTCTGCAGCCGGGTGATCCGCTCCTCCTCGGACTCGGTGCCCCGGCCGACCAACCGACGCACGAGCTCGTCCCACGAGGGCGGCGAGAGGAAGACGAAAAGGCCTTCGGGCATGGTCTGACGCACCTGCCGGGCGCCTTGCAGGTCGATCTCCAGCAGGACCGGTCGCCCGGCCGCCAGGGCGCGCTCGACCGGACCGCGGGGGGTGCCGTATTTGGCGCGGCCGTGGACGACGGCATACTCGAGGAACTCCCCCGCCTCGACGAGCCGGTCGAACTCGTGGTCGTCGACGAAGATGTAGTGGACTCCGTCGACCTCACCGGGGCGCGGCGCCCGGGTGGTCATCGACGTCGAGAGCCACACCTGCGGGAAGTGGGTGCGAATGTAGGCCGACACGGTGCCCTTGCCCACCGCCGTCGGCCCTGCGAGCACGACGAGGCGCCCGGCCTCCTCACCGTGGGGGTATGCCGTGGGGTCGCCTCCCAGCTCGTCGGTCACCGGGGATCAGTGCTCGAAGCGCGCGATGAGCGCCGCGGCCTGGTTGACCCCGAGCCCGCGGACCCGGCGGGACTCGGAGATGCCGACCTCGGCCATGATGGCGCGCGCCCGGATCGGACCGACCCCGGGCATCGACTCGAGCAGGGCGCAGACCTTCATCTTGCCGATGACGGCGTTGTCGCGGCCCTCGGCGATGACCTCGGCGAGGGAGCCCTGCGAGTACTTGAGCCGGTTCTTGACGGCGGCGCGTTCGCGCCGGGCGACGGTGGCCTTCTCCAACGCCTCCGCACGTTGTTGCGGGCTCAGCTTCGGCAAGGCCACGGCATACTCCTCGGAAATCCGCTCAATCGAAATCACTGTCGGTGCTGCGGACGAACCTACCCAGGGGGGCGGGGGCGTGCAACGAGTGGGTGCGGCGTGCCGAACCCGGGTGTGGGTGGGTCAGCCGCGCAGCTGGGTGGCCAGCTCGGCAGCGGTCGTGCGGGCCCGCTCGGCGAGCGTGTGGACATCCGGGCCGGCCCCGAGGACCTCACGGCTGGAGGCCGCGAGGACGTGGGGCAGGGCGGCGCCGAAGACCTGGCGCAAGCTCTCGGTCGTGCCGCCTTGGGCGCCGACTCCGGGGGCGAGGAAGGGACCGTTGACCGAGCCGAGGTCCAGCCCGAGTCGCGCGGCCGCGTCGCCGACGGTGGCCCCGACGACCAGGCCCACCGAGCCGAGCTCGCCGCGAGCGGCCGCCTCAGTGTTGTCGGCGCGGGCTCCCGCGACGACATGGCCGGCGACGCTCGTGCCGTCGAGCACGGCGTGCTGGACCGATGGGCCTTCGGGGTTGGAGGTGAGGGCGAGGACGAAGACCCCGCGGCCGGTCCGGTGGGCGAGGTCGATCGCCGGGCGCAGCGAGCCGTAGCCGAGATAGGGGCTGACGGTGATCGCGTCGGGCGGGTCGACGGCGTCCTTGCCGAGGAAGGCCTCGGCATAGGCGTCCATCGTCGTGCCGATGTCGCCGCGCTTGACGTCGAGGATGACCAGGGTGCCGGCCGCGCGCAGCTCGCCGACGACCCGCTCGAGCAACGCGACGCCGGGCGACCCGAAGACCTCGAAGAAGGCCGACTGCGGCTTGACCGCCGCGACCCGCCCCGCGAAGGCCTCGACGCAGGTGAGGGCGAAACGCTCGACGCCGGCGAGGCTGTAGTCCAAACCCCACGCCTGCACGAGCGCTCGATGCGGGTCGATGCCGGCGCAGAGCGGTCCGTGCTCGGCCATGGCCGACTGGAGCCGGACGCCGAACGAGTGCTGACTCATGGTGTCCTCCGCTGGGGGTGAGCGGCCGCGACCGCATCGGAGCTGGCGGCATACCCGCGTTCCTGCAGCAGCGCGGTCAACTCGCGCAGCACGCGCAGCGGGGCCTGCGGGTCGTTGA
Source organism: uncultured Intrasporangiaceae bacterium (assembly GCA_964558825.1). Classification (GTDB taxonomy): domain Bacteria; phylum Actinomycetota; class Actinomycetes; order Actinomycetales; family Dermatophilaceae; genus Phosphoribacter. The sequence continues at coordinate 12,524 of CAZLGB010000027.1, forward strand.
AGGTCGCCGTGCCGACCTGCACGGCGCTGGCTCCCGCGGCGATGAGCTCGAGGGCATCGCGCCCGGTGCGCACTCCCCCGACGCCGAGGATCGGCGCGGTCGGGAGGCGGCCGTCCTCCATGGCCGAGCGCACCTGCCAGATGGCGCGGACGGCGATCGGGCGGATCGCCGGACCGGACAGCCCGCCCGTCACGCCCTGCAGGTGGGGGCGCATGCGGTCGAGGTCGATGGCCATGCCGAGGGTGGTGTTGATGAGGGTGAGCCCGTCGGCACCGGCCCCGAGGCAGGCGGCGGCGATGCCGACGAGGTCGGTGACATCGGGGCTGAGTTTGGCGATGACGGGTATGCCGGTCGGCGTCGCCTCGCGCACGGCGCCCACGACCGCCGCGGAGGCGACGGGGTCGATGGCGAAGACCAGGCCGCGGTTGGCGACATTGGGACACGAGATGTTGACCTCGACGGCCGCCACTGCGCCGAAGGCCGGGCTCTGGGTGAGTCGCGTTGCCACCTGGGCGAATTCGTCGGGCGAGCCACCAGCGATCGACACGATGGCCGTGGCGCCGACGGAGGCGAGCCAGGGCAGGTCGTGGTCGGCGAGGGCGTCGATGCCCGGGCCTTGCAAGCCGATCGAGTTGAGCATGCCCGAGGGGGTCTCGGCCATGCGCGGGGTGCCGCGGCCGCTGCGCGGAGCCGGCATGACGGTCTTGGTGACGAAGGCGCCGAGCTCGGCGATGTCGAAGAAGCGGTGCAGCTCCTTGCCGTTGGCGGCGCAGCCCGAGGCCGTCATCAACGGGTTGCGCAGCCGGCGCCCGGCGATCGTCGTGGTGAGGTCGACCATCAGTGCCCACTCCCCTGGCCGCTCGGGCGGGGCGCGCCGACGGCGTCGTCGGGGACGACGCACTGGCCGTCGACGAAGGCCTCCCAGCGCACCCGGTCGCCGCGGAAGACCGGGCCCTCCAGACAGGACCGGACCATGCGGGTGCGCCCGTCGTCGCCCGTGACCGGCATGACGCAGGTCATGCAGACCCCGACACCGCAGGCCATGGCCTCCTCGACGGCCACATGGGCCACGGCGCCCGCGGCGGTGGCCGCTGCGGTGACGGCACGCAGCATCGCCATTGGCCCGCAGGCATAGGCGACGGTGGCGCGTGAGCGAGCCAGCACGTCGGGCAGGACATCGCTGACCCAGCCACGCACTCCGGCCGACCCGTCGTCGGTCGTCACGGAGACGGCGTCGGCGCAGCCCGCCGCCAGCTCGACACCGAAGAGCCTGTCGGCGCTGGCGGCCCCGAGGACCAGCTCGACATGCGTGCCCGTCTCGCGCAGCGCGTCGGCGAGCCAGAAGAGCGGAGCACTGCCATAGCCGCCGCCGACGAGGACGGCGGCGGTCGGCTCCTGCGGGAGCGGGAAAGGCTGCCCGAGCGGGCCGACGAGGTCGACCGACGTGCCGGCCGGCGCCTCGGTGAGCCAGACGGTGCCGGGCCCGTGGGCGGCGACGACGAGCTCGACGGTGCCGGCGCTCGAGTCGACGCGGTGGATGGAGAAGCTGCGCCGCAGCAAGAGCCCCGACGCCGACCCGCCGACGGCTGCGGCGACGAAATGCCCGGGCTGGGCGAGGGCCGCGATGGCGGGCGCCTGGAAGGTGAGGTGTCGGTAGGCACCGACTGGCCGAGAGGCCAGCAGCTCGGCCTGCTCCTGGGCGACGTCACGCTGCGGACGCGCAGGGGTCTGCGCGACCGGCATACCCCCGCTCATCGGGAGGCGCCGTAGAGGTCGAGCGCCTTGGCGTGGTCCTGCAGCGAGGTGACCCGGATCGGGGCGTTGCGCATCGCCTCGATGCCCTGGACCGCCGCCGCGAGCTCCTGCACGGTCGTGATGAGGGTGACGTCGGCGGCGATGGCGGCCGCGCGGATGGCATAGCCGTCGGCGCGGGCGCTCTGACCGGTCGGGGTGTTGACGACCATGGCGACCTCGCCGGCGCGGATCCGCTCGGCGATGGTCCGCTCGTCGGGGGCCGCGACCTCGGTCTCGCGCTCGGTGATCTTGCGGACGACCTCCGCCTTGATCCCGTTGCGGCGCAACACATCTGCGGTGCCGGCCGTGGCGAGGATCGTGAAGCCGAGCTCGGCGAAGGCCCGCACCGGGAAGAGCATGGCGCGCTTGTCGCGGTTGGCGACCGAGACGAAGACCGTCCCGCTGTCTGGCAGCCCGCCGTATGCCGCGAGCTGGCTCTTGGCGAAGGCCGTGCCGAAGTCGGTGTCGATGCCCATGACCTCGCCGGTGGACTTCATCTCCGGGCCGAGCAGCGCGTCGACCATCTCCCCCTCCGCGGTGCGGAAGCGGGCGAAGGGCAGCACGGCCTCCTTGACCGACATGGGCGCGTGGGGCGGCAGCAGGCCGCCGTCGCCGGCGGGGGGCAGCACTCCCTCGTCGCGCAGTTGCTGGATGCTCGCGCCGAGCATGACCCGAGCGGCGGCCTTGGCCAGCGGCACCCCGGTCGCCTTGGCGACGAAGGGCACGGTGCGAGAGGCGCGGGGATTGGCCTCGAGGACGTAGAGCACGTCTTGGGCGAGGGCGAACTGGACGTTCATCAGCCCGCGGACGCCGATCCCCCGTGCCAAGCGCAGCGCGCAGTCGCGCACCCGCTCGATCTCGGCCGCCCCGAGGGTGGCCGGAGGCAGCGTGCAGGCGCTGTCGCCGGAGTGGATGCCGGCCTCCTCGATGTGCTCCATGACCCCGCCGAGATAGAGGTCGGTGCCGTCGTAGAGGACGTCGACGTCGATCTCGATGGCGTCGTCGAGGAAGCGGTCGATGAGGATCGGGTGCTCGGGCGAGGCGATGGTCGCCCGCTCGACATAGGTGCGCAAGGTGTCGTCGTCGTAGACGATCTGCATGCCCCGCCCGCCGAGGACATAGGAGGGCCGCACAAGCACCGGGTAGCCGATGTCGGCCGCGACCGCGACCGCCTCGTCGGCGCTGTATGCCGTGCCATAGCGCGGCGCGGGCAGGTGCGCCTCGGTGAGCACCCGACCGAAGGCCCCGCGGTCCTCGGCGAGGTGGATCGCCTCGGGCGACGTGCCGACCACCGGCACTCCCTCGTCCTTGAGGGCCTGGGCCAGCCCGAGCGGGGTCTGCCCGCCGAGCTGGACGATGACCCCGGCGATGGGACCGGCGGCGAGCTCCGCGGCATACACCTCGAGGACGTCCTCGAGGGTGAGCGGCTCGAAGTAGAGCCGGCTGGAGGTGTCGTAGTCGGTCGAGACCGTCTCGGGGTTGCAGTTGACCATCACCGTGTCAAAGCCCGCGTCGCGCAGGGCGAAGGAGGCGTGGACGCAGGAGTAGTCGAACTCCACGCCCTGGCCGATGCGGTTGGGGCCGGAGCCGAGGATGAGCACGGCCGGCCGCTCGCGCGGGAGCACCTCGGACTCCTCGTCGTAGGACGAGTAGTAATAGGGCGTCTGGGCCGCGAACTCGGCCGCGCAGGTGTCGACGGTCTTGAAGACCGGGTGGATGCCCAGGGCGTGGCGCACCCCGCGGACGACCGCCTCGGGCATGGCCCGCAGGCCGGCGAGCTGGCGGTCGGAGAAGCCGTGCCGCTTGGCCAGGGTCAACAACTCGGGGCGCAGTCGATCGGCGGCGCGGACCTGCTCGGCGACCTCGTTGATGAGGGCGATCTGGTCGAGGAACCACGGGTCGATGCCGGTGGCGGCGTGGATGGCCTCGACGCTTGCCCCGCCGCGCATGGCCTGCTGGACGGTGACGATGCGCCCGTCCGTCGGTCGCTTGGCCGTCTCGAGCAGGGCCGCGGTCTGCGCGGCATCGGGAGTCTCGCCGTCCCAGTGGAAGGAGGCCTCCTTGCGCTCCATCGAGCGCAGCGCCTTCTGCAGTGCCTCGGTGAAGTTGCGCCCGAGGCTCATCGCCTCGCCGACCGACTTCATCGTCGTCGTCAGCGTCGGGTCGGCGGCCGGGAACTTCTCGAAGGCGAACCGCGGCACCTTGACGACGATGTAGTCGAGGGTGGGCTCGAAGCTCGCCGGGGTCTCGCGGGTGATGTCGTTGGGCACCTCGTCGAGGGTGTAGCCGATGGCCATCTTGGCGGCGATCTTGGCGATCGGGAACCCGGTGGCCTTGGACGCGAGGGCGCTGGAGCGGCTCACCCGCGGGTTCATCTCGATGACGATGATGCGGCCGTCGCGCGGGTTGACCGCGAACTGGATGTTGCAGCCGCCGGTGTCGACGCCGACCTCACGGATGACGGCGATGCCGATGTCGCGCAGCCGCTGGTATTCGCGGTCGGTCAGGGTGAGCGCCGGGGCGACGGTGATCGAGTCGCCGGTGTGCACGCCCATGGGGTCGAGGTTCTCGATGGAGCAGACGACGACGACATTGTCGGCGTGGTCGCGCATGACCTCGAGCTCGAACTCCTTCCACCCGAGGATCGACTCCTCGAGCAGCACCTCGGTGGTCGGGCTGGCCTGCAGGCCGGCGCCGGCGATGCGCCGCAGCTCGGTCTCGTCATAGGCGAAGCCCGAGCCAAGACCGCCCATGGTGAAGGAGGGCCGGACCACCATTGGATAGCCCAATTCGGCTGCGGCAGCGATGCATTCGTCCATCGTGTGGGCGATGATCGAGCGGGCGACCTCGGCGCCGCAGCGCTCGACGACCCCCTTGAAGAGCTGCCGGTCCTCGCCGAGGCGGATCGCCTCGACGTTGGCGCCGATGAGCGGGCAGTTGTAGCGCTCGAGCACGCCGCGCTCGTGCAGAGCCATGGCGGCGTTGAGGGCCGTCTGGCCACCCAGGGTCGCGAGCACCGCATCGGGGCGCTCCTTGGCGATGATCGCCTCGATGACCTCCGGCGTAATCGGCTCGACATAGGTCGCGTCGGCGAACTCCGGGTCGGTCATGATCGTCGCGGGGTTGGAGTTGACCAGGACGACCCGGATGCCCTCCTCGCGCAGCACCCGGCAGGCCTGGGTGCCCGAGTAGTCGAACTCGCACGCCTGCCCGATGACGATCGGTCCGGAGCCGATGACCAGAACGCTGGTGATGTCCTCACGCTTGGGCATCAGTGGGCCGCCATCTGGTTGTGCTCGCTCGCGCGTCGCCGCTCCATCAGCTCGGTGAACCTTTCGAAGAGGTATGCCGCATCGTGCGGGCCGGCCGCAGCCTCGGGGTGGTACTGCACCGAGAAGGCCGGCAAGTCGAAGCACTCGAGCCCCTCGACGACGTCGTCGTTGAGGCAGACGTGCGACACCCGCACGCGGCCGTAGGGCGTCTGCGAGTCGTGCTTGATCGGCGCGTCGACCGCGAACCCGTGGTTGTGCGCGGTCACCTCGACCTTGCCCGTCGTGCGGTCCATGACCGGCTGGTTGATCCCACGGTGGCCGTATTTGAGCTTGTAAGTGCCGAAGCCGAGGGCCCGCCCGAGCAGCTGGTTGCCGAAGCAGATGCCGAAGAAGGGGATGCGTCGCTCGAGCACGGCGTGCATCAGGGTGAGGTCGGCGGTCGCCGGGTCGCCGGGGCCGTTGGAGAAGAAGACCCCGTCGGGACCCGGCCGGCCGGCGCTCCCCGCACTCGGCACGGCGAGGACATCCTCGATGGTCGCCGTGGCCGGCAGGACGTGCACCTCGATGCCCTCGCGCGCCATGAGCGCCGGCGTCATCCCCTTGATGCCGAGGTCGATCGCCGCGACGGTGAAACGTCGCTCCCCCTGTGCCGCAACGACATAGGGCTCGGTGGTCGACACCTGCGAGGCCAGCTCGGCGCCCGACATCTCGGGGGCCTGGCGGACCCGCGCGACCAACTCGGCGGAGTTGGCGGCATACGCTGCGCCGCTGAAGATGCCCACGCGCATGGCTCCGCGCTCACGCAGATGGCGGGTGAGGGCGCGAGTGTCGATCCCGCAGATCCCGACGACCCCCTGGCGACGCAACTCGTCCTCGAGCGTGGTCGTGGAGCGCCAGTTGGACGGACGCAGCGCGGGGTCGCGCACGACATAGCCGGCGACCCAGATGCGCCGAGACTCGTCGTCCTCGTCGTTCCACCCGGTGTTGCCGACGTGGGGCGCGGTCATGACGACAACCTGACGGTGATAGCTCGGGTCGGTCAGCGTCTCCTGATAGCCGGTCATGCCGGTGGAGAAGACCGCCTCGCCGAAGGTCTCCCCCTCGGCGCCGTAGGCCTGGCCGATGAACGCCCGCCCGTCCTCGAGGACCAGCGCGGCGGGCGCGCGGTCGGCGAGCAAGGTCACGAAATCTCCTCAGGGTCGAACTGGCCGCGCACGCGACCGCGGTAGGCGGTGGCCTCCCCGCGCAGGAAGGTCGCGACGACGGGGGCAGGCAGAGTGCGCCCGTGCCACGGGTTGTTGCGCGAGCGGCTGCGTGAGGCGTCGCGCTCGACCGTCCACGTCGCGTCGGGGTCGACGAGCACGAGGTTGGCCGCCTCGCCCACGGCGATCGGGCGACCGTGCCCCTCGAGCCGGGCGATGCGCGCCGGGGTGGTCGACACCCGATCGGCGAGCTGGGCCCAGGAGAGCTGTCCGCTGCGGACGAAGAGGTCGGCGACGACTCCGAGCGCGGTCTCCAGCCCGAGCATCCCGAAGGCGGCGTCGGGGAAGGCGTGCTCCTTGTCGTGCCGGGCGTGTGGAGCGTGATCCGTTGCGACACAGTCGATCACGCCCTCGACCAGGGCATCGCGCAGCGCCTGCTGGTCCTCGGAGGGGCGCAACGGCGGGTTGACCTTGAAGACCGGGTCATAGCTGACGAGCAACTCGGTGCCAAGGGCCAGGTGGTGCGGGGTGACCTCGGCGGTGACCGCGATGCCCTTGGCCTTGGCCCAGCGGATGACCTCGACCGACTCGGCGGTGGAGACGTGGGCGACGTGCACCCGCGATCCCGTATGCCGGGCCAGCTGGACGTCGCGCGCGACGATGATCTCCTCGGCGACGGCGGGCCAGGCCGGCAGCCCGAGCCGGCCGGAGAGCTCGCCCTCGTGGCAGCAGGCCTTGCCGTCGGCCAGCCGTGGGTCCTGGGAGTGCTGGGAGATCACCCCGTCGAAGGCCTTGACGTAGTCGAGCGCCCGGCGCATCAGCCGGGCGTCGTGGACGCACCGGCCGTCGTCGGAGAAGACCCGCACGCGGGCCCGCGAGCGCGCCATCAGCCCGAGCTCGGCGAGCTCCTCGCCGGCCAACCCCTTGGACACGGCGCCCACCGGCTGCACGTCGACCAGGCCCGCCGCGCGGCCCAGGTCGAGCACGCGCTCGGCGACCTCGACGGTGTCGACGACCGGGTCGGTGTTGGCCATGGCGAGCACGGCGGTGAAGCCACCCGCCGCCGCGGCAGCCGACCCGGAGGCGACCGTCTCGGCGTCCTCTCGGCCCGGCTCGCGCAGGTGGGTGTGCAGGTCGACCAGGCCGGGCAGCAGCACCAGGCCGTCGGCATCAACCGTGCGACGAGCGCCGTCCCCTGAGGACTTGCCGGATCCCTTTGCGACAGAGCCGATCTCGACGATGACCCCGTCGCGGACGAGCACGTCGGCGGCGTCCTGACCCAGGACGCGGGCTCCGCGCAGCAGCAACTCGCTCATGCTGCCTCCCCCACCTCGCCGGCGAGGAGGTGATAGAGGATCGCCATCCGCACGGCGACACCGGCCGAGACCTGGTCGAGGATGACCGAGCTCGTCGCGTCGGCAGCCTCGGCCGAGATCTCCAGGCCGCGGTTCATCGGGCCGGGGTGCAGGATCGGGATGTCGGGCCGATCGGCATACAGCCGCTCGAGCCGCTCGCGGGTGAGCCCATAGCCGTCGGAGTATTCGCGCTCGGTCGGGAAGAAGCCCCCGCTCATCCGCTCGCGCTGCACCCGCAGCATCATCACGGCGTCGGGGCGCTCGCCGGCCGGACCGGCATACAGGGTCTCGTCGAGATCCCAGCTCGTCGCGAAGCCCTCGGCGCGCGACCAGTCGCCGATGCCACTGGGCATGAGCGTCGGCGGCGCGACCACCGTGACGCGGGCACCGAGCCGGCCCAGGGTGATGACATTGGAGCGGAAGACCCGCGAGTGCGCGAGGTCGCCGACGATGGCGATATGCCGCCCGTCGAGCGAGCCGCCGAGGCGGTGGCGCAGGGTGTAGGCGTCGAGCAGGGCCTGCGAGGGGTGCTCGTGGGTGCCGTCGCCCGCGTTGATGATGCTCGCGTCGACCCAGCCGGCGACCTGGTGGCAGGCCCCCGAGGCGCTGTGGCGGATGACCAGGGCGTCGACCGACATCGCGCAGATCGTCTTGACCGTGTCGCGCAGCGACTCGCCCTTGGAGGTCGAGGAGCCCTTGCCGGTGATGTTGATCGTGTCGGCCGACATCCACTTGCCGGCGATCTCGAAGGAGGACCGGGTGCGGGTGGAGTCCTCGAAGAAGAGGTTGATGACCGTGCGGCCACGCAGGGTCGGCAGCTTCTTGACCTCGCGGCGCTGCACGTCGTGCATGGATTCGGCCGTGGTGAGGATCTGCTCGACCTCGTCGCGGCTCAGGTCCGCCGAGGAGAGCAGGTGCTTGCGGGTCATCGATCGCCTCCGGAGATGCGGACCTCGTCGTGCGACGGCTGGCCCTCGGGGGTGACGTCGCTCTCGGCGAGGCGCACGTGCACCCGCTCGGACGACGAGGTGGGCAGGTTCTTGCCGACGTGGTCGGCGCGGATGGGCAGCTCGCGGTGGCCGCGGTCGACGAGGACCGCCAGGCGCACGGCGCGCGGGCGACCGAGCTCGGTCACCGCCTCCAGCGCGGCGCGGATGGTGCGCCCGGAGTAGAGCACGTCGTCGACGAGGACGACGACCTTGCCGTCGATGCCCTCGTCGGGGATCTTGGTCGGCGTCACCGCACGGGTCGGCTGATGGCGCAGGTCGTCGCGGTGCATCGTCACGTCGAGCCACCCGACGGGGATGTCGGCGCCCTCGACCTCGGCGATCATCGCGGCGAGCCGACGCGCCAGCGGGATGCCGCGCGAGGGTATGCCGATGAGCACGAGCCCTTCGGGGCCTTTGTTTCGCTCGAGGATCTCGTGGGCGACCCGGCGCAATGCCCGGGAGATGTCGCCGGAACTCATGACCACTCGGCCTGCCGGCCGGGTCTGCGGGGGCACCTCTGGCGCAACCACGCGGACCTCCTTCCCCGCCTCACTGGACGGTGGTTAAAGGACGTCAGTTAACGGCGCTCACCCTACCCCGTGCCTGAGCGCGCCTCGCGCCGGGGTCCGTATGCCGGTCGCCGCCTGCCGGTCGCCATCTGGCTATCGCCGCCGGTCGCCGCCTGCTGGTCGCTACCCACCGGTCGCTACCCACCGGTCGCCACCCTGGTGGCCGCGCCGACGTTGCAGGCCGCGCTCAGTCAGGTCCGAAGTACACCGCTCTGCTGGACTCCGCTTCTGGCGCTCGGGTGGGCCCCCGCAGTCACCCGGCCGTAGGCATGTGGCGCTGACCGACAGCCCGCGCGCTGCTACGGCCGGCAGTGACATGACTCGCCAGGCGGCTCTGGTGGGAGCGTTATGCACCGGCACGGTGCATAACGCTCCCACCAGAGTCGGCTTATCCTCCACAGGGGCCGGGCAGTCCCGAAAGTCAGCTGCCGAGACGGGCCACCACCTCGGGGTGGTCGCGCCAGGCCGGCATCGTCGACATCCACGCGATGGTGTCAGCCTCGATGCGCTCGCGTGCGGGGCTTGGATCGCGGCGCTCCTGCCAGGAGGTCATCGCGGCGAAGCGCTCGTCGAAGGACTGCAGGTTGCCGCTGGCGTCGGTGCAGTGTTCGCAATAGCGACCGGACTCGATCGGCATACTGCAGCTCTCACAGGGGTGAGTCGTGGCTGATGACATGCGCCAAGCCTCGGGCCGCGCCGCAGGGGCGTCAACCCGCCACCTCAGCCCTGTGGCCCCGAACAACTCCCCACATGAGCACCTTCTCGGGACCCCGCACCCCCGACCACCCGAACAACTCCCCACATGAGCACTTCCTCGGGCCCCCGCACCCCCGACACCCGAACAACTCCCCACATGAGCACTTCCTCGGGCCCCCGCACCCCCGACACCCGAACAACTCCCCACACGAGCACTTCCTCGAGCCCCCGCACCCCCGACACCCGAACAACTCCCCACACGAGCACATCCTCGAGCCC
>CAZLGB010000027.1:22779-24436 GCA_964558825.1 uncultured Intrasporangiaceae bacterium
GCCCCCGCACCCCCGACACCCGAACAACTCCCCACACGAGCACATCCTCGAGCCCCCGCACCCCCGACACCCGAACAACTCCCCACACGAGCACTTCCTCGGGCCACGACCCCAAGCGACCCCGCGCGCAGGGCGACTCGGCCAGGACTCCTGGCCCGGCACCCGCCCCGCCCCAGCGGCTAGGGTGCCGACGGGAAGGGAGGCCGCCGATGAGGCCGGAGCAGCTGACGCCGCTGGACGCGGCATACCTCGCCCTGGACACTCCCCGCTCGACGGGCAATGTCTGCCTGCTGCTCCCCCTCGACGGGCCGGTCACCCTCGGCGGGTTGCGAGCCCAGATCGACACTCGCCTCGCGCATCTGCCGATCCTGCGGCGACGACTCAAGACCGCTCCGCTGCACCTGGATCGGCCGTGGTGGATCGACGACGTCGACTTCGACCTCGAGCATCACGTGCGCGAGCGCGAGGTCGGGCGGGAGGGCTTCGAGGGCGCCGTCGCTCAGCTGGCCATGGCGCGGCTCGACCGCGACCACCCGCTGTGGGAGGCTCACCTGCTACGCCGCGGCCGCGAGTATGCCGTGCTCGTCAAGGTCCATCACGCGATCGCCGACGGCGCCCGGCTGCGCGACATCCTCCACACGCTCTTCGGCACCCCGCCCGAGCCGCGCCGGATGTGGCATCCGGACCCGGCGCCGGGCACGGCGGACATGGTGGCCCGCGGAGCCTGGGGTCTGGGCCGATGGGCGGCCGGCTCGACCTGGACCGCGGCACGCGAGCTGGTCACCGATCCGGTCCGGGTCACCGGGTGGCTGGAGAACGTCGGGGTCCCGACCGCCCCTTCCACCCCCTTCAACCGCGCCCTCGGACCGCACCGCAGTTGGGCCTACGACTCTTGGGACCTCGCCGCGAGCAAGCCCGTGCGCACCCGGCTCGGCGTGACCGTCAACGACGTCGTCCACGCCGCCACGGCCGCGGGCATCCGCGAATGGCTGCTCCAACATGAGGCACTGCCCGATCGGCCGCTCGTGGCCCTCGTGCCGATGTCGGTCCGACATCTCAGCGACGACCCGAGCGGCGCCAATCGAATCGCCTTGTCGCTGTGCGAGATTCCCACGCACTTGGCTGATCCGACAGCCCGTCTGCTCGCAGCCCGCGACGCGATGGTCGCCGCCAAGGCCGCGCCGGCCGTCGGCGAGAGCGCCCTCGCAGTGGTGACCCGGCTGCTCGCTCCGGCCCTCGGCCCGATGAACTCCCTGGTCACCCGGGTCCACGCCCTCGACGTCGTGCGGCTGCCCTTCAACACGCTGGTGTCCAACGTGCCGATGGGCAAGGACCTCTTCGGTGTCGCCGGGCGGGTCGTCACGGCCGTCTATCCGATGCCGCCGCTCTCCGACGGCCTCGGGGTCAACGTGACGATCCAGGGCTACCAGGGCAAGCTCGACGTCGGCGTCAGCTCGTGCACCGAGATCGTCCCCGACATCGGGCGGTTGCTCGCCCTCATGGGCACGGCATACGAGCAGGCCTGCGCGCTCGCCTGAGCCACCCCGCCTGCGAGCCGTATGCCGGGTGCCCGGTCAGGCTTGCTCGCCCTCGCCCTCGGCCGGAGCCGGTGCGGACGCAGGTGGCGGCGGAGGAGGCGGCGCGGCTCCCCATCCAG
>CAZLGB010000028.1:0-24212 GCA_964558825.1 uncultured Intrasporangiaceae bacterium
CGGCCGGGTCCTCACCCGGGGCACCCCATCGCGAAGGGAAGGGTTGCCGGTCAGCGAGCCGGGGCTTGACACTGACACTCTTGACCTGCGCCGAAGCGTAGACAGCGACCGTATGCCGTAACACTGCCGTCTCTGATCGTGGACCCTCGCTGTGCCGGGGCGTGGACGCCCGACCCGAGCATGGTCGGCGGCGGCACGCACGGCCTGCTGGGCCGACATCGCGTCGCTCGACGACCGCTGAGCCCGAACCGCCCAGCGCAAATCCTCGCGGGGTGCGTATCAGAACAGGTGCGGCAGAGCTCCTCCCCCCGACCACACTCGGGAGGAAGCATGTCCATGACCCACGCCCCCGCGGCCGCGCAGACCGACCTGCTCGCTGGCGCCTTCGCCAGTGTGGACAACCCTCTGGGTGGCCCAGCGATCGCGCCCTTCGTCGCGCCCATCCAGGCGCCGCGCGCGTCCTATGTCGGCGACGCCGCCACCATGACGGTGCGTGAGACCTCGGCCGAGATCCATCCGCATCTGCCGCCTGTGCCGGTCTGGGGATATGGCCGAGGCACCCGCCCGGCCCAATCGCCGGGCGCACTGCTCGAGGTGAGTGCCGGACGCCCGTGCAGCATCCAATGGCGCAACGAGCTGGCCACCCAGGCGCTGCCCTTCCTCACCTCGGTGGTGACCGGGGACGACCCTGACGACTCGGTGCAGAACCACGTCGGCTCTGGCACCGGCTCGCCCGCCGACCTCGCGGCGGCGCCGGTCGGCTGGCTGGTCACCCACGTGCATGGCGGCCATGTCGGGCCCGAATCCGACGGCTGGCCCGACCACATGGTCGCTCCCGGCGGCGTGCAACGGTGTCACTACACCAATGACGACGACAACGCCGAGCTGGGGCTTGCCAAGGTCGGCGCCTCGCTCTGGTATCACGACCACGCGATGGACGCCACGCGGCTGCACGTCATGGCGGGGCTTTTCGGGGGCTATCTCGTGCGCCATCCACGGGAGGCAGCGCTCGGGCTGCCGACGACCGCCGAGTCGGGCGAAGTGGTGTTGCTCGTGCAGGATCGCAATCTCGGTGTCGACGACTGCGGCACGCTGCGCCTGCTGCACAAGACGACCGACGAGACGGCTGAGTTCTTCGGCCCGCTGACCATGGTCAACGGCGCGCTGTGGCCGCGGCTGCCGGTGAGCGCCGGTGTGGTCCGGCTGCGGCTCTACAACGGCTCCAACGCCCGGCACTTCCGGCTGCATCTGCTCGATCAGCAGGGTATGCCGGTCCACTCGCGCGTGTTGGTCATCGGCACTGATGCCGGGCTGCTCTGGCGAGCGGCACGCTTGGCCGACGATGCCGGCATCACCCTGGCTCCGGCCGAGCGGGTCGACCTGCTGGTCGACCTGCGCGGATTGGCCGGCCACCATGTCTATGTCGTCAACTCGGCAGCGGCACCCTTCTCGGGCGACCCAGCCCCGGACGATCTCGTCACCCCGCGACCGGGCGAGCGGATCCCCTTCCCCCAGGTCATGCGCCTGGACGTCCAGACCGGGCAGCAGCACGTCAAGGGACGGGTGTGGGACGACCTGGCGGCCGGCGTGGTGCTCAACCCGGCGTACCGCCGGGTCGTCCACCACGCGAGCGGACCCGACCCAGCGCGCCCGGCGGAGCTGGTGCTCCCGGGCGATCACGAGCACCGGCTCGTCGTGCTGTCCGAGTCCGATCCCCCGGGACACCTGCAGCTCACCGAGCTCACGCCCGACCCGTCGGGGACTGTCGAGATTCAACTGCCCAATGATGCTGCGCCGCAGCGCTATTCACCCAAGGGCTCGTCCTTCTACGACGCGGTCGGCATCATGCCCGCCCTCGGGAAGTGGGAGGTGTGGCGCTTCCTCAACACCACAGGGGACACCCACCCCATGCACATTCACCAGTCGACCTTCCAGCCGCTGGGGGCCGCCGGCACGGCATACGTCCTCGACGACGCGCATGGCCTGCCGCTCTACGACCAAGCGACCCACTCCACCAGTGGCCCGATGGTCCCCGATCCGACCGGCACCGCCCGGGCCTTCGAGCCTGCCGAGATCACCGGGTGGAAGGACACCCTGCGCGTGGACCCGGGGCAGCTGGTGTCCGTGGCGATCCGCTTCGACCGCGTGGGTCGCTACGTCTACCACTGCCACATCATCGAGCACGAGGACCACGAGATGATGCGTCCCTTCGTGGTGACCCCGCTGCCGATGGGCATGGGAGCGCATCACCAGCACTGACCCGGCCATGCGGCGCCGACCGTCACGCGATGAGCGCCCGATCCTGCCGAGTCGCCCGAGGCGGCAGGATGGGGCCCATGACCTTCCACGCCGACGAATACCGGGCTGCGCCCGATCGCTATGAGCACACGCCCTACCGGCGATGTGGGCGCAGTGGGCTGGACCTGCCCGCCGTCTCGCTGGGGCTCTGGCACAACTTCGGCGACGATGTGCCACTGGAGCGCCAGCAGGCGATCCTGCGCCGAGCCTTCGACCTCGGGGTGACCCATATCGACCTGGCCAACAACTACGGCCCGCCCTATGGGTCGGCCGAGCGTAACTTCGGCACGCTCTTCGCCCGTGACCTGCGGCCCTATCGCGACGAGCTCGTCCTCTCGACCAAGGCCGGCTATGACATGTGGCCGGGGCCCTACGGTCAAGGCGGCGGATCGCGCAAGTACGTGCTCGCCTCGCTCGATCAGTCGCTGGCCCGGATGGGCGTCGACTATGTCGACATCTTCTACTCGCACCGCTTCGACCCGAGCACTCCGCTCGAGGAGACGATGGGGGCGCTCGACACGGCGGTCCGCTCCGGTCGCGCGCTCTACGCCGGCATCTCGTCCTACTCCCCCGAGCGCACCCGCGAGGCCGCCGCGATCCTGCGCGAGCTCGGCACCCCACTGCTCATCCACCAGCCGTCCTATTCGATGCTCAACCGCTGGATCGAGCCGGAGCTGCTGGGGACCCTCGGCGAGCTCGGCGTCGGCTGCATCGCCTTCTCACCGCTCGCCCAGGGCATGCTCACCGACCGCTACCTGCGCGGCATACCCGCGGGTTCGCGTGCGGCACAAGGGAAATCGCTCGACCCCGCGCTCATCACCCCCGATGCGCGACGCCACCTGCGTGCCCTCGACAAGCTCGCCGCGGCGCGCGGGCAGAGCCTCGCCCAGCTCGCCTTGTCGTGGGCGCTGCGCGACCCGCGAGTGACCTCGGTGCTCATCGGCGCATCGAGCGTCGCGCAGCTGGAGGCCAATCTCGCTGCGACGAGGCGCCTGGATTTCACGGCCGACGAGCTCGTGGCCATCGACCGGCACGCCGTCGAGTCGGGCATCAATCTCTGGAAGACCTCGTCGGATGGGTGATGCGCCAGGGGCAGCGATCGTCGAGACGGCGCTGGACGGTCCCACCGGCGTGCGTTTCAGCCCCGCGGCGGGTGCGGCGACGGGCGTGCTGGTCTTGGCAGGGTCGAGCGGCCGCATCGACCTCCAACGCGCCCGACTCATCGCCGAGACCGGCGCCGTGGCCGAGAGCGTGCAGTGGTTCGCAGGGCCCGGGCAGCCCGTCGGCCCGACCGAGATCCCTCTCGAGCTCTTCGCCGCGCGGATCGAGGCGCTGCGCCGCGAGACCGACCGGCAGGTGATCGTCGGGACGTCCTTCGGGGCGGAGGCGGCGCTGGCCACTGCCGCCCTCGCGTGTCGAGTCGACGCCGTGGTCGCCTTCGCCCCCAGCGACGTCGTGTGGGCGGGCGTGCGCCCCGACGGGTCGCAGACCTCGCACTGGAGCCTGGACGGCCGAGCGCTCGCCTTCGTGCCGCTGGATCAGCAGTGGGCGCCGTCCACCGATCCGCCTGAATACCGGGGCCTCTACCAAGCCTCTCGTCGCAAGGCTCCGGATGCCGCCGAGGCCGCGTGCATCCCCGTCGAGCGCCTCCCCGAGCTGGTCCTCGTCGTCGGAGGCGACGATCGCGTCTGGCCGTCCGACGAGCACGCCGAGGCAATCCAGTTGCGCCGCAGGCGTGCTGGCCTCGACACGCAGATCGCGTCAGCGGCGCGGGCCGGGCACCGCGCGATCCTCCCCGGTGAAGAGCCGGTGACGGCGGGGGTACGGATGGCCCGCGGTGGCACGCCTCATGCCGACAGCGAGCTCGGCCGCCAGGCCGCGGAGGCCATGCGTCGGCTCATTGGCGGCTCACCGGCCTGACCGGGGCCGCAGACGGGCGCAGCACGGCATACGCCTCGCGAGGTATGCCGTGTGGCGAGCCCGCGTGGCTCAGACCGTGAGGTGCGGGCGGATCGGGCGCTCCCCCTCGTCGAAGACCAGCTCCGGGCGTCCGACGATGAGCGGGTCCGGCGCGCCGACGACCTCGACGTCCTTGCCGGGGTAGTCGATGCTCGACAACAGCACGCGCATGGCCTCGAGCCGGGCGCGCTTCTTGTCATTGGACTTGATGACCGTCCAGGGCGCGTCGACGGTGTCGGTGTAGAAGAACATCGCCTCCTTGGCCTGGGTGTAGTCGTCCCACTTGTCGAGGCTGGCCATGTCGGTGGGGCTGAGCTTCCACTGGCGCACCGGGTCGATCTTGCGTCGCTCGAAGCGGCGGAACTGCTCGGCGCGGCCCACCGAGAACCACAGCTTGACCAGGTGCACCCCTGAGCCGATGAGCATCCGCTCGAAAGGCGGTGCCTGGCGCAGGAATTCGAGATATTCAGCCGGAGAGCAAAAGCCCATGACCCGCTCGACGCCCGCGCGGTTATACCAGGACCGGTCCATGAGGACGATCTCGCCGGCATGCGGCATATGGACAACGTAGCGCTGGAAGTACCACTGGGTGCGCTCCTGCTCGGTCGGCTTCTCCAGCGCGACGACCCGGGCACCCCGGGGGTTGAGATGCTCCATGAAGCGCTTGATCGCGCCGCCCTTGCCGGCCGCGTCGCGCCCCTCGAAGACGACGACGATCTTGTCGCCCTCGTCCTTGACGTGCTTTTGCAGCTTGAGCAACTCGATCTGCAGCAGCCGCTTGGTCGCCTCGTATTCCTCGACCTTGAGCTTCTTGCGATAGGGGTAGTTCTGCCGCCAGGCGACCGGATCGGGGTCGAGCGGCTCGCCGGGGATGTAGCGCAGCTTGGCGTCGTCGCTCTCCTGCTCGACGAGCATGCGATTGCGCAGCTCCTCGAGGGTCTGCTCGCTCGGCGTGAACATCGACGTCGAGTAGGTGAAGTCCCCGTCGACGACGACGGAATGTCCGGGGCGCTCCGACGGCTGGGACTGGTCTTCGACTGACATTGGTGTCTGCCTCCTTCGCTCGGCTCCCCAGGCAACGTCCACCGATGCTAAGTCGCTCCCTCCGGCGCGGATGGGTCCTTGGTCACCCCCGTCTGGGAGACTGCACGAGTGAGCACGTCGCCCCCGGATGACTACCTGCCCAGCCCCACCGGCTGGGTCCGCGAGCAGGTCGAGCGCATCCTCGCCCAGGGCGACACCGACGGGGTCACCGTTGGAGACCGGCCGGTCGTGCTCATCACCATGCGTGGGGCGCGCAGCGGTGCCGTGCGGCTGGTGCCGGTCATGCGCATCGAGCGCGAGGGCGTGTATGCCGCCGTCGGCAGCCGCGGCGGAGCCCCGACCGACCCCTTGTGGGTCGCCAACCTTCGGGCCCACCCCGACGTCACCGTGCAGGACGGCGTGACGACCTCGGCCGCCCGCGCGCGTGAGGTGCAGGGCGACGAGCGTGCCGTGTGGTGGGAGCGGGCATGCGCGGCCTTCCCCGACTATGCGAGGTATGCCGTGCACACCGATCGGGTGTTTCCGATCTTCGTCCTCGAGCCGCGCTGAGTGACCCGTCCCACCGAGGAGGGAACCGGCATACCTCCCGGCCGTCCACGATCTGCGCGCAACTCCGCCCCATGGGCAGTTAGCCCGGTCGATCTCCGCGCTGGGGGCCGATCCCTACGCAGTCGGCCCAACAACTCCCCACGTGAGCAGTTACCCGGGCCGATCCCCACGCTGCCCGCCGAAGAACTCCCCACAAGAGCAGTTCTTGTCTCTCGTCAGGCCGTTCGCAGGATCGGGCCGGGTCGGCGGCGGGTGTCGGGTCGGCGGGGCCTTGGCGCGCGCCTCCAGGTGACGTGCCGCGTGGGAGCGGTAGACGGTGGGCGTCGCCGGGTCGGCGAGGCCTCGGTGCACCTGCTGGGTCCGCTTCGAGATGAGGTGCCTCCTGGCGCCCGGTCGTGTTGACCTCGACGTGGCAGGCCGCGATTCACGGACCAGGTCCAGGGCGCGTCGATCCGCTGCGCGTCACCAGCCCGCAACGCGACAACTGAGCAGCCGAGGAGGGAACCGGCATACCCCCGCCGGCGTCTCACAAATGTGATATCACTTAGATGTCACATTGAGTGACCCCTTCCGGAGGCAGCCATGAGCAACACCACGCCCACCCCCACCATCGATCCGACCGCCCTCCCGCCGGCGACCGCGCCGGTCGGGCACCTGGGGGCACGGGTGACCATCAGCGAGCGGCCAGCTTTCGCGGTCGACGGCTTCGTCGCCCTCTTCGTCGCCATCGCGCTCGTCGCCTTCGCCGGCTGGCGCATCGCATCCCTGGCCGGCTCCGGGGTGAAGAACCCTGCCGCCGGTGACGTCCTGCTCATCGGCCTCGCCCTGCTGCTGGCTGCGCTCGTGGCCAGCTCGCTCATGGTCATCCAGCCCGGACAGACCAAGGTCGTGCAGTTCTTCGGTCGCTATGTCGGCACCGCCCGGCGCACCGGCCTGTCGATGCTGCTGCCGCTGACGACCAAGCGCAATGTCTCGGTGCGGGTCAACAACTTCGAGACCAGCGCGCTCAAGGTCAACGACGCCGAGGGCAACCCGGTCGAGATCGCCGCCATCGTCGTGTGGCAGGTGGCCGACACGGCCAAGGCGACCTTCGCCGTCGAGTCCTATGGCAACTTCGTCAAGGTCCAGTCGGAGGCTGCGCTGCGCCACGTCGCGACGAGCCACCCCTATGACGACCCCGACGGCAAGGGCACCTCGCTGCGCGGCTCCACCGATGTCGTCAGCGCGCAACTCGCCGGCGAGGTCGCCGAGCGCGTGCGCGTCGCCGGCGTCGAGATCCTCGAGGTGCGCATCAGCCACCTGGCCTACTCCCCCGAGATCGCCCAGGCGATGCTCCAACGCCAGCAGGCCTCGGCCATCATCGCGGCGCGCTCGCGCATCGTCGACGGCGCCGTCGGCATGGTCGAGATGGCGCTGCAGCGACTGGAGAGCCAGGACATCGTCGTGCTCGACGACGAGCGCAAGGCCGCGATGGTCTCCAACCTGCTCGTCGTGCTCTGCAGCGAAGCCAAGGCCTCGCCGGTCGTCAACGCCGGGACCCTCTACCACTGAGCCGCGAGTCGATCGACGCGACGATGACCTCCCACCCGGGCGACACCCCAAGCCGGCCAGCCAAGCCGGAGCGGCACGCCCTGCTGCTGCGGCTCGATCCGGCCGTGCACGCCGCGCTGTCGCGGTGGGCTGCCGACGAGCTGCGCAGCGCCAACGCCCAGGTCGAGTTGCTCCTGCGCGAAGCCCTCGCGGCCGCCGGACGGCTGCCCCGGGAGGCCGGCCCCCTGCCTCGGCGCGGTCGCCCACCGGCGGACTGACCAGGCCCTTCCGTCATCGTGACGGACCATTTCGTGTCGCCTAGGCCTCGAATGACGACACCAACTGGTCCGTCGCGGGGGCCGTGTCCCTCGTCAACGCGTGGCGGCACAACGCACCGGCGCCCCCTGCCGTTGAGGCAGGGGGCGCCGGCGTGCGCTGCGGGGCGCTGGTCAGACGGTCGTCGTGGCCTTGACGGTGGCCGGGGTCAGCGCGCCGACCTTGGCGGCGTGCCGCAGGCCGAGCAGGCCCAGGACGAGGAAGGCAGCGGCGGCGGCGAAGGCGGCCCAAGCGGCATACATGGCGATCTTGCCGATGGTGCCGAAGGCGTAGGCGTTGAGCAGCAGGCCACGCAGGGTCGAGCCCATGAAGAGCGTCTCGCGCAGGTCACCGAGCTTGGTCACCTCGGCCGGGTCGGCGGTCTTGTCGGCCTTGAGCTTGTTGTATGCCGCGGAGACCTCGGAGTAGGTCTGGCCGTTGGAGGACTTGTTCATGTGCACGAGGATGTAGTGGTCGGCGTAGGCCTTGGCCTGGTCGCCGGTCTCCATCGGCTGGCCCGCGAACTCGGTCAGGTAGGGCTTGATGAGCGGGTCCTCGATGGCGGCGCCTGCGGGCATGGTGATGTGCTGGTCGGCCAGCTGCTGGCGCACGTTGTCGGCAACGAAGTTGCTCGCCCACGTGAGCAACCCGCCGGCGACGAGCAGGACGGCGGCCATGATGAGGCCAGTCCAGGAAATGAGCCTGTCGAGGGTCTTACGCATCGGAGTTGTGCTCCCTTTGTCCGGCAGGGCCGGGTCGGTGCTGTGTTGTTGACTCCCCTACTGTGCGCCGGCTGTGGATATGCCGGGCATGGGCCGATGGTCCCCGGTCATTGAGTGTTGAATCACATCGGGAGATCATGGAGTGTGGCCCCGGTCACGCCGTTCCGCATCGGGGAACACCTGTGGTCCGAGTGGGAGGTCCGAAGCGACAGTCTGTGCTGAACGGCATACCCCGTTGTCACCCGACCGCCGTCACACTGCACGCAAGGGAGCGCCAGTGCCGACCGTGACCATCCAGCCCTCGGGCGAGGAGATCTTCCTCGAGCCCGGCGAGACCGTGCTCGGCGGTCTGTTCAAGGCCGGATACTCCTACACGGTCGGCTGCCGGCGTGGCGGCTGCGCGATCTGCAAGGTCGACTGCCGTTCCGGCGAATTCACCTACAACCGTCCCATCGCGGACACGGTGCTCACCGAGGCGGAGCTCGGTGACGGGACCTGTCTGACCTGCCGCGCGGTCCCGCAGACGGATCTCAGCATCGAGTTCCGTGGCGAGAGCGCTCGAGTGATCAACCCCTTCCTGCGCCAGCTCAACGAGAAGGCGCGCCTGCGCGCCGAGGCCCACGCGGCCTCGAGCGCTCAGGCCGCTCTGGCACCCGGCACCACGACCAAGGAGTAACGCAATGGCAGTCATGCGCATGGGTTACGTGCACGCGCGCGTCACCGACCTGGCGGAGGCCAAGAACCACTACGCCAACACGCTGGGGCTCTATCAGACCCTGGAGCAGGACGGCCGGGTCTTCTTCAAGGGCTGGGACGAGTGGGACCACCACTCGGTCGTCATCGAGGAGGGCGGGGTCGGGGTCATCAAGTTCGGCTTCAAGGTCGAGTACTCCGAGGACATCGACAAGATCGAGAAGCGGGCTCGCGACTTCGGCCTCACCGTCGAGCGGATGTCCAAGGGCGAGAACCCGGAGATCGGTGACGGCATCCGCTTCACGTCTCCGTCGGAGCACGTCTTCGAGGTCTACCACGAGGCGACCATGGTCGGCACCGAGGTCGGCACCCACAACCCGGACGCCTTCCCGCGCCACCTCGTCGGCGTCGGCGTGCCGGCCCTCGACCACGCGCTCATCCTCGCCGAGGACGTGCGCCAGATGGAGG
This sequence comes from uncultured Intrasporangiaceae bacterium, assembly GCA_964558825.1. Lineage (GTDB taxonomy): Bacteria > Actinomycetota > Actinomycetes > Actinomycetales > Dermatophilaceae > Phosphoribacter. The sequence goes on from CAZLGB010000028.1 coordinate 9,579, forward strand.
ACACGTTCGTCAAGGTCTTCGACTACTTCCCGACCGAGCGGGTGCAGACCGACCTCAACGACGACGACGCGCACTACATCGCGACCTGGCTGACCTGCAACAACCAGATCCATCAGATCGCCGTCCTCGAGGGCCCGCAGGCCAAGCTGCACCACTTCGCCTTCAAGCTGCAGGACTGGAACGAAGTCGGCCGCGCCGCAGACATCATGACGATGGACGACGTCCCGATCGACATCGGCCCCACCCGCCACGGGATCACCCGCGGCCAGACCATCTACTTCTTCGACCCGTCGGGCAACCGCAACGAGGTGTTCGCCGGCGGCTACCCGGCATACCGTGACCGTCCGACCAACAAGTGGACGCCCGACCAGATCGCCAAGGGCATCTTCTACCACGCCCGCGAGATCAACGAGCGCTTCACCACCGTCCACACCTGATCGACCCGCCCGGCTTTCCCGGGACTTCTCACGCACTGACCTCGGGCCGGCACGGTCGGGGCCCCTCCCGACCGTGCCGCCGTCCCGCGCTCTCGTGCGCCCGAAAACCTTGGGAGACACCGGGAGACGCCATGACTGAGCAACTGCGCAGCACCTCGAGCATCACCCTCGCCGCAGCGATGACGGCCCTGCAGGCGGGACTCGCCCACGCGGACGAGCTGCGGGTGCGGGTCAACATCGCGGTGACCGACCCCGCAGGGGGACTGCTGGCCTTCGCCCGCATGGACGGGGCGTTCGCCGCATCGGGGCAGATCGCCCAGGACAAGGCGTGGACGGTGGCGGCCTTCGAGGGCGTCCCGAGCGACGAGTTGTATGCCGCACTGGCGGGCGAGGACGCCGTGCGCGAGGGGATCGCCCAGCGTGGCCGGGTCGCCGCCTTTGCGGGAGGCGTGCCGATCCGGGTCCACGGAGAGCTCGTCGGTGCTGTCGGCGTGTCCGGCGCCAGCGCCCACGAGGACAAGGCCGTCGCGTCGGCGGCAGCTGCGGCCATCGACGCGACGGCCATCCACTGACCGCGCTGCGCCCACCCACTGGCCCGACACCGACCCGAGCAGGAGAGCCATGACGCCCTTCATGGTGCGCGTCGCCGAGATCGTCGGCGCCGACCCCGAGCAGGTCGGCGAACCGCTGGCCCCCATGCCGTTGACCCGGATCAGCCAGAAGATCGCCACTAGCACCGGTGCCGACCGCCAGGTCGCCATCCGGGCCCTCGCCGAGCAGCTCGTCTGCGAGGCCAACGCCGTGCTCCCCCACGCCGACGACCACCTGTCCCTCGTCGACGAGATCCTCCCGAGCGAGCTGGCCTTCCGGGTCGGCTATCGAGGTCGGGCGGCCCGCTGCTCGATGACCTTCGCCGACGGCACGGCATACGGCCTGCTCGTCGGCGACGGATTCGAGTCGGAGCTGCCGCACGAGCTCGAGGGGCCGGATGCCGTCCCCGACCTGCTCATCCGACTGCTCGTCGAGTCGGAAGTCCCCCACCACCCCGTCCACCTGTGACCGGCACGCTGGTCAGGCAAAGCTAAGGAGTGACCGTGCAGATCGAGCTGCGTACGCAGGTGATCGAGCCCACCCGAAGGACCTTCCAACACATCGTCGACCGCTATGGCGACAAGCCCGCCTCGCGCTATCTCGAGGGCACGATCGACCTGCAGGGCAAGACCAACTTCCACTACAAGCCGCTGTGGGCGCCGGACAAGGAGATCTACTCCCCCGACTTCAGCGTGCTCAAGCTGAGCGACGAATACAGCTACCTCGACCCGCGCCAGTACTTCTACATGCCCTATGTCACGAGCCGGGCCGACCTGCACGAGGCCTTCGGCTCGACGCTGGACTACCTCGAGAAGCGCGGGATGTTCGACCGGCTGCCCGACGCGTGGCACGGGGTCGTGCAGAGCGTGCTGTTGCCGCTGCGCCACTACGAGGCCGCCGCGCAGATGATCTGTGCGCATGCCGCCCGCTTCGGTTGGGGCACGTCGATCACCCAATGCTGCATCTACTCGTCCTTCGACCGGATCGGCAACGCGCAGATCCTCAGCCGGGTCGGGATCTCCTTCGGTGGCGGGACCGCCGACAACCTCGGCGTCGCCAAGACCGCCTGGCTGGAGGACGACACCTGGCAGCCGCTGCGCAAGCATGTCGAGCAGATGCTCGTCGAAAAGGACTGGGGCACAGGGCTGGTCGCTCTCGATGTCACCGACCGAGTGATCTACCAGATCCTCTACACGCACCTCGATGACGCGGCTCTCGCCGGCGGCGCGGGGTCCTACAGCCTCGTCGCCCAGCACCTGTCGGGGTGGTTCACCGACCAGCGCCGCTGGCTCGACGCGCTCTACAAGGCCTGGGCCGCCGACCCCGAGCACGGCGCGGCCAACAGGGCCCACCTCGCGGATGTGGTCGAGCGCACCCTCGCGACGACCCGCGCCGCCCTCGCACCCGTTGCCGCCGCCGTCGACTCCCTCGTCGCGGCCGGGACCACCACGGCCCTCGACACGGCCATCGAGCAGGCGCGGGCGGCATACGTCGCCCTCGGCATCACGAAGGAGAGCTGAGCACATGAACGTCTCCGCCGCCGAGCGCCCCGTGGGCGTCGACATCCAGGAGAGCGAGAGCAATCGCGCGGTCATCGAGGCGATCGAGGCCGACAACCCCGAAGCCTCGGTGCGCCATATGCCGGGTCTGGTCCGGGTGCAGGCCCCCGGCCAGCTCGTCATCAACCGCAGCTCCGTGGAGGATCGCCTCGGGCGCGAGTGGGAGACCCACGAGTTCCAGCTCGCGATCATCTCCTACTTCGGGCACATCAAGGAGTGGGACGACGACCAGATCCTCATCGCCTGGGACCACTGAGTCACCCCACGAAGTACTCCGCTCGTCCCCACCTCCGCGACGTCGCGGGGACCCCGACGCCACGCGAAGTTCTCCGCTTCCCATTGACCCGGAATACCGAAGGACTGACATGACCATCGCACCGAAGGCTCCGCGCAAGCTGAGCATGAAGGACCGCTATTCGGCCCTCACCCGCGACCTCGATTGGGACCCGTCCTACGTCTCCGGTGAGGAGATGTTCCCACTGACGACCTTCGAGGGCATCACCATCCACGACTGGAGCAAGTGGGAGGACCCCTTCCGGCTCACCGTCGATGCCTACGCCAAATACCAGGCCGAGAAGGACAAGCGGCTGTATGCCGTGCTCGACGGCTTTGCGCAGAGCCAGGGCCACCTCTCGCTGACCGATGCCTCGTATCTCAATGCCATGAAGGTCTTCATGCAGGGCATCCCGGTCAACGAGTACAACGCCCACCGCAACTTCGCGCTGCTTGCTCGCCACCTCAACGGTCCGGGGCCGCGCTTCGCGTCACTCTGCCAGAGCCTCGACGAGATCCGCCACGCGCAGACCGAGATTCACACGCTGGCCAACTACAACAAGTACTACTCGGGCTTCCACAGCTTCCCGCACATGCACGACCGGGTCTGGTATCTCTCGGTGCCCAAGTCCTTCTTCGAGGACGCCCTGTCGGCCGGCCCCTTCGAGTGGCTCATCGCCATCGGGTTCTCGTTCGAATACCTGCTGACCAACCTGCTGTTCGTGCCGTTCATGTCGGGCGCATCCTTCAACGGCGACCTGCCGACGATGACCTTCGGCTTCTCCGCGCAGTCGGACGAGTCACGGCATATGACCCTCGGGCTCGAGGCGATCAAGTTCCTCCTCGAGCAGGACGAGAAGAACGTCCCGATCGTGCAGTACTGGCTGGACAAGTGGTTCTGGCGCGGTTACCGCCTGCTCGCCCTCGTCGCTCAGATGCTCGACTACATGCTGCCGCGCAAGGTCATGTCGTGGAAGGAGGCCTTCGAGCTCTACTTCGAGCAGCAGATGCTCGGCGGACTCTTCCAGGACCTCGCCTATTACGGCATCACCCCGCCCAAGCACGTCGACAAGGCGATCCAGGAGAAGGATTACCTGTCGCACCAGGCCTATTGGATCCTCTACCAGTTCAGCCACGCGGCGGCCTTCACGACGAGCATCCCCACCGACGAGACGATGGAGTGGCTGGAGAAGGAGTATCCCGACACCTTCCCCGTCTACAAGACGCTGTGGGAGAAGGAGCGACGCAATGTCGCGGCAGGCGGGCGTCACTTCATCCGGGGCTTGCCGCAGCTGTGCCAGGTGTGCCAGATCCCCATGGGCTTCACCGAGGCCGACGAGCCCTTCATCCAGTGTCAGCGCGAGTCGATCTACGAGGGCGAGCGTTACAACTTCTGCTCCGACGGCTGCCAGTACATCTTCGACCACGAGCCGATCAAGTATCGCCAGGCCTGGCTGCCCGTTCACCAGATCTACCAGGGCAATTGCGGTGGCGCGACGATCCCCGACGTGCTCGCTTGGTACAAGATGCAGCCGGGTGACGGCGGCGAATACCTCGGCAGCATCGACCACCAGCACTGGCTTGAGTGGCATGGCCTAGCCGACGCAAGCCCAGCTGACGCGAGCGGCTCGGCCGCAGGACAGGAGCACTGAGATGACCCTCCAGGACACCATCACCCCGCCCCCGGTCCGCTCGATCGGGACCTACGACATCCCGAGCCGCTCGGCCCAATCCCTTTACGGCGACGACCTGCTCGTGCACATCTGGTGGAAGGGCAACCCGTGGTTCGTCGCCGCGGCGACCTTCCGAGCACCTGCGGGTATGCCGTTCGGCGCCTTCTGGGAGGCCCTCTTCGTGCCCTATCACGCCGAGGACCCCGACTTCGACGCCTCCAAGGGCTGGCAGCAATTCGAGTGGTTCCTCGGGAACGGCCGCGAAGAGCACCCGGTCACCCCATCGGCGGAGGTCTCCCTCGCCGAGCTGGGGCTGACCCACAAGGGGGTGCTCGGCTTCAAGACCCCGGCCTGAGCGCGACTCCCCCTCCGCTCTCAGCGCAGGTCAGCGGTGGGGTATGCCGTCTCCCCCTCTGACGGCATACTCCACTGGTCGGCCGCCCGCACCGCCCGCCCAGCCAGCCTCCTCCCCTTTCCGCAAGGACGACCGCAGCCATGACCCAGACCTGGACCATCACCGTCGAGCCGCTCGGGCGCACGGTGGAATGCCGCGAGGACCAACCGATCCTCGACGCCTGCCTGCGGGCGGGGGTGTGGCTGCCCCACTCGTGCACCCACGGCACCTGTGCCACGTGCAAGTGCGAGATGCTCGACGGAGAGGTCGACCACGGTGAGGCGAGCTCCTTCGCGCTGATGGATTTCGAGCGCGAGGAGGGCAAGCTGCTGACCTGCTGCGCCCGCCCCCGCTCGGACGTCACCATCGAGGCCGACCTCGACATCGACGAGGATCTGCCCGTCCACCCGGTCGCGGACTACACGGCCACGCTTGTCGAGCGCACCGAAATCGCCCGCGACACAGTGCGTTTGGTGATCGAGCTCGACCGCGACATGGCTTTCAACGCCGGGCAGTATCTGCGCTTCGTCGTGCCGGCGGCAGACGGCCGGCCCGAGGTCGACCGCACGTGGTCGATCGCCTCCCCACCCTCGCAGCAGCGGAGGCTCGAGTTCCACGTGCGCCTCGTGCCGGGCGGCCGGGGCACCGACGGGTGGGTCTTCAAAGACCTTGCGGTCGGCGATCACCTCGCCGTGTCCGGTCCGTATGGGCGCTTCGTCCTGCACACCGGGCAGGACGCCCACGCTGTCTTCGTCGCGGGAGGCACCGGGCTCGCACCGATTAAGGCGATGATCCGCCACGGCCTCGAGGCCGGCGCGTATGCCGGTGGGATGACTCTCTATCAGGGCGCCCGCAGCCGCGAGTGGCTCTATGACGTAGAGGAGTTCTCCACTCTGGCAGCGCAATTCGAGCAGTTCACCTATCGGCCGTGCCTGTCCGAGGAGACGGCCGAGCAGGTGGCCGCGGCGGGCGACGACCCGGCTCGCTATGGCTATGGCCTGGTCACCGACGTCATTGCCGCCGACCACGCCTCGCTCGGCGGGTGCAAGGGCTATCTCTGCGGTCCCCCGCTGATGGTCGAGGCTGCGCTCAAGACCCTCATGGCCAAGCGGCTCTTCCCGCGCGACATCTATCGCGAGGAGTTCTTCAACGAAAGCGACCGGTCCGACAGTGCGGTCCGCTCGCCGCTCATCAAGCGCTGACGACGCAGTGCTGCAGGAGGTTTGCCCATGAGCCAGGCCAATCCCGAGGTGGGACAGTCGATCTCGACAGGTGTCGTGACGACCAATCATCACGATCTCGGCAGCGGCGCCCCTGTGCTGCTGTTGCACGGATCCGGACCGGGCGTCAGCGCGTGGGCCAACTGGCGGCTGAGCATCAGCGCGCTGCAGGACCGCTTCCGGCTCGTCGCACCTGATCTCGCGGGCTTTGGATATTCGACTGTCCCGCCGGGTTATTCGTTCACCCGCGAGGCCTGGCTCGAGCAGATCGTCGGGCTGCTCGATGCACTCGAGCTCGAGCGAGTCGACGTCGTCGGCAACTCCTTCGGCGGCTCGATGGCCCTCGCCCTCGCCGTCCACCATCCCCAGCGGGTGCGCCGGCTCGTGCTCATGGGCTCGGTGGGCGTGCCGTTCGAGCTCACCGAGGGACTCGACGCCGTCTGGGGTTACCAGCCGTCCGAGGCGACCATGGGCCGGCTCATGCGCGAGGTCTTCGCCTACGACCCCGCTCTCGTCACCGACGAGCTCGTGCGGATGAGGTATGCCGCGGCCAACCGGCCCGGCATACAGCAGCAGTTCGCAGCGATGTTCCCGGCGCCGCGGCAGCGGTGGGTCGACGCGATGGCGTTGCCCGAGAGTGCAATTCGCGCGATCTCCGCCCCGGCGCTCGTCATCCACGGGCGTGACGACAAGGTCATCCCCCTGCACAACTCGCTCACGCTGCTCGACTGGCTCGACGACTCCCGCCTGCACGTCTTCGGCCGCTGTGGCCACTGGACCCAGATCGAGCACGCGGCTGCCTTCAACGAGCTGGTCGCCAACTTCCTCGGCGCAGCCGACCCGGGCAGCTGAGCCTCCGGTCGGGCCGCCGGGCGGTTGGTCAGGAGCCGCCCGGCCGGTCCGCCGGCATACTCCACACGGTGAGAGAGGCCCTAGAGGCCGCTGGAGCGCAGCTCGCGGGTGAGCGCGAAGGCAGCAGTGCGGACCGCCGGACCCACGGCGCCGGGCTCGAGCCGCTCGGTCCGTCCGGTCACCGACAACGCGGCGCGGATCTTGCGGTCGGAGCCGTAGACCGGCGCGGCGACACAACTGAGCCCGGGGGTGTTCTCTCCCATGTCCAGGGCCATGCCCACGGTGCGGATCTTGCGCAGCTCGGCCATGAAGGCGTCCTCGCGGGTGATGGTCCGCGCGGTGAGCCGCGGCAGCCCGGCCTCGATGCGGGCCCGGACGACGTCCGGCGGCGAATAGGCGAGGATGACCTTGCCGACCCCGGTCGCATGGGCCGGCAGTCGGCCGCCGGTGCGCGAGGGCACGCCGACGTCGGCGATGCCGAGGATCTCGACATAGAGCACGTCGACCCCGTCGAGCACGGCCAAGTGGATCCGGCTGCGGGTCGCCTCGCGCAAGTCCTCCATGAGCGGCAGCGCGGCCTCCCTCAGGGTGCGGTGTTGGGGCACCAGCTCGCCCAGCTCGAACAGACGCAGGCCGAGCAGATAGCGCCCCGCCTCGTCGCGGCGCAGCAGGCGCTCCTCGCACAGCTCCACGGCCATGCGGTGCACGGTCGGCTTGGGCAGCCCGCAGCGGCGCGACAACTCGGCCAGGGTCAGCACCGGGGTGTCGGCATCGAAGGCCGTGAGCACCGCCATCACCCGTCCGAGCACCGAGTCCGGCGGCTTCGGGCCGGACCCCCCGGGGGGCGACGCGGACGGCATACGCACTCCGTTTCGGTGAGTGGAACGGCTCGCTTGCCGGAACGATACCCCCCGGGGCACGCTCCTCACGACGCCGGGACGAGCCGGCGCCTGGCCGAAGGTGTCGCGATGTCCTTGCCGCAGCAGCGTCCGCCCGCCCCGTCGCCGTCCGGCGAGTTGTGGTGCGCCTCGACCCCCAAACGCCAGCACAGCCAGACCGAACGCGGCTCGCTCAAGTCGGTCGGCAGCGCCCTCGACGTGCTCGAATGCTTCGCGCTCGACGGCGAGCTCGGCGTCAGCGACATCGCCCGGCGCCTGGGCATCGCCAAGTCGACGGCACACCGGTTGCTGCAGACGCTCGCCACCCGCGGCCTGGTCGAGCAGGACCAGTCCTCGGGCCTCTACCGGCTCGGACTGCACCTCATCGAGCTCGGCCAGCTCGCCCAGGCCCGCCACCAGCTGCGCCATGTCGCCATGCCGACGATGCGCCAGCTCGCCGAGGCGACCGGCCTCACCGTCAATCTCTCGGTCGTCGACGGCCCCGACGTCGTCTTCGTCGAGCGGCTGGAGTCGACGACCGGGTTGCGCTTCCTCGGGCACAGCGGACGGCGTTTCCCCGCGCACTGCACGAGCTCGGGGAAGGTCATCGCCGCCTTCAACCCCCAGGCGTATGCCGCGCGCGTCGCCGCCGGCTTCCCGCCCCGGGTCGGCCGCACCGTGCGGACCCTCGCCGACTGGGACCGGGTCATCGAGGCCACCCGCAAGGACGGTTATGCCGCCTCCACCAACGAGACCTTCGAGGGCGCCTCGTCGGTTGCCGTGCCGGTCATCGTCAACCGCGTCGCGGTTGCCGCGCTGTCCTTCTTCGGGCCGACCGAGCTCGTCGCGCCCAAGGTCGAGCGGCTGCTGCCGTTGCTCGTCGCCGGGTCACGTCGGATCGCCATCGCCCAGGGCGGCTGAGCCGTTCCCGGGAGCGGAACGTCGCATCCGCGCCCAACACGCCCTCCCCTAACGTCTCGGGTACCTCCCGAGCTTGGCCGCCTGCCCCGAAGGAGACCCGTCGTGGATCCCAACGACCGCGCCGCGGCCGCGAGCGCGCTGCTCACGGCATACGCCACGCGCGAGCCGATCGCGCCGCTCACGGCCACCTACGACGCGATGACCCTCGACGACGCGTATGCCGTGCAACTCGCCCAGATCGAGGCCTTCCTCGCGCAGGGGCGCACCGTGCAGGGCCACAAGGTCGGGCTCACCAGTGCGGCGATGCAAAACCTGCTCGGCGTGCGCGAGCCCGACTACGGGCACCTGCTCGACGACTTCTTCTATCTCGAGCACATGCCGATCCCGGTGAGCCGCTTCGTGCAGCCGCGGATCGAGCCGGAGATCGGCTTCGTCCTCGGCCGCCCGCTGCGCGGCCCCGGGGTGACCGTCCACGAGGCGCTCGCGGCGATCGACTTCGTCGTGCCGGCGTTGGAGATCGTCGACAGCCGCATCCGCGACTGGAAGATCGCCCTCTACGACACCATCGCCGACAATGCGTCCTCGGGCGCCGTGGTGCTCGGCTCGACACCGACCAAGCCCGGCGAGGTCGACCTGCGCCTCGCCGGCGCGACCTTCCACCGCAATGGTGTCCTCGTCGGCACTGGTGCGGGTGGGGCCGTGCTCGGCAGCCCGCTCAATTCGCTTGTCTGGCTGGCCAATACGGTCGGGGCTCGCGGCATCACCCTCGAGGCGGGACACGTCGTGCTGCCCGGGTCGGTGTGCGCCATGGCTCCGGTCGCGGCCGGCGACACCTTCACCGCCACCTTCGCCGGGCTCGGCTCGGTGACCGCACGCTTTGGCAAGGAGTGACCCGCATGGCATCCACACGCAAGGGCATCGCCGCGATCGTCGGCCCGGGCAACATCGGCACCGACCTGATGTTCAAGCTCATGCGCCGCAGCGAGATCATCGAGCCGCGCTACATGATCGGCGTCGACCCGGCGTCCGACGGGCTGCGCCGCGCGGCCTCGGTCGGTCTCAAGGCGAGCGCCGAGGGCGTCGACTGGCTGCTCGCCCAGGACGAGGTGCCCGACATCGTCTTCGAGTGCACCTCGGCCAAGGCACACGAGGCCAACGCGCCGCGCTATGCCGCCGCCGGCATACTCGCCGTCGACCTCACCCCCGCGGCCGTCGGGCCCTATCTGTGCCCGCCGATCAACCTCGAATTCAACCTCGACGCGGTCAACGTCAACATGATCACCTGCGGCGGGCAGGCGACCATCCCCATGGTCAACGCCGTCTCGAGCGTCGTCCCCGTGCCGTATGCCGAGATCGTCGCCTCGGTCTCGAGCAAGTCGGCCGGGCCGGGCACGCGGGCCAATATCGACGAATTCACCGAGACGACCTCCGATGCCGTCGTCAAGGTCGGCGGCGCCGCCACCGGCAAGGCGATCATCATCCTCAACCCGGTCGAGCCACCGCTCATGATGCGCAACTCGGTCTTCTGCGCCATCCCCGCCGAGGCGGGGGAGGCCGGTGCCCTGCAGGACCGGCTGCTGGAGTCGATCCACGCCATGGTCGCCCGCGTGCAGGAATACGTGCCCGGCTATCACCTGCGGGCCGAGCCGCAGTTCGACCACGCCCGCCCGGCGTGGAAGGACCAAGCCCGCGTCTTCATCCCCATCGAGGTCAAGGGACGCGGCGACTATCTACCCGACTATGCCGGCAATCTCGACATCATCACCTCGGCCGCCGCCCGGGTCGGCGACCTGATGATCGCCCACCGCCTCGGCGTCGCCACCTCGTGGAAATCCTCCGAGGACCTCGGCGAGCTCGCCGACCCGATCACGACCGACGCGAAGGTTGGAGTCTGACCATGGGCGACATGACCATCCGCCCCGAGGACGCCCCCGTCGTCACCGCCCCGCCGAGCGAGGCCGAGGTGCGCTCCGCGACGCCCGCCGGCGGCGGCGAGCGCGATCTGCGCATCACCGACTCGACGCTGCGCGACGGCTCGCACGCGATGGCGCACCAATTCACCGAGGAGCAGGTGCGCGGCGTCGTCCACGCCCTCGACGCCGCTGGTGTGCAGGTCATCGAGGTCTCGCACGGCGACGGCTTGGGCGGGTCGAGCTTCAACTACGGCTTCAGCCTGGTCGACGAGTTCCAGCTCATCCGGGCGGCCGTCGACGAGGCCACCCAGGCCAAGATCGCCATCCTCATGCTCCCCGGGCTGGCGACCGTCCATCACCTGCGCAAGGCGCACGACGCCGGGGCCTCGGTCGCCCGCATCGCCACCCACTGCACCGAGGCCGATGTCTCGATCCAGCATTTCGGCGAGGCGCGGCGCCTCGGCATGGAGACGGTGGGCTTCCTCATGCTCAGCCACCGCGCCTCACCGGCCAAGCTCGCCGAGCAGGCCCGCATCATGGTCGACGCCGGCGCGCAGTGCGTCTATGTCGTCGACTCCGCCGGTGCCCTCGTGCTGTCCGACGCGCAGGAGCGCATCGAGGCGGTCATCGCGGAGATCGGCCGCTCCGGCGCGCAGGTCGGCTTCCACGGGCACCAGAACCTCAGCCTCGGCATCGCCAACTCGGTGCTCGCCTACCAGGCGGGCGCCAAGCAGATCGACGGCGCCCTCTGTGCGCTGGGGGCCGGGGCGGGCAACTCCCCCACCGAGGTGCTCGCCGCGACCTTCGAGCGGATGGGCATCCGCACCGGGGTCGACCTCGGCGAGGTGCTCTCGGCCGCCGAGGACGTCGTGCGTCCCTTCATCCCGCGCCTGCCGTGGATGGATCGCGCGTCGATCACCCAGGGGTATGCCGGTGTCTATTCGTCCTTCCTCCTGCACGCCGAGCGGGCGGCGGAGCGCTATGGCGTGCCGGCCCACGCGATCCTGCAGAAGGTCGGCGAATACGGTTATGTCGGTGGGCAAGAGGACATGATCATCGACATCGCCCTGCAGCTGCGCGAGGAGCAGGAGCTGGGCGACCTGGCCGGGATGGGGGTGCGGTAGATGGCGCGGCGCAAGGTCGGCGCGATGCCTCGCGGTGGCTGGACGATCGACACGGTGGGCGACGAGCTGCTCGCCTGCGAGGCCGACCGGCGCGACCGGGTGCGCTTCACCGACGAGTGGCCCGAGCTCGACCTGGCCACTGGCTATGAGATCCAGGACCGCAATCTCGCCAAGCGGCTCGACCGCGGCGAGCGGCTCATCGGCGTCAAGCTCGGGCTCACCTCACGGGCCAAGCAGCAGCGGATGGGCGTGCACTTCCCCTTCGTCGCCTGGCTCACCGACGCGATGATCCTGCCGGTCGGCGACCCGGTGCCCCAGGACAAGCTCATCCACCCGCGCATCGAGCCGGAGCTCGTCTTCGTCATGGGCGACCGGCTCGAGGGCCCCGGCGTCACCTGCGCCCAGGCCATGTCGGCGGTCGAATCCGTCTGGGGCGGAGCCGAGATCATCGACTCGCGCTATCGCGACTTCTCCTTCCGCGCCGGCGATGTCGCCGCTGACAATGCCTCTTCGGGGGCATTCGTCACCGGCCCGATCGGGCTGCCGCCCTCGGCCCTGGATCTCTCGCTCGAGGCCGTGCTCGTCGAGCTCGACGGGGTCGTCGTCGACTCGGCGACCGGTGCCGCCGTGCAGGGTCACCCGGGTGAGGCACTCGCTCTCGCGGCCAACGACCTCGCTGCGCGTGGGCATGCCATCGAGGCCGGCTGGATCGTGCTGACCGGCGGGATGACCGACGCGGTCTTCTCCCCGCCCGGCGCCTCGGTCGCCATGCACTTCACCAATCTCGGCTCGGTCTTCCTCAACGGAGGGGCGTGATCTGCGTGCCGCTCATCGAAGTGACGCTCGCGCAGGGGCGCACCCCCGAGCAGTTGCGCGCGCTGATGTCCAAGCTCACATATGCCGCGGTCGAGGCGATCGGCGCGCCCCTGGACACGGTGCGGGTCGTCATCCGTGAGGTGCCCGCGACGCACTGGTCGGCTGGAGACGTGACCATTGCCGAGCGCAATGCCGCCAAGGCGGCCGCTACGGCACTTGAGGCGTCGGCCGCCGACGGCGGATCGGGCTCGACTGCCCCCCGCTCGGGCGCTCCCGACCAGGGCGCCGCTCCCCCGCCATGAGCTGAGCCGCTCCGGCGAGCGCACGGCATACCCGCCGTCACCCCGCAGGTGAGCGCACGGCATACCCCCTGATTTCCCACCACGAGACCAAGGCGACGCACATGAGCGAGCTGCAGTTCTTCGGGCACATCATCGACGGCGAAGAGGTCGAGAGCGCCGACGGTCAGCGCTTCGACGTGTGGAATCCGTGGCGCCGCGAGGTGTGGGCGCAGGCCGCGGAGGGCTCGGCCGAGGACGCCAAGCGTGCGGTGACGAGTGCTCGGACGGCCTTCGACGAGGGCCCGTGGCCGCGCATGGGGCGGGCGGCGCGCGCGGCGGCGATCCATCGCCTGGCCGACCTCATGGAGGCGCGCACCGACGACCTCGCGCGGATGGACTCGACCAACATGGCCAAGCCCTTCGAGCAGGCCAAGCACGACGTCGCCCGGTCGGTGTGGAACTTCCGCTTCTTCGCCGACCACCAGCGCGACCACGTCGGCGAGGTTTTCCCGATGGACTCGGGGCACCACACCTACAGCGAGTTCGGGCCGGCGGGCGTCGTCGCGGCGATCAGCCCGTGGAACTTCCCGCTGATGATGGCCTCGTGGAAGATCGCGCCCGCGATCGCCTGGGGCAACACGTGCATCATCAAGCCGTCGGAGGACACCCCCGCGTCGGTCACGCTGCTCGGTCGCCTCGCGCTCGAGTCGGGTATGCCGCCCGGCGTGCTCAACGTGCTCAACGGGCATGGCGCGCCGGCGGGATCGTCCTTGACCGGTGACGAGCGGGTCGACCGGGTGACCTTCACCGGCTCGTCGACGACCGGCAAGATGGTGATGGCCTCTGCCGCAACGCATTTGGCGCCGGTTTCGCTGGAGCTGGGCGGCAAGGGCGCCAACATCGTCTTCGAGGATGCCGACCTCGACAACGCGGTCTATTGGGCCGTCGAGGCGATCTTCCGCAATGCCGGGCAGATCTGCCTGGCCGGGTCGCGCCTCTTTGTCCACGAGCGGATCTATGACGAGTTCCTCGCGCGCTTCGTGCAGGCGGCCGAGGCACTGACCATCGGTGACCCTTTCGACGCGGCGACGAAGTTTTCCTCGCTGGCGTCCAAGCGGCACTTCGACAAGGTCGTGTCCTATATCGACTCGGCTCGCGAGCTGGGCGGGCGCTTCCTCACCGGTGGCGTCGCCGACGACGGGTCGTGGGTCGTGCGTCCGACGATCATCGACGGGCTCGGGCTCGACGCCGCGCCCTATTGCGAGGAGATCTTCGGGCCGGTCTGCGTGGTCAACCGATTCTCGACCGAGGCCGAGGCGGTCGCCCTGGCCAATGACACCCGCTATGGGCTCAACGCGATGCTCTTCACCGAGAATCTCTCTCGCGCCCACCGGGTCGCCTCCGCCCTGCGCGCCGGCACGGTGTGGGTCAACTGCTTCTTCATCCGCGACCTGCGCACGCCCTTTGGTGGCGTCGGTGACAGCGGTGTCGGGCGCGAGGGTGGCAACTTCAGCCGGGAGTTCTTCACCGAGCCCAAGGCCGTCGTCATGCAGATCACCCGCTAGCTAGCGAGGCAATGCCATCTCACCGCTGGTGCCGGGGTTGGCCCCGCCACTGGATTACGCCAGATCGCTGCGATGTGTAAACGCGGTCAAGTCCAGGGTCGTGGTGTACGGGGGTGATCCTTTGAGGTTCTTGGTTA